>JBGUWM010000249.1:0-3541 GCA_045221175.1 Acutalibacteraceae bacterium | reverse complement strand
TAACAAGGGGCTTTCGCCCCTGAATAATAATTTTTGCTCTATTTTACACCGCGATTTTGAGTTTACACAGAATTTGGGACAGATCCGTTATTTACTACAGACCATTCGGTGAATATATTATATTCTTTGTATTCCTGCCTTACGGCTTCCAGAAGTTTCATAGAATCATCAGCGGTATTTTCGGGCTTTTCTTTCAGAGCTTTGTCAAGCAGGTCGAACCGGTCACACTGACCTGTAAAATCTCCGTCCAAAGACCGGTCGGACATCCTGAAATTCGTGCATACAGGATACCTAACTACTCTCATTTTATCATTATACCACTCAGCAACAGCCGCATCCCCGTTTGCGTCGGCAATAAAGATATGCTGTGTCCAACCGTGACCGGTATGTATGTCATATTTCTCCAGCAATTCAATCGCTTCATTGACCGTTGCAGCGCGGTCGAGCAGCATGCGAATCACCATAGTGACTGTAACATCCGGATTATCGGTGCTCATATGTGTTTCACCATCGTCCATATCCAGCAGAGAAGCGGTCAGCCCCTTCTCGTTCAAGCCGTCCACACCCATATACGGAGCAGCCAGCAGAACTGCCCTGCCCAAAAAGCTTGTTGTGGCAAACTCGCTTCCTTCTCCGACAGAGATCATATCGGTTGAAACTGTCGACACAGAAGCGTAGCCGTCTTTTGGATGCGTATACACGCAGAGCGTATCCGAGCCGCCTAAGCCGAAATTGCGTCCTGCAAGATATTTTCCGTCGGGATTGGGCGTAATGAATGCACTGCAGCCGTACTTCGAAAAGTTACCGTCCACCTGATAACCGAAGAACATATCGTCACAAACGAACCTCAACAGTTCTTCGTCGTTCTTGATCCCTGCCGCCAGCGCCTTATCTAAATGATAGTCCTGCTGAAAATTCATCGTGTAAAGGTCATCGCCGACGTGCTTTATACTCATCATAGAAGCTATCCGTCCGTAGAGAATAAACCCGGCGGTAATTAATGTTACGAGAATCAAACCCGCAAGGCTCAATGCGGCTATTTTTATGATTTTCTTTGCTCTGCTCTTTTTCTTCATTATGTACGCCTCCTAATAATCTTCTCTACCAAGATGGTAACTGTTTTCAAAGTCGTTATCTATCACATAATCAACCGTAAAATCATCTAGATTGTAAACGCAGGACCATTGCGTCCAACTGACCTGTGCTGCTTTCAAAATCTCAAATGCCTTTTTCGTGTCGTTTTCGGGACTGTCTGCCAGCATATGTGTGATTACATCGAATCTGTTACATAAGCCGTCGTATTTTCCTTCTGCTCTTGACAGGTTGAAGTTGGTACAGACAGGGCTTTCGGTGACCGTCATCTCTGATTTTGACCACTCTATTACGACGGCCTTTCCGTTTTTATCAGCTAGGAACATATGTTGGGCGCAGTCATCAACAGTCTGTATATCATATTGTTCAAGCAATTCGATCGCTTCATCAACGCTTGCCGCCTGATCAAGCAGCATCCGGACTGCAACTAATATCAAAACTGCGGGTTTTCCGTTCTCGTGATGGCGTTCGGGTTCTTCGAGATCAAGAAGGGAAACGCTTAGCCCCTTTTCATTTAGACCGTCCACGCAAAGATACGGCGCGGCAAGCATCGCAAGCTTTCCCTCCAAGCTCATCGGGTCGATCATATTAGGTTTGCCGACCGACATCACATCAAGGTCAACGGAGGAAAAGGAAGCGTAGCCGTCCTTCGGATGCGTATAAACAGAAAGCGTTTCCGTTTCGGAAAAATCAAAATTTCTGCCTACGATCCTTTTGCCGTCAGGCGTGTCGGAAAGAAAAGCACTGCAGGAAAACTCACTGACATTGGATTCGACCTGATAACCAAAATAAAAATCGTTGCAAATAAAATCAAACATATCTTTTTCTGTCTTGATATTCGCCGCAAGCGCCTTATTAAGATGATAATTTTGCTGATAATTAACGGTATATAATTGATTGCCGACCTGTTTAACGCTCATAACGGTCGCAATCCGACCGTATAGGATTACGCCGGCGGTTATCACGCTCAGAAGTATAACAGCCGCAAGGCTCAACGCTGTGATTTTTACGATTCTTTTTGCTTTGCTTTTTTCTTCATTATCATCACCCTGCCCTGATAATAACACGCTAATCTTTAGATGACCTTTAGATATTGTCATTATTTTATTTTTACGATATAATATTTTTTGAATATCTTAAGATAAACTAAAGGTCACGGATATATAATTAGATGTATAAAAGAGGTGAAGGCTGATGTATCGGATTTTGCTTGTTGAGGATGACAAAAAGATCCAGGCGTTGATCGTCAATTATTTTATAAAAAAAGAAAAGAACGCGTTTGAGGTCGATGTTGCATCAGACGGGCAAACGGGCGTTGAAAAGGCATATGAGAATCATTACGATTGTTTATTGCTTGATGTGATGCTGCCGGAGCTGGACGGCTTTGAAATCTGCAAAGAGGTGCGACGTGATAGCGACGTACCGATTATGTTTATCACCGCGCGTGGCGACGAATCGGACATTTTGAACGGGTATGCCTTAGGCTGCGATGACTATGTTATCAAGCCGCTTCCGCTTCCTGTCCTCTATCAAAAGGTGAACGCGCTGATCAAACGCTCTAAGGGCTTGGTGCGTTCAAAGGTTTTTTCCGCCGGTACGCTGTCGCTGAACCCCAACAACGGAATGGTCATCAATGACGGTGAGGAAATCAAGCTGACCGCGAGAGAATACGGTATCTTAAAGGTGCTGATGGAAAACAAGGGGAGCGTTATAAGCCGTGAGAAGCTGCTTGATTTGGTCTGGAGCTATAACAGCGATATGGACGAGCGTGTTCTTGACACGCACGTCAGCAATCTCAGAAAAGCACTCGGCTCAAACGGAAAGCTGATAAAAACCGTCATCAGGCGAGGATATAAGATCGAGGAGCGCTAAATGAAGGACAGATTAAAAAAGCAACGAAACAAATTGGCGCGAAAAATACTGCTTATAATGCTGGCTGTGTGGCTGATCACTTCGGCAGTGTTTTGCGCAGTGCGCCTGAATATGGAGAAAACCAATATTCAAAACCGTGAGCTGACTAATCTGGCGCACGCAAAGCAAGTGCTGATCGCAGGCAACGGCAGCTTTGAAGCTGTCAACCGAGCATTTCTTGAGAGCACGGATTTTATAAATAATAACAACATATCGGGCAACTCGTACAATTCTCAGTTTATTATAACGGATCGAGTAACAGGCAAGCTGATTGCCGATACCGCAGGGACTATCGCTGTCAGATTCAGTGTGAAGCAAGGAAACGAATCGGCTTTTGATGTTATCGGTTTGCTCAATTATGATCTGATCCAAAACGCGTTAAGCGAAGCAGAGCTTGATGAAATCAATAAGTTGCTTGACACTAAGCAAGACGACAATAATTATTTCGAGTTGATCTGCACAAAGCTCCAAATGTCCAACTCATTATTTATTCCTCTTGAACTGAAAATCGTATTAGTCAACGGTACAGACACGCGTT
>JBGUWM010000248.1:0-13418 GCA_045221175.1 Acutalibacteraceae bacterium | reverse complement strand
TCAAAGCCCCTCTGTGCAAGCTGCTCCAGAAGATTTTCGATTTCCTCGCTGTCGGCTCTGTCGTCAAACTCCAAAGCTCCGTCCTTCGTTACCGTAAAGTAGTCGATCTCATAAGCACAGGTCGGCATGAATTTGTAAACCGCTTCTGCTCCGGTTATTTCTGAAATTGCCTTTACCAGTGCTTTTCTTTCGGCTCCTGTTCTGTTGAATTCGATCCTCATTTTGAGTACCTCCTCTTTTTTGGTAAGTACATATATCACTCTTTTTCGCCTGAAAGTCAACAGCAACAGCCGAGATAAAAGGAAATCTACATAGTACACAAATCAGGAGAAAATATGTACATCAACCTGCACACCCTGTTTTTTACAGTTGTCTATGACATACTTCGTACCTTTGGATTTCCCGTCCCAGAAAGCAATAACCACATCTGCATATTCAATGATTTGCAGATTTCTTTTCAGTGGAGCACGCCTGCCGTATTTGTTGTATTCCGGCAGAAACTCTGTGAGTTTTATATCATGCGTCAAAGCATAATCCCTCGCACAGGTATCAATGCCCTTTGCACCGCCGGACACTATCTCCGTTGTATCCTTCGGCAGATATTTTCCCAAATCACTTACTGTCAGACCTCGTGAACCAATAACTCCTACTTTCATAAAAGAGCCCTCCAATTTTATAGATATACAGTATATTCACTTTTAACATTTTACCATATAAAGCTACTAAAATGAACACATAATATATCTAAACAAGAGGTGTTCTTTTATGGCAGTCAAGAGTGTATCAATCAGAATCGAACAGGAAATGCTTGATAAGATTGGCTACATAGCTGATTATCAGGGTCGTTCCGTCAACAGTCATATCCTTGTGCTTATCCGGAATGAAATTGAAGATTTTGAAAAGGAGCATGGTGCGATCACAGGGGATATTGACCCTGCTGAAAATGTCAAGCCTACAAGGAAGAACTGATTTTTTATCGGCTCAATAATCAGCTGATTTCCTCATCCACAACCCATTTGATGCCGGAAAGTACGAAAAACACGACCGGAAGTGAGACACCGTTACCCCACAGCTTGTATTCTGCAGAATCGCTGTGGGGATTTTTCAGCCACTTTCGTATCTGATTATCCGTTTTCGGCTTCGTTTTCTTTCCCATAGCCCCATCGTATTCTTTGAAAATATCCCTCCATTTTTCTATCTCTTCTTCAGTAGGATCCTCCGATGCAAGATCACTGCACCACCAGTCAGGAAAGCCCTGCAGCCTTGCACATTCAGTCGGAGTGAGCCTTCGCACAATGTATTCCATTTCATCATCAGTATCATTAACGGTGGGCGGATCTTTATAGTCGCTTGCCACAAGTGTATCTGCAAGCTCCTCCGATGCTTTTGTATGGAAGGATGATTTACTGGTGCAGTAGGTCGGGTGAGCGACAGCCCCCGGACCTTTGGCTACTATTGTCGGCTCTACCTCTTCCTGAATGGAAATAGCGTATTGTGCGTTCTGGTCTCGCCTGCCGGCTCGGTCGGTGCTTCTGCCTTCGGCAGAGGTGTCCACCGGACACCCGCACCCCATATTATAAGTGGCTCTGTCAATACCGTAAGCCACACCGTGTTGTTCAGTCGTATTCAGTGTATAACCGACACCTTCTTCGGAATAACCGTTTCCGTGATGGGACGGTCTTGTCCCATTGCCTTCTATCGCCACAACGGCAATGCCGCCCTGATTGCAGGATGGATTGCCGCCGTTACCGTCAATAGTTCTGCTCGTTTCAGCCTTATAAAAACCACTATTGGGATTGTCGCTTTTCATAGCGTTGCTGTCTTTTGAGCAAATACCGTATGCTTCTACTACTGCGATCCCACCCTGATTGGCATCGGGAGGTATGCCGCCCGTATCCACCGTTCTCGCAGTATTTGTTTCATACACATTCTGCCTTGCGTTTTTCGTACCTTCGGATGTAAAGCGGACATCGTAGGTTTTCTCTACCACGAAGGGCTGATTGTTGCCGCCCATACCATAGGTGGCACTGACCGTTGGAGCTACATCGCCAAGCTCTCTGTAACGAGTATCCATCGAATGGTTTTCATAAACTGCGGCAGGAACTACCCCTGCACGGAGCGTTGGAGATTTTTCTTTTTCATAACCGATAGATCGGCTCTTTGCTGAATGCTCCGTACAAAAGCCTGCCGACTCCATTACCACAGGGGGATGATGTGATTCGGCACGAAGAGTGCAGGTCTTTTCCTCCGTAATATCCATTCTGTCTCCGCCTTGATCATTCAGAACTATCGCACCGTTTCTTCCCGTTGACATTCCGCAGTTTATTCCGAGCGTTGCCGCTTTGTCAGATACAGCACCGTTATAGCCGTCTACTCCGATGCCTGACGCTCCAGAGCCTTGCGTAATACTTCGGGCAGCCGCTTGCCACGAGCGGAAGCTCTCCGCAGAATACCCTGACAAGCCTTCTGACTCAAATAATATTTTTCCGGCACATCTGTCATTAAAATCTGCGACAAGATAGATGCGTTTTCGTCTCTGTGGGATTCCCCAGTATTGAGAGTCAAATACCCTCCATGCGATTGAGAAATCATCTCCCAGAATTTCTCCCGCGTTGTACCATTTCGCAGGTCGAGCCGCATCAATTTTACATCCTTTGACCGAGCAGAAACTTTCGAGGACGGCCTGGAAATCCTCTCCTTTGTTGGAGGAGAAAGCCCCGCATACATTTTCCCAGACCGCAAATCTCGGATATTTGCCATTGCTTTTACACCTCATTTCTTTTATGATTCTTATTGCCTGATAAAACAGACCGCTTCGTGAGCCATCAAGCCCGGTTCTCTTGCCGGCTATACTCATATCCTGACAGGGCGACCCAAATGTGATAATATCCACAGGCGGCAGGTCAGCACCGTTCAGCTTGTTTACATCTCCGTAATGCTTTACCTCCGGCAGACGCTTTTCCGTTACACGGATTGGGAACGGTTCTATTTCACTTGAAAATACAGGTTTTATCCCAGCAAGGATGCCGCCCAGTTCAAAACCCCCGGAGCCTGAAAAAAGACTTCCGAGGGTCAGTTCTTTATTAGCCACTACGCTCCACCTCTTTCACGAGATCGGAATAAGGTATCTTTTTTCCGTTGCGGATTACATACACCCCGTCTGCATCACCTGTATCCTCTACATATCTGCGAAGAATAACGGAGGCGTATTTTTCGTCAAGCTCCATCGTGCAGCATATCCTGTTCATTTTCTCACAAGCCATAAGGGTAGAGCCGCTGCCGCCGAAGGTGTCAATGACCACCGCATTTTCCTGTGTTGAATTGCCGATAGGATAACTCAGAAGGTCAAGCGGCTTGGATGTAGGATGATCGGCATTACGCTTTGGCTTTGCGAAATTCCAGATGGTAGTCTGCTTTCGGTCTGAATACCATTTATGCTTTCCGTTCTGCAAAAAGCCGTAAAGCACAGGCTCATGCTGCCACTGATAATCGGAGCGGCCAAGCACCAGACTGTCCTTTACCCAGATACAGCACCCGGCAAGATGCAGTCCGGCATCAACAAAAGCCCTGCGGAAATTCAGCCCTTCGGTATCAGCGTGAAATACATAAGCAGCACCACCGCTTTCAAGGTGTTCGACCATACACTGAAAGGCAGAAAGGAGAAAATTATAAAACTCCTCGTTTTTCATACTGTCATTCTGGATAGTCAAGCCGGAGGAGCTGCGAAAAGAGACTCCATACGGTGGGTCAGTCAGAATGAGATTTGCCTTTGTGCCGCTCATAAGGGCAGCGACATCCTCTGCGGAAGTTGCATCGCCGCACATCAGTCTGTGTCTGCCGACAGTCCATATATCTCCTCGCTGAACAAATGCCGCTTTTTCAAGTGCGGCAGTCAAATCAAAATCATCATCCTTTGCGCTTGTATTATTATCATCAGCAAACAGGTCAGCAAGCTCGCTTTCATCGAAGCCTGTCATACCGACATCAAAGCCCATTTCCTGTAAGGATGCCATTTCTACTTTCAGAAGCTCGTCATCCCATCCGGCATCAAGCGACATTCTGTTATCCGCCAGTATGTACGCTTTCTTCTGTGCCTCGGATAAATGTTCTACGAATACACAGGGTACTTCGTTTATACCTTCTTCCTTCGCAGCGGCTATCCTGCCGTGTCCGGCAAGGACATTGAATTCTCTGTCGATAAGAACAGGATTGATAAAGCCAAACTCACGCAGGCTTGAGCGTAATTTCGTTATCTGCTCCGGCGAGTGCGTCCGGGCATTGTTCACATAGGGAATCAGCTTGTTAATGTCAACAAGCTGCATCTGCGTTGTCGTTATCATCTGATCAGCCCCCATTCTGCGAATTTCTCAAATCCACCCAGATCGTGTATGTATTTTCTCGCAATCTCTACAATGTCAGCATAGGGCTTGCCGTCAACGGTATCATCACCGATAGCACAGCTGATCTCCACAGGTCTGCCGAGAGCCTGTGCTTCAAGAAAAGCGTAAATATTCACGCTGACATCAGCCTTTGACAAATCCTTGCCGTGCAGACCTCCGCCTGTAACGCTGTCGCCCATGTCACTTCCGAGCTTGCGGTTAATAGCACCGCAGTCAACATCACTGCCGCCTGTCCAGTCACCGAGGGGATTTATCACAGCCGCCGGGAACATCTTACGGAGATTTTCTGTATCTGCGTTGCTCTGGCAGATCACAAGACGGTCGCCGTCAAGGATATATTTGCCATCCTCACCGAAAGCGAAATAAAACTGCTTCGCAATAGCCGTCAGCCGCTCCTGTTCACCAGTCACGGGTACACCCTTGAAGATGCCGTTATCACCGCAGCGTATACGACAACGCTGATTTTCTGCAAGAATAGGATCCTGTTTTACTTCCAGATAGTCCACCGTCAGTTTCGGTGCAAGACGCTTGACGATGTTTGCTATTTCACTGATATCGAAATGCACAGAAGTTTCTGCCATAATATGGCAAACCTCATGTCCGAGCAGTACCTCTACCGCTACTCTCGGATCCTTTTCCTTTGCATACGCCAAATCAACGATTGCTCCAGCGATTCTATCTGCGATTTTATCGGGATGATGCGGATTCACCTTTTCGTACATAATTTCTTCCTCCTAACCGAATTTCCGTTTCAGGAACTTTTTCAGTCCCTTACGGGTGTCAAATATTTTTTCCTTCGCTGCCCACATCGGAGCAGGCTGATAACGCTTCTTTGTATCATTTTTCGCTTGATACCGTTTTTTGTGCTGCATTACTTTCCCTCCCTTGCACGGAGCAGCCTTTCCATCGGGTCAATCTCACCACCGCCATCAATATCCACGGTGCAGTTCTCTTTGACGACCTGATATATTTGCAGCCACATCTGCTGAGCCTGTTTCAGATAGCTGTGGCTCATTGAAACAAATGGGCTTTGCACCACCGATGTTGTTACTGTCGGATGCTTACCGACAAGACCGTATCTCGTTATAGCTTCTTCGCACTGCATCCACCTTGCGGCGCACATCGAATATTGCTCAACAAGCAGAGGGTTAACCAATTTATCGCAGCCTAACTTTCCAAGCCATCTGCACATTTTGGTATATATTTCGTCAGCACCAAGCGGTTTTCCGTCACGCTGCATTGCCGATAGATAATCGCCCGGTTTCGGCATATCGACACCTTCGATATTTTCAGGAATATCGAGCCGCCTTAAAGGGTGATTTCCGGGATTGCCGGCATCGAGTTTTTCTTTCAGTGCTTTTGGCTTGCGCCCTGCACCCGGTCTTGCACCTCCGCGATTGGTTCCGTCTTTTGCCACTGATTCAGCACCTCCTTCCAGAAAGAATTAGAAAAATCAAACGATGTTTGAAAAATAATCAAACCCCGATTGAAAAAATTGCAGCAAAAAAGCCCGATTGCGGTCGGGCTGATGTGTTTGAATTCTGTTTGATTATTAGGTTGTTATGGGGCTTTTCAAATTAAAATGCCATTGAGAAAAAATTTTAAAGAGTTCCGGGGCATATACCGTCTTTGAATTTGCGATTTTTAAGTAAGAGAGGGGCGCCCGTTCCCACAGAAACAACATTTTAGAGATTTGATTGCCCCCCTGGGCGGTGGCAAATCCCACTTTTTAGCCATTATTTGCCCTTTTTGTGGTGATTGTGCCAGTAGTCTCCTCTGAGGGCGTGCAATCTCGAATGACAGCTTTGACATAAGCTCTTGAGGTTGTCAAAGTCATTCGTACCTCCTTCATCAAGCGGTTTGATGTGGTGGACGTGTTCTACAGGAGTGAGGACGCCGTTGCTGAAACATTCCTCACAGAACGGGTGCAGCTTTACATAACGGGCGCGCACCTTCTGCCACGCAGAACCGTAGCGGTCGTTTTTCTTATACTTCCTTCCATACTTTTCGTATTGCCGATTGACTATTGTTTTATGCTCCTCGCAGTACAGACCGTCTGTCAACTTCGGACATCCGGGGAAGGCACAGGGCTTCTTTGGTTTTCTTGGCATAGGCATCACTTCCTTTTCGGGCATAGAAAAAGCCCTCGCAGGATTACTCCCACGAAGGCTGTCTCTGTATATTTGTCTATGATATTATTATAACATGTCCGATTGAATAAATCATCTCAGGATTCAGACAATATTTTATATTTGTCTTGCAATTCGCAACACAAAGTTGTACAATGATAATGAAAGGTGGGATCGTTATGAAAGACGCAACTGTAAGTGCCCGTGTTGAATACGATATAAAAACAGAAGCAGAAAGCATACTTGAAAAACTCGGTATTCCTGTTTCTGTTGTTATCAACTCTTTGTACCGTCAGATCATATACAAGCATGGCATACCGTTTTCGCTTACCATTCCTGCGGATCCGAAAACACTTGATATTATGACGGATGATGAACTTAACCGAAAACTGCAGCACAGCTATGAACAATCGCTTGCCGGAGAAGGCAGAGAATTTAACAGCGTTTTTGATGAACTTGAAAGGAGCCTGAAATAATGCAGACCTACAAGATCATCATGACACCGGATGCAACAGATGACATAACCGAACTGAGCAGATATATTGCTAAAAACCTTCTCGCTCCCGAAACTGCTTTGTCTTATGTCCGGGCTATAAGGCAGGAAATAGCAAAGTTGTCTGAAATGCCCGGAATATACAAGCCTGTGGATGATGAACCATGGCACTCTCGTGGAGTGAGAAAAATACTGGTCAAAAACTTCTTTGTATATTACAGAATTGACGAAGAAAGTCTGAAAGTATTTATCCTGAATATTATATATGCGAGAAGTGATCAGCTTGCTGCTCTCCGAAGTATGAATATTCACTGACATTGAAAACTCCCTGCCACCGAAATGACAGGGAGTCGTTTTTATATTATTTTCCAAATAAAAGAACAGTCAGCTTATCAACGGCACGACATTTTCTGCGATAAGCAGATGCTCTCTCTATCTGATAGTGGTCAGCTACAATATCAGCAACTGCATCACCGTAGTCGTTCTGCTTACAGAAAAACATATCCAGCACATAGCGTTCATCAGGGGTAAGCTCCCTCCAGGCAGGAACAAACCAGCTCATATACTCGGTTGCCTGTCTGTAACGCTCTTTAAGCACATCTATCTCGTCAATGCAGCTTGTAACTCTGCTTTCGGCAGCCTGTGGGGTTTTGCTGTGCGGCATACCGTCAAATCCCGGACTGCCGATACCGGCCATTTTGTGGTAAGTATTTTTTATATCCGCATCTGTATTGTCTATGATAAACTTCATACTGTCATAGTCCTTAAGTGCTGCAATAGCAGCGGCTTTCTTATCAAGATATTTCCAGATAATGCTCATACTGAATACCTCCGAAATAGTAAGATTCCACTCGGATTGACTATGATTGTCTTGTCTTTACTCTTTTTACACTCATTTTCATATATTCGCCTTGACCGCTTCGATAAGTGCGGTCTGCGTATGCTCTTTTTTCTCTAAAGCCGCCATGATGTTTTCATCAATGGTGTTCTTTGTGATGATGTGCTGAATAACAACGGTATGCTTCTGACCTTGCCGCCACAGCCTTGCAACTGTCTGCTGATAAAGCTCTAAGCTCCAAGTGATACCGAACCAGACGAGAGCCGAACCTCCGCTTTGAAGATTAAGCCCGTGTCCGGCAGAGGCAGGATGGATAAGTGCGACAGGGATTTCGCCGCTGTTCCACCTTTCGATACTCTCGTCTGTATCGAGTTTGGAAAACGGCACTTTCAGTTCCGACAGCCTTTCTGAGATACGTTCAAAGTCGTGTTTGAACCAATACGCCACTAACAGCGGTTTGCCGTTCATGCTTTCGATGATGTCCTCCAAAGCATCAAGTTTTCGGTCGTGTATGCGTACTGTTTTGTTGTCATCATCGTATATCGCACCGTTAGCCAGCTGACAGAGCTTTCCGGAAAGAGCTGCTGCATTTGCCGCTGTGATCTCTTCATCATCCACAGGCAGAACAAGGTCTTTTTTCAGCTGCTCATATTTTTGTCTTTCCGTTGGTGACAGCTCCACATCGTACCTGCTGCTTATAAGCTCCGGCATTTGCAGGTGGTCTGTTGCTTTCATAGAGATAGTGATGTCAGAGATCTTCTCGTATATTCGTTCCTCTGCTCCCGGCAGCGGCTTATATGAATACACGATCATGCCGTTCATTTTGTCAGGTTGAAAATAAGTGCTGCGGTACTGTCCGATAAAACGACCGAGCCGCTGTCCCATATCAAGCAGTTTAAATTCTGCGAATAAATCCATCAGACCGTTGCTGCTTGGCGTACCTGTCAGACCCACTATTCTTTTCACCTGCGGTCTGACCTTCATTAATGCTTTGAAGCGTTTAGCCTGATGATTTTTAAAGGATGATAATTCATCGACAACCACCATATCATAATCGAAATATGTGTTTTCAATCAGCCAGGGAAGATTCTCACGATTGATGATGTAAATATCAGCTTTCTGCTGTAATGCAGCTCTGCGTTCTTTTTCTGTACCGACAACAATGCTGTAACGGAGATTTTTCAGATGCTCCCATTTTCTGATCTCCGCACCCCAACTGAAACGGGCTACACGGAGAGGTGCAATTATCAGAACCTTATGTACCTCAAAGCTGTCATACATCAGGTCATTAATTGCGGTGAGGGATATAACCGTTTTGCCAAGACCCATGTCCAGAAGAATGGCTGAAATCGGATTTTGTTTGATATATTCGATTGTGTATTTCTGATACTCGTGGGGTATGAACTTCACGTGGCATCACCTCTTATGTCTCTGATTATTTCAGGTATCTGCTGCGGATTATCAAGCACATACACTTTGAAGCCTAACTTCCGTAACTGTCTGTGTCTTGCCGTCTGCAACGGACGTGGGTGTTGTCCGGGTGCTTTTACTTCCACGAATGCGACCTTGCCATCAGGGATAAGTACCAGACGGTCAGGCACCCCGGAGAAACCAGGACTCACGAACTTCAATGCCAGACCGCCGATACACTTTACTTCCATCAGAAATAAATGTTCGAGCTGCTTTTCTCGCATTTTATCTGTATTTTTATTGCTGTTTGCCATAAGGATAACTCCTTTCTGGTTTTATAAAGTGCCAGTCGTGCTTGTCTGTATATAAAGTTCTCTATATAGTATTTTTTTGATAAAAACAGCCCTAAAGGGGATTTTATATATAGAGGGACACGACCGGCACATTTTTATATTTCTGCATCTTCTTCCAATAGTTTTATACCCATAAGAACTTTGGATTTACTCGTTCTCCTTCTGCGGATACCACGCAGTTCCAAAGCATTATAAAACTCCGAAGTGCTCCTTATAAACTCACCCGTTCTCGAACAGTATGAGCGATAGGCAAGGTAAACATCACCCGATTTTTCCTCAAGCCCTGTACCCAGTTCACAGCAAGCATCAAGAAAATGGGACATCCAGTCATTATCCTGTTTGTACTTATCAATGGCATCCTGCACTACCTTCGGATTTTTCAGTCTGAAATAGTTGTCGATAGCCTTCTTTGCACCCTCAATAAGCCACTTCACGATATACCCGCCTGAATTTTTGATGAGGAATTCAGAGTAATTCTTTATATCACTTTTTCCGCTAATTTTGGCATTGAACGGAATAACGATAAGCCTTCTCCAGATACCGTCATCCATTGCACCCACCTTTGGCAGATGATTTGTATACAGCACGAGGGTATGACTGGGTTTGAAGGAAAACGGATCTTTATACTTCTTCTCTGCGAAAATCTCATCTGTTGAGCAAAGCTGCTTGACCGTTGATGTATTCAGACGCATACCCTCTTCAAGCTCCGCTGCAATAAGCAGTCGCTTTCCTTTCGCTTCGGCAAGCTCCGGTTTTACATTACGCTTGCAGCCGATTGTCAGCGTATCCGCCGAGATGTTGCCGCTGTACGAACCAAGTGCTCCTGCGATAGAATTCCAGAAGGTGGATTTACCGTTGCTGCCGACACCATACGAAATAATCAATTCTTCAAGATATACATTGCCTATCGCACACAGTCCGGCTATCTGCTGAACATAATCTATAAGCTCAGGATCCTTTTCAAAAATACGGTCAAGAGTATCAAGCCACTCCTTCTTGCCTTCATCAGAGGGAGCAAAGGCAGTCATTTTCGTGATAAAGTCAGAGGCATTGTGTTCCTGTCTGCCGTCAAGCCCTTTTCTGAGATCGTATGTACCATCTGGGGTATTGAGCAGCATTCCGTCAGCGTCAAGGTCTGTGGGCTTCATTTCGAGCATGGGCTTTGCCGCCTGCATTGCTGATACGATATATTTCATATCCCGACGTTTCATTACAAAAGCCTTATAAGACACTGCGGAAACATAGTCTTTGTACAGATTCATCTGTTCTTCGTTAAAATTTGCCACTGCCTTTTTGCCGCCGGATAGGAGCGTTTCCTCCGATACACCCGCACTTATCAATGCCTGAATAGCATTCTGAACAGCATCTTTCGCATCCTCAAGCTGTAAGTCAAGAAACTCCTCCACAGCACCAACAGCTCTCTGCTTTGATTCCACCCAACGCTCACCGTCAAAACGGATATAGTCGGTAGCCGATGTATAGCGGAGTTCGTCACCGTATTCTCTTGCGATAACCTTCGCCTGTCCGATATCGGAGTAGTCATAAGGCTTGAGCGACTGTATCTGGAAATCATATTCTTCAGGCGGTATATATCCTTCCTGATCCATTACCTTTTTGGCAAAGCGGCAGGCACTTCTCCATATCGTTTCAAGCTCCTCACTCTCAAGCAGAGGATTGCACTTGTTGGATTCTTCGATAAAGATGCTGTACGCTCTTTCGGATATGCCGTAGCGTTTGAGTATCCTTCCGGCAAAGCGTGACATGGTATTATTCCGCTGTCCTTGTGGTATGGTTTTATCTGTCTGGGGCGGCGACAGAACACAGTCGATGGTGATCTCGCCCTCATGCCAAAGGATCTCCGTTGTCGGATTACCGTAAATGAAACGGGCGGCATCGAGAGCGTTATCATCAAAAAACGGATACTTAGCCATAAGCATTTCTTTGAGCTGTTTATAAGCGTCTTTGTCTGTTATGGTATCTATCGGGAAATAGATATGATGTCTCGGTCGTGGTGATTTTCCGTCCTTCGGCTTCATATTGTTTCTGCTTGGCACAACGATAAAAGCAACATCCGGGAACATCGTTTTATACGCTTCCGGCTTTATCCAGTCGTTGGGATCATCGGAGTGAGTGTTATCGTTATCCATTACAAGGCAGTTTGAATTCAGGAAGTTATCCACGCTGCGGCGGTTGCCCTTGTACTCTCCGCAAACATGGTCGAATTCGACCACTTTAAGAAAGTCCTCTTCACTGTCGATGATGCACTTGTTCGGATAAAGCGTATTACTTTTTCTTCCACGGCAGTTAGCTGTAAAGATAGTTAATTGCATTTTGTAATACCTCCATTTATTTATACTCTTTGTATAATTCTGTAAAACGGCGAATTTTTATACATTTTTTATTCGCCTTATTTATTTCCGCCTGCATACCCGCCGTTATGGTATCACCAAATACCCACAGCTGCTCACAGCGGCCTATCAGCACCATATCCATAAACATTGCAAGATCACGCTCTTTTTCCTCATCCATAAACTGCGGAAACAGAAGATGCGGTGCAAGAGGTATCGCATTGTTATCTACTGCAAAGCGGCAGTGTTTTATAGCTTTTTCTGTATTCCCGGCAATATCCCCAGAGTATGGGCTGCATATATAGACGAGAGGTCTGTATCTTGCAGCCTTTTCTTCCTTCTGTATTTTTGTCAAAGCGTGATATGCTGTCGGGTCAGGGTACATTTCACTGTTATAGATATTCATCTTTTTCTCCTCTCTCAGTCTTTTTTATAAAATTCGCATTCGTATCCATCGGCACGGAGAAGCAGTCCGGGAATCCACGGAGGCGTTCTGCTCATCTGTCCGCATACTTCTTCTACCGACATACGTTTATCGCATTCGATGATTATTTCGTCATGCACATGGGCTACGATAAAGCAGTGGGAAAGTGTCTGTATTGCATAGCACAGGATGTCACGGGAGATAGCCTGAATAATGTTTTCTACCAGCTTTCCGCCGAAGGTTTCTATGCGTTCCCACTTCTTTGCTGCACCAGTTCCCTGATAAGTGACCGATTCACTGCCGAAACGATTAATACCTATTTTCGGTTTTACATAAGCAAGCCTTCTGCCGCTGGGAAGAGTAATAAACAGCATACCGCTTTGGTATGTGAAGCGAAGTCCGTGTGTTTCTGTCGGAATACGCTTAGTAACAGTGTCTTTAACACAGCGGTCAACGGCATACCAAAGCTGGACGATATGGGAATTGGCGGCTCTCCAAGAGTCAACAAGGGGCTTTAATTCATCCTCAGACATTCCCATATCCAAAGCACCCATAGATTTCAAAGCACCAACTGATCCGCCGTAGCCGAGGGCAAGTTCTGCTATTTTGCCTTTCTGTCTGAGATGAGCATTTTCGCCGTGCTTTTCCACTTTGCAATGAAACATCTGACTTGCAGATGCACAGTAAATGTCGCCGCCGTTTTTGAAAACTTCGGCTCTCCATTTCTCTCCGGCAATGTGTGCGATAACTCTCGCTTCAATAGCAGAAAAGTCAGCAACGATAAACTTATAACCCTCTCTCGGAATAAAGGCTGTGCGGATAAGCTGAGATAAAACATCGGGGATATTATCGTATGTCATAGCGATGGTGTTGTAGCTGCCACTGCGGACGAGCTGACGGGCTTCTTCCAGATCATCAAGATGATTCTGCGGGAGATTTTGCAGCTGAATCAAACGACCAGCCCAGCGGCCTGAACGGTTCGCACCGTAAAACTGGAACATACCTCTTGCACGGCTGTCACTG
>JBGUWM010000247.1:0-15324 GCA_045221175.1 Acutalibacteraceae bacterium | reverse complement strand
TACAAGCGCAGCTCACAGACGAAATGGATCAGAAGCAAGGACTACTCCACTTCATGCGTGGCGCTGATCCGCCCGAAGGTGGCGGCGGCTTATGACGTGAAGGTCAAGGCAAGGGACGAAAGCGGCGTCATCAGCGAAAAGACGCTGACGGTGTGGGTGAAGTCGGCTTCCGACCTGCAGAACCGCACAGCGCTTTCTGCGCAGAAGGCGGAACCGGGTCAGGATATCTGGGTGAACAACGCTTCCACAGGCGGCACGGGAGAGGTGCAGTTTGCGGCATATTACAGACCGACGGACAGCGAAAGCTGGAGCAAGATCAGTACGTACACTGCCGATGAGTGCGTGAAGTTCACACCTGCCGAAACGGGGGACTATATTGTCAGAACCAAGGTCAAAGACAGCAGCGGCAGAATCATCAACAAGGATATACCGCTGACGGTGACGGAAAAGGCGCCGGAACCGCCTGCCTTTGAATTTGGTGAGATTGACGATACCCTTGACGGCAGAAGGATCAGATCGGCAGAGGACTATGCCGCCATGCAGCAGGAGGCGGACCCGTCCTACACCCTGCCGGCGGAGCTGCCCGACAGAGTGGACAACAGCGACAATGAGTATTTTCCCGCCATCGTGAATCAGGTGGGCAGCGCCTGTTGTATATATGCTACTACCTATTATCAGTATACCTACGAGTATAACCGTCTTCATCAGATAAAGACCAATGAGAAAAACTCTTTTTCTCCGGCTTACACCTATAATCTTGCAACGGATAAAAATGCCGGAGGAATGCTGCAGAGTCGTGCTTACAAGCATCTGAAACTGGGCGGTGCCGTAACTACTGCTCTGCTGCCTTTTGGAAAGACTATCAGTAACAATTACAAAACAGGTCCGTTTCCGGGTTCTGATAAAGACGTAAACTATTATACTTACGATCTGCCGCTGGACGAGGAAACCTATCGTCAGGCAGCCGGTCACCGTATCCGCAGCTATTACGAATACTCGCTGATCGGTGATTGGAACACGACCGTCACCTCAACGGACGACACGGATATTCTGCCTGTTAAAACGGCTTTGGCAGAAGGTCATGCCCTGACAGTCCACGTCTATGACCGCTGGCGCTATAAAAGGCTGACAAAAACAGACGATCCTTCCGTCAACAACGGCGTTGTGGGCGAAAACTGTATTTATTACAGTTTTGGTGAAGAAGGCGACCATGTCGTGACAGTAGTGGGGTATGATGATAATATCTGGACGGATATCAATGGAAACAAAGTAATTGATCCGGGTGAAATGGGTGCTTTCAAAATTGCTAATTCATGGGGCGAATACTGGCAGAAAGGAAATCAGGGTTATATCTGGATGGCGTATGATGCGCTGAACCACCGCTCCTGCGTGCAGGGTTTTCAGTATGAAGCCGCCGATCAGCAGGCGCTTGACGAAAATGAAAAGTCGGAAAAGCCCGACAATAAAATTCAGAGAATGTTCGGTATGTATCATATCTGCGGAATCCAACTGATGCCGGCAGAGTATCAGTCCACTGTCTTTATGCATTATATTGCCAATACCAACGACCGTGCCAACAGTTACGTTAAACTGACGGGCGAATATAACGGCAGTACCGTGACGGAATGCATGGACCCCTTTAATCATACGGAAGGCGAATTTGTCCCTGTTGCCTATAACCTGAGCAAGCCGGACGAAGCTGCTCACTTTGTCTATGACGTCAGCCCGATTGTGCGTAAGCTGGGGGCTGCGGATTATACCAAAGTAAAGTGGACGGTAAAGCTGGAATGCAAGGGCGCAGCTGATGCTTTTATGAAGGTGTCGGACGTTTATCTGTGCGACGAAAAGAATTATCGTCTGTACCGCACCGACGGCAGCTTTCCGCTGCGGCTGGGCGGCAGCAGCCGTCAGAGTCTTGCGCTGTCCGATACATATACCCGCTATGCGAAGGTGAATTACCGTGGGTATGACGGTCAGGTAGAGATGAAGTATTATCCTCAGGGTGACGACGACTATCAGGAGCTGCGGGAAAAGCTGATGACGCCGGTGAAGATGCCGGAGGGCTATACGCACACAGCCATTGTTGATCTGGGTGATTGTGAGTATTACAACGTATATTTCGATGATCTGAAGAATCAGTATGATGATAACGGCGAGCAGGACTACAAGATTCGTGCCGGAGAGAATAATTTTGAAACGACAGAAGCCCTTCAGCCGCTGAAAATCACGCTGCCGGAGGATATCTGCACAGAGTACTGGCTTGATGAGGAGCTGTATTTCAGCGTATCAGCCGAAGGCGGAAAGGGGCCCTATCGTTTCCGCTATACGGTTCGTGACGCAGGCACGGGAAGGCTTTTGTTTGACGGTGATGAGAGTAACCAAGCGGAAAAAACCGTCCGTGTGCCATACACCCGCTATCCCGGCAGGAATCATGTGTTTGTGTTTGACAAAACCGGAAATTATCAGGTGACGGTTTACGCAAGCGACGTGACAGGGAATACGGTTCATGTCAGCTTTACGGTGAACGTGATTGTCGGCGAGATGGGGTGACGGCAGAGCCGCTGTACGATAAAATCCGTTGTTGATCGGCTTTACGGATTGATAAAGGTTTATCGTTTTGCAACGCATTAACACATGGCTTCATGCAGGAATGGCGTAAAAACAGCATAAACCAAAAACAGCATAGAGCCTGATACAAAAATCAAGGACAGAGAGATCGTCAGAAAACAATCTCCCTGTCCTTTTTGTTTGAAAAAATGAATAAAATGCCGCAGGCAGAAGCACCGGCGGAGTGCCTCCGCTGTCGATTTCGTTTTTGAAGCATATTAAGCGACTATGTAAAGATCGTTACCGGAACATATTCGTCCTGTGCGGTCACGCACAGAGTAGGCACGGTAAAGGCGGTGCGTAAACTGAATTATATTTTGGTAGTTTATTGTAAATTTCTCAAACAACGTTTTCGGGGGTGTCGGGGGGAGCTTTTTCGCAAAAGTCCCCCCGATTCTCTGCCCGCAGGCAGCGAAATGCTCTTCTAAACTAATAACGGCTGCCATCGGACAATAGTCACGACGACAGCCTGTTCAGTCCCTGATTATTCTATGTTCCTCACGCCTCGGCGATAACCTCTACCTCGCAGAGAACATTTTTCGGCAGTGTTTTTACAGCAACACAGGAACGTGCGGGCTTGCCTGTAAAATACTGTCCGTAAATAGCATTAAATGCCGCAAAATCATTCATGTCTGCCAAGAAACATACGGTCTTAACAGCCTTTTCCAAAGAGCTTCCTGCTGCTTCCAACAGATTTTTCAGATTCTTCATCACCTGTTCGGTCTGTCCTTCAATTGTCGTTTCCTCTACGTTGCCCGTAGCAGGATTGATTGCAATCTGTCCGGAAGTGAACACCAGTCCGCCTGTCTTGATTGCCTGTGAATAGGGTCCGATTGCATCGGGTGCGTTTTTGGTATAAATAACTTCTGCCATAAAGATAAACTCCTCTCTGTTGATATCATTCTGTTATACTATATTGTTAGTCCGCACAGCGCCGTACCATTCGGACGATCCGCCCGAAACATACCTGCACTTTGCAGAAATCCTCACCGATTGTATACATTTGCTCAGCCTACAATCTTGTAACCGTGGCGTCCCAGCTCGTCCTTGATCTTCTGAATATGTTCATGATTTCTTGTTTCCATGGAAAGACGCAGGTAACAGGAATTGATGTCCGTGTTAAGGTCTGCTCTGTCGTGACTGACGGCTACTACATTGGCGCCCAGCTTGGAAATGATCTTGGCAACTGCCTGCAGCTCACCCGGCTTGTCTGTCAGCGCTATGGTGAATTCAGCCAGTCTGCCTGTCTTCTGCAAGCCTCTGTCAATGACTCTCGACAGAATAGTTACGTCTATATTACCGCCGGAAACCAGACAGCAAACCTTCTTGCCCTTGATCGGGAACTTGCCGAACAGTGCAGCCGCTACGGATACAGCGCCGGCACCCTCGGAAATCAGCTTCTGTTTTTCCATCAGCGTTAAAATGGCTGTGGCGGTTTCGTCGTCGGTGACGGTCATGATTTCGTCAACATACTTGCTGCACATTTCAAAAGTCAGTTCACCGGGCGTTTTAACGGCAATACCGTCGGCAAAGGTGTTCACGCCGCTGAGTGTTTCGATCTGATGATGCGCCATGGAAAGATACATGGAAGGTGCGCCTGCCGACTGCACGCCATATACCTTGACGTTGGGGTTCAGCGCCTTGATGGCATAAGCAACGCCGCTGATCAGTCCGCCGCCGCCGATAGGCACGATAACAGCATCAACGTCGGGCAGTTGATCCAGAATCTCCAGACCGATGGTACCCTGACCGGCAATGACCATTTCGTCATCAAACGGGTGTACAAAGGTAGCGCCGGTTTCCTTTTGCAGTTCGACAGCCTTGTCATGAGCGTCATCATAGGTTCCCTCTACCAGACACACCTCTGCGCCGTAGCTTTTGGTCGCCTCTACCTTTGAAATAGGCGCACCGTTGGGCATACAGATAATGGACTTGATGCCGTAGCGCTGTGCGGCACGGGCAACGCCCTGTGCGTGGTTGCCGGCAGAACAGGCAATTACGCCCTTGGCTCTTTCTTCATCAGAAAGCTGAGAAATCTTGTAAAAAGCACCTCTTGCCTTGAAAGCGCCTGTTACCTGCAGGTTTTCTGTCTTCAGGTACAGCTCAAAGTCATCGGACAAATTTGTGGCATGAATCATGTCGGTGGGTCTGACGACATCCTTCAGTACATAAGAAGCATGATAGATCTTATCCAGTGTCAGCATTTTATAATCCCCTTTTTTCTCACGGAATCCGTTTTCCTGTTAATAGAATATTGATACCTATATAAAATACTGCTTTTTGCGGCAAAAGTCAAGATTTTCTCTCTGAAAACCTGCGGAAGCACACCGTTCTTCCTTTTCCTTTATAGACAAAAAGTTCACTTTGTCGCTTTTCAATAGAAGTTTTTTTCAATGGTAGTAAAATTATGCCATTCTATCCATTGACTAATTATTACAAAATGGTAAAATATTTGTAGACAGTTTGTAAATATTTAGTGTTTTCCACAAACATTATCAAGGAGGTTAAACCCAATGCACAAATCAATCAAGCGCAAAACAACCCGATGGGGCGCTGCTGTTCTGTCCGCTGCGGTCATCGCTTCGTCCGTCGCAACAGGCGCTGCGCTTACGCCGGCAGCCGCAGACAACACCGAAGGCATGATTCCTTCGAGAGTATATGGCGTCAAGATCGTGGACACCGACGACTATATCAATGCCGTGCGCCATACGATTAAATCCACGGCAGCGGTACGGGCTGCAGAGGACGCTGTCAAACGAACGGATTCCCGTGTTGATCTGAGCGAAAGTGAATATTTTCCCGCAATCGGCAGTCAGGGCGGTATCGGCTCGTGCTGTGCATGGTCAAACGTATACTATCAGTTCACCTACGAAATGAACAAGGCACTGGGAAAGAAAACAACGCCTCAGAACACCTTCCAGCCGCTGTTTATCTATAACCTGATTGTGGGCGGCAACAACAGAGGCTCCCAGCCGTGGGATATCTATGAGCTGCTCGGCAACAACGGCTGCCCGACCTATGCCACCGTTTCCAACACAACTGACTATAAAACGTGGAACCCGGATTACACCACCTGGAGAGAGGCCAACCAATACCGTATCAGCAACTATATGTATTATGCTGACGTAGGCTATAAAGAGTCCCGCATCACTTCCGTAGACGATTCTGACATAGCCGCTATCAAAGCGACGCTCCGCAACGGAGACATTATCTCCTTCATGGGCTATATCTGGTCCTATAAGACAAAAACCCTCAAGGCATACGCCGGCAACCCCGCATATAACAAAGGTGTTGTGGGAGAAAGTGTTGTCTACAAACAGGTCGGCTATGAAGGCTGTCACGAGATGACGATTGTCGGCTATGACGATAATATCTGGACGGACATCAACGACAACGGAGCCGTTGACGACGGAGAAATGGGCGCCTTCAAAATGGCAAACTCCCACGGAACCGATTATGCCAACAAGGGCTTTTGCTGGATGGCGTACGATTGTCTTAATCAGGAATCTGCGGTCGAGGGCATCGGATATGAAAAAGGAAGAACACCTGCGATGAGAACCTTCGTCAAGCTCAACGTTGACAAGGATTTCAAGTCTTCCAATATCTATCTGAAGTATACGCTCAACACCAACAACCGTACCGACAGTTATCTGTCCATTACCGCCACCAGAAAGAAGGACGGCGTAAAATTCACCAAAACGACCGCCCCCTATTTCCAGATTACACAGCAGGGCGCTCAGGCGCTGTCTTATGACGGTACAACCAACGCCAACGACGGCACCATGATCGTTGACCTGGACAACGTAATTGCCGGACTGGATTCCAACAACTTCAACGATTACAACTGGAGCGTCAGCTTTACGGACAACGGCAAAGACACTGCTGCGCTGACGGTAAAGGACGCCGTTATTATCGACGAAACAGGCGGCAGAAGCTATGCGCTGAACACCTCTTTCCCCTTCACCGTCAACAGCACTACCAAAACCGTTGCGCTCAAAAACTACTTCCAGTTTTCCAAGCTCACGCTGACTGCTCCCGAAAACACTTACGTCGACAGCGAAGTCAGGTTCGTCGCCAAGGCGGAAAACGAATCCAGAGGCAGCAGCCCAATCAAATATAACCTTGTCATTACCCGTGACGGCAAGGTTGTCGCCAACAAATACACCAAAGGTATCGCCATTGATACCGTCAACAAGACCAACACCATCAAAGTTGGCTGGACACCCACCAAGGCAGGCGATTATACCGCTACGCTGACAGCTACCGACGCTACCGGCATACTGATCTCCAGAACAACTAACTTCAAGGTGTATAACAAGCAGCTTGCTCTGCGTTCTATCGACATCAGCACCGACAGAAACGTTCCCCGCTATGAAAAGGTTGTCATCAAGCCCCATGTTACCGGCGGTACAGGCAAATATACCTATTCCTACTACTATCAGAAGGGCAGCAAGACCTACGCCATTCTTGAAAACACACAAAAAACCTCCGTTACCAGACAGTTCGGCAACACCGGCACCTACAAGCTCATCGTTAAAGTAAAGGATTCCTCCGGCAAGGCTGTTGACTATTCACGCTATATCGTCGTGCAAGCGCCGGAAATCAGCCGCATTCACTTCTCTTATGACTACGGTGCGGTAAACAGCGCCATCGCTATTTCCTGCTTTGTCAAAAATATGCCCTCCGTTGTAACGGACGCCGACTACACCTGTTCCGTTACGAACGCTGCCGGCACTACAGAGGTACTCGCTCCCCGTGACATTCCTCTCGACCAGGGCAGATATCTCTGGAGCATCAAAGCTAACGGCAAATACACCGTCAAGGTGTCCGTCAAGTATAAAGACAAGCTGCTGGCTGAAAAAACCGTCGCCTACGAAGCAGGCACTCTGAACGAGAACGCTGACAAGTACAAGATCAACGTCAACATCATCTCCTATATCATCAACGAAAAGCCCACCTCTCCCTTCCAGATTCACTACTGGGGCGGCACCACCAGCGGCGTCGGAGACGTTACCTGTACACCCCTCTCTACCACCAAGGTATATAACGTAGGCTTCTGGAGCAGCTCCCAGACCTTCTATCAGTACGTTGCCTATATTCCCAAGGACGCTACCGGCTTCAAGTTCCACATCGGCAACAGATGGTTCCCGGACGGCGTCAGCAACAGCGACGGCAATACCAAAACGCAGAATACGGTCTATGTCTTCAATTACGATTATGACCGCTGCCTGTATAAACTGGAAAACTAATCTGACCCGTATTTCAGCTCCGATTACAAATCGGGGCTGAAATAGCATAACTGCATTCTATTCTCAGGAGGAATCTTATGTCCACATTCAAACGCATCAGACACACCGCAGCCGGGCTGCTTGCCGCCTTACTGGTCACAGCGTCAGCCCTCACCTCAGTTCCCGCACTGCAAGCCGCTGCGGCAGAAGCTCCGTCCGCTTCAAAGGATGGCGTCATTCCGTCTGCGGAATACTCCCCCGTCATCTATACCACCGACGATTATCTGCTTGCTGTTCAGAAAACCGCAAGAACCAACGAAGAAGTACAGTCTGTCCGGAAGGCGATTGACAACTACGTTCCCGCCGTTGACAACAGCAAGCTCAAGTATTTTCCGAAGATCCGCAATCAGAAGGGCCCCACCTGCATCGTGTGGGGATCCGTTTACTATCAGTTTACCCATCAGGTCAACCGAGCGCTTGACAGAGAAGCCACCGACGCTGCCACCATGAATCCCGTATTTACCTATAATCTTTATAACTACGGCACATGGAGACACCCCGAGGATCTGCTGCATACCGCAGGCTGTGCGCCTCTTTCCTTAGCGCCCGATTACGGTGATCTCGAAACGTGGCACACCGGCTACGACATCTGGCGTGAGGCAGCCAACTACCGCTGCAGCAGCTATATGCAGTTCGCTAAAATCGGCAAGCAGGATTCCAAAATCACCTCTGAAACGGATCCGGATCTGGACGTTCTCAAAGCCTGCCTTCGCAACGGCGAGATCGTTTCCTTCTCTTCCTACTGCGACGCAGACGGCAGCCCCTGGTTTCAGACCGTCAAAATCCCGAAAGCCGAAGGCGTTGACGACGAGCTTGTCGGACAGCAGATTGCCACCAAGGTCCACATGCAGTCCGGCGGCATGGCTCATATGCTCTGCGTTGTAGGTTATAACGACAATATCTGGGTGGATATCAATAAAAACGGCAATGTTGACAAAGGCGAAAAGGGCGCTCTGAAAATTGCCAATTCATGGGGTGAGAGCTTTTACAACAACGGCTTTATCTGGCTTGCATACGACGCTCTGAATGAACAGTCCGCCGTTGAAGGCATGGGCTACGATACCGACAGAATGATCGGCATCGAATCCAACTTCTATAAG
Organism: Acutalibacteraceae bacterium; assembly: GCA_045221175.1. Taxonomy (GTDB): domain Bacteria; phylum Bacillota; class Clostridia; order Oscillospirales; family Acutalibacteraceae; genus UBA1213. The sequence goes on along the minus strand of JBGUWM010000247.1, from coordinate 6,329 downwards.
ATCAACGTGTCCAAAGCATACGGCGCTTCCGGCATTTTCCTGTACTATACCCTCAATTCCAGCAACAGAGCGGACAACTTTGTAGAGATCAGCGCCAGAAGAAAAACCGACGGCGTCACTTTTACCAAAAAAGTAACTCCCTACAACCATGTAACCCACTATACCAACACGGTTAAGAATTATAACGGCACCACCGGCTTCTCGGACGGCGCAATGGTCGCTGACCTCAACACGGTGATTGAAGACCTCAGCTCCGACAACTTCCACGATTACGACTGGAGCATCCGCTTTGCCGATTCAGGCACGGACACCAATCCCTTTACCGTAAAGGAAGCATATATCCTTGATGAAAATACCAACAAGTCCTATCAGCTTGACACCGCTTTTCCCATTCAGTTAAACAGCGCAGAAAAAACCGTTCCTCTCAGAAGCTATTATCACTTTGCAAAGCTCTATGTTCCCGAAACCTCGGCGCTGACAGTAGGCAGCACTCTGAAATTCACCTTCAAAACTGCCAACGAAACCTTCGGCACAGACCCGATCAAATATACCATGACCATCAGCCAGAACGGCAAAGAGATTTTTTCAAAGCTCCACAAGGCAACCAGCGTTGACAAAAATGCCCGCAGCTCTGTCATCAAAGGAACGTGGAAGCCCGAAAAACCCGGCACCTATACCATCACCATTACCGGCAAGGACGCTTCCGGTGTAACCATCAGCCGCAGCGCCGCCTTCAAGGTCTATAACAAAATGCTGGCGGTACGCTCGATTGAGCTGGACAAGGGCAAATACATCAATCAGAATGACAATCTGAAAATGACGCCCCTTGTCACCGGCGGAACAGCCCCCTACACCTATTCCTACTATTACATAAAGGGCGGCAAAACCGTCAAAATCGTGGAAAACACCAAGAACAGCTATAAAACAAAGACCTTCGGCTTGAAAACCGGCAAATATACCCTGCTTGTGAAAGTGAAGGACGCAGCGGGTACGGTGGCTCAGGCTACGCAGACGGTTGTTGTAAAACCCACCGTCATTTCAAGAATTTCCTTCTCCTCTAACTACAGCAGCGCCAATACACGAAATCTTGTTACCGCCGAAATCAGCAATCCTGCCGCATACCTTGTCGACCAGAATTATGAGTTCACCTTCACCAAGGACGGTCAGACACAAACGATCAATTCTACCGTTCCCTATAATATTTTCTGGACGCCTCAGTCAAACGGCATCTATCAGGTCACCTGCACCCTGAAATCCGGAGATAAAGTGCTTGCCGTCAGAAGTACCAACTATCAGGTCGGCACCACCGCTCAGCAGGACAACTCCAAAATCCTGATTCACGTCAACGTCATCAACTACGTCTGCAATTCATACAACTCCGGCAACTTTACCATTCATTACTGGGACGGTAACGGAAACTCCGGAGAAGCCAAGTGCGTTTCCAACGGCACCGCTATCAAGAAAAACGTCGGTTTCTGGAACTCCGCACAAACCTTTAACCAGTTTACCGCCGAAATCCCCAACACTTCCACAGGCTACAAATTCCACATCGGCAACGAGTGGTTCGGTGATACAGACGGCAGCACAGCCGCTTCCAACACCGTTTATGCCTTTCACTATGACTACAACCGCGCGCTCTATCCCAAGGAATAAGTACAATCCATACAACTATCAATTTAAGGAGGCTGTTACCATTGAAACACGTACTGAAAAAACTGACCGCATCACTTCTGACAACCGCTGTTCTGGCGTCATCCGCCGCAGCAGGCAGCATTGCCGTGTCTGCAAAAACAGCAGAATATCCTACTATCGGATATGATAACACCATTTGTTCTCTCGACGACTATAAGCTTGCAGTCAAAAGAAGATTTATCTCTGTCGAGGAAAGGAACGAAGCGCTTGCCGCCGCAGACCGCAAAGACGCTTACGTTGACAACAGTAAGCTGAAGTATTTCCCGAAAATCGGCGACCAGAATCCTCTCGGCACCTGTGTGGCGTTTTCCTGCGTTTACTATCAGTTTACGCACGAGGTCAACAAGGCGCTGGACAGAGCCGCAACAGACAGCACCACCATGCAGCCTATGTTTATCTATAACCTGTACAACGGCTGCAACAAGCCCCGTCATATCGAAGGACTGCTGTACGGCACAGGCTGTGCGCCCGTTTCGATGGTACCCGATTTCCTCAACGACAAAACCTGGAGCGCCGATTATGACATCTGGCGTGAAGCCGTCAACTACCGTATGTATGACTATCTGTCCTTCGCTACCATAGGAGAGCCCGGCAGAGAGGTTTCTTCCGTAGACGATCCCGATCTTGCAGCCGTCAAGGCAGCCCTGAGAAACGGTGATATTCTCTCATACGCAGGACCTATCGGCGACTACCAGTTTACCACAATTCCACAAGCCGCCGGCGTTGACGCCGAGCTGGTTGGTCATGGCATTGTCACCAAGGCTATCGGCAGCGGTGTTGCCAACCACATGATGACCATCGTAGGCTATAACGACAATATCTGGGTTGACCTCAACAATAACGGAAAGGCTGACGACGGCGAAAAAGGCGCCCTTAAAATCGCCAATTCATGGGGTGACACCTGGGGTGATTATCGTGTTGCCGCCGACAAGAGAGACGGCTTCTTCTGGATTGCCTATGACGCTCTGAACAAAAAATCCGTTGTTGACGGCGTTACCTCCGAATCCAACCGTGCAGTGCCTATCTACGGACCCGGAAGATTCCTCGTTTCCAAAACCTTCGGCACCTCCGGCATTTTCCTCTACTTCAAGCTCAATTCGGATAACAGAACCGACAGCTATGTGGAAGTAACCGCCAAAAAGAAAACAGACGGTACCGTCTATACCAGACAGGTCAATCCGTATTATTTTGCGGACTTTACCACCGTCAGCAGCCAGAAGCTGAACTATATGGGCAAAACCGGTTTTTGTGATGGCGCTATGGTTGCCGACATGAACACCATCGTCCCCGAAATCACTTCGCAGAACCTCCATGATTATGACTGGAGCTTCCGCTTTGTGGACAGCGGCAGCGATTCTTCCGCTACCACTGTAAAAGAAGCCTTTATCAAGGACGAAAACACCAATACCACCTATCCTATTAACGGCGCCTTCCCCTTTACCCTCAACAAAACCCAGAAAACCCTCTCCCTCAAACCATACTACCATTTCTCCAAGCTTTATCTGCCCGAGGCTTCTGCCATTACGGTGAACAGCAATTTGAAATTCACCTTCAAAACTGCCAACGAAACCCTTGGCAGCTCTCCCATCAAATACACCATGACCGTTTCCAAGGACGGCAAAACCGTCTTTACCAAACAGCACAAGGCAACTTCCGTTGATAAAGCCACCGGTTCTTCCGTCATCAAGGGAACATGGAAGCCCACAGCAACCGGCGCTTATACCATTACCATTACAGGTACGGACGCCGCAGGCAAAAAAGCCTCCCGTTCGGCTGATTTCAGAGTCTATAACAAGCTGCTGGCAGTGCGTGCCATCAATCTTGACAAGAGCAAATATCTGAAAACGTATGATTCTGTAAAGATCACACCCCAGATCACCGGCGGCACAGCGCCCTACACTTATTCTTATTATTACGTTAAGAGCGGTAAGACCGTCAAAATCGCAGAGAATACCAAAAGCAGCTATAAAACCAAAACCTTTAACTACAAAACAGGCAAATATACTCTTCTGGTCAAGGTAAAAGACGCCACAGGCACTGTTGCCCAGTCTTCTATCAGCGTTGTAGTCTATCCTGCCGAGGTAAAACAGTTTGTTTATAATAATAATGCCGGCAAGGTCGGTGACTCAATTTATGTTCGTGCAGACGTCAACGACTGCCCCTCCTGTATCAAGGATACCCAGTATATCTATACCGTCGAAAAGAACGGCAAGGTCGAAACTCTTAACTACAGCGATGTCAGATACCCCAATCAGGTAGTGTGGAAGCCCACCGAAGGCGGCACCTACAATCTGACCTGCACCGTTAAAAACGGCGACAAGGTGCTTGCCTCCAAAACGGTACCCTATGAAGTACAGAAAGTCAGCACCTTCTCTATCAACGTCAACGTCATCACCTATGTATGCAACAAATACGGCACTTCCAACTTTACGATTCGTTACTGGGATAAGGGCGGTAAAATAGGCGACGCTAAATGTATCGCCCTGAATACCACCAAACAGTACAACGTCGGTTTCTGGAACACTGCTCAGCCCTTCCGTCAGTTTAAGGCAGAAATCCCCACAACCTCTGTCGGCTTCAAGTTCCACATCGGCAATACATGGTTCGGCGACACCGACGGAAATACGACCAGCCACAACACTGTCTATGCCTTCAACTATGACTACGACAGATGTAAATATACCAAGGAGTAAAACTCTACTGCTGCCTTTCTTTCGGCATCGGTCCTTACGCACGACAACCACAGGCGGGCAATCCTTTCAAAAGGGGTTGTCCGCCTGTGGTCTGTTTACTATCAATGCTGCCGAAGCATACCATGCTCCTATATACAGCAGACAACATTGTTCAGAATTCTTTCCAAAGCTGACCGGAATATGATCGTCTGCTTACTCGCTGTTTGTTTCCGACAGAAGCACTCAACAAAAAACCTTCACAAGCAGGACAAATCAATCAGGTGCAGCTCGATTCAGTCACAATTCTCTCAGTCTGTTATTACCAGCTTAACCGAATCATGTTTTAACGTCATCAGAGTAGTCATCTTTTCAGTACATACATTTCAATACGGTAAAAGCTGCACATCGTCACACGCTGAACCGAACACAACCCTTTATGCGATAATTCTTTAAGCGTCATCATCAGATACCTGCTGTCCCCTCTTAGGATAATATGATTCGTTCTCATCAATTATGCTGTTATTCCACGCTGATTGATTTAACAAAAAATATCTTTAAGAAAAGATTGTCAAAAAATTGTCAAAAAATCGTCAAAAAAATTCAAAAAGAGTCTTTATATTTTCTGAATTCTATTGTATAATAAATAAAAGATGTATGGTGTGGGTTTCTCCACCCTGCAGATTAAATTATCAATTGATTTGGAGCGTGATGACAATGGCATTAGTCAACGCAGCAGAAATGCTGAAAAAAGCAAAGGCCGGACACTATGCAGTCGGTCAGTTTAACATCAACAACCTTGAGTGGACAAAGGCTATCCTCCTGACAGCTCAGGAGATGAACTCCCCTGTTATCCTCGGTGTTTCCGAAGGCGCAGGAAAGTATATGACAGGCTTTAAGACCGTTGCTGCTATGGTAAAGGCAATGGACGAGTCTCTCGGCATTACCGTTCCCGTAGCTCTTCACCTTGACCACGGTACTTATGAGGGCTGCTACAAGTGCATTCAGGCTGGCTTCACCTCTATTATGTTCGACGGTTCTCACTACCCCTTTGAGGAAAACCTCGCTAAGTCTTCCGAGCTTGTAAGCGTTGCTCATAACCTCGGTCTTTCCATCGAGTGTGAGGTTGGCTCTATCGGCGGTGAAGAAGACGGCGTTGTCGGCATGGGCGAATGCGCTGATCCCGACGAGTGCAAAACAATCGCTGATCTCGGCGTTGATATGCTCGCTGCAGGTATCGGTAATATTCACGGCAAATATCCCGCTAACTGGAAGGGCCTCAGCTTTGAAACTCTTGACGCTATTCAGGCTAAAACAGGCGAAATGCCTCTGGTTCTCCACGGCGGCACAGGTATCCCGGCTGATATGATCAAGAAGGCTATTTCTTTGGGCGTATCCAAGATCAATGTTAACACTGAGTGCCAGCTCTCCTTCCAGGAAGCTACCAGAAAGTACATTGAAGCCGGTAAGGATCTTGAGGGTAAGGGCTTCGACCCCAGAAAGCTCCTCAACCCCGGCTTTGAGGCTATTAAAGCTACCGTTAAAGAAAAAATGGAACTCTTCGGTTCTGTCGGCAAAGCTTGATCCTCTTAACGCTAATGACAATTGTTTTGTCTGCCGTCTCCGGTTTTCCGGGGACGGCTTTTCTTATATTGTTTTCTTGTATTGCTCCCTTACGGAATTATTCCTTATATATTACTGCCCACCCAGTTTTTCCTTTCCCCTTTGCCTTACTCTATTATTGCTGTCCTTCTCTTCCACTCCTTTATTATGATAAAAAATATCTTTATTCCGTTAAAAAACTGCTAAAAAACTTCAAAAAGCACTTGACAAATCTCTTTTCTAACGCTATAATAATATCTGTTGTTAAAACTTCATATTTGCGAGTGTGCTGGAACTGGCAGACAGGCACGTTTGAGGGGCGTGTGTTTTACGACGTACGGGTTCAAGTCCCGTCACTCGCAGTGC
>JBGUWM010000246.1:0-6632 GCA_045221175.1 Acutalibacteraceae bacterium | reverse complement strand
GAGTACAAAGCTGAAAGAAAAATCCTGCTCCGCAATCTCAGCGGCTCGTCAGCATTCAAAGCCGGAAGGGACGGCGAGCAGGAATGAGGATACCGAACAGAGATACAGTGGAGCAGATAAAAAAGAAATATCCTCCGGGAACGAGGATAGAGCTTATCAGTATGAAAGACCCGTACAGCCCTGTTCCTCCGGGTACAAGGGGTACGGTTCAGATGGTGGACGATGCCGGAACGATTCATCCGAAATTTGATAACGGCAGAACGCTCGGTATCATTGTGGGCGAGGATGAGTTTATTGTTCTCAACAGCGTTACAACCGTTTGCTACGGTGAAGAAAAGCTGTGGGATAGCCGAAGAGAAGCTGCGGATTTTTTCCTTGAAGGTCTTAAGGCTATCGATGGCAGCGAAAGAGAGCGCTATGCGACTATCTATGCAAAGTTGATAATAGGCAAAAATTACTGCACTGATGAACTGGATTGACCGCCATAATATACACAACTTCCTCCGAAAAACTGCCCTTATGATTGGTGGATATACATCTCAAATATTGCTTGATATAGTGTGCAAGTAGAGGTAATATAACACACAACGAAGGGAAAACACCCTTGAACAAAAAACAAAAAAACGGAGGAAACCACCATGAATACTAAGGTTGCAAGACAGATAGAGGAAATGAAAAAGCAGACCATCGGGGTCGAGGTAGAGATGAACAGCATCACCAGAGAAAAGGCTGCAAAGACCGCCGCAGAGTTCTTCGGAACGAGAAGATACCAGAACACAGCAGGCCGCAACGGATACAGCACCTGGTCATCATGGGACGCAGACGGCAGAGAGTGGAAATTCCAGAAGGATGTCAGCATCAGCGGACCGGACAGCGAAAAATGCGAACTTGTAACCCCAATCCTTCACTACAGCGACATTGAGCTTTTGCAGGAGCTGATCAGAAGGCTCCGCAAGGCTGGAGCAAAAAGCGACGCAACAAGGGGCTGCGGAGTACACATTCACATCGGAGCAAACGGTCACACAGCACAGACCCTCAGAAATCTTGCAAACCTAATGGCCTCACACGAACGCCTGATCGCAACAGCCCTGAAAATAAACGAAGGCAGAATGAGCCGCTACTGCAGAACGGTCAATCCGAATTTCCTCGCAAAGCTCAACAGCAAAAAGCCGAAAACAATGAGCCAGCTTGCAGACATCTGGTACGAGGGCAACGGTGCAAATTACGGCAGAAGCCACCACTACAACGACAGCCGCTACCACATGCTCAACCTCCACGCAACCTTTACAAAAGGCACGGTTGAATTCAGACTTTTTCAATTCGATGCACCAAGCGGCGGCAAGCAGAACGGACTCCACGCAGGACAGCTCAAAAGCTACATTCAACTTTGCCTTGCACTCAGCGAGATGGCCAAGGAGGTCAGAACGGCAAGCCCAAAGGAACAGCAGAAAGAAAATCCGAAATTCGCAATGAGAACCTGGCTTTTAAGGCTCGGATTCATCGGAGAGGAGTTCGCCACAGCAAGGGACATTTTAACAAGAAACCTTGAAGGCGACACAGCATTCAGATTCGGCAGAGCATAAGGAACAGCCTCCTGCCACCCAACACCCCGACCGCTGCGGACAGCGGTCTTAAGGTGATAGAAGGGTGTTACTTATCCAAACAGAAATCCTCACCTTTCGGAAAGGATGAACTAAAAATGAGCAAAGAAAAACGCTATTACATTGCCTACGGCAGCAACCTGAATGTGGAGCAGATGATGAGAAGATGCCCCGGAGCAAAGCCTATCGGAACAGCGATGCTGGAACACAATATCCTTTATTTCAGAGGCAGCGGTTCAGGATACTACCTGACAATCGAGCCGAAGATCGGCAGCAAGGTTCCGGTTGCAGTCTGGGAAGTTACCCCTGAGGATGAAGAAGCACTCGACCGCTACGAGGGCTATCCGAGATTTTATTTCAAGTACGATTACACCCTCAAGGTCAGGCTGCTTGACGAAGAGACAACAAAGGAACTGAGATGTTTTGCTTATGTAATGACAGAAGGCCGCAGAGTCGGACTGCCGACAAACTATTACCTCACCACCTGCATGAAGGGCTACAGGGATTTCGGTTTTGACACGAAGATACTTACCAGAACGGTAGAAAGGATGAAGAAAATACTATGGAAACAACTGAGATTAAAATAAGGACTTGCCCGATTTGCGGCACCGCCTATCGAGGACACCCGGCAATATCAAGGACAGATAATGAGACCCCTATTTGCAGCGACTGCGGAACGAGGGAAAGTTTGCAGGATATCGGTATCAGCGATGAGGAGATAGAAAAGATAATTGAAATAATCCACCGCAATGTGGACAGAAAATTATAACCTGATTATACCACTCCGTGCGGCATTTTTTAATCATGACCTCTGAAAATCGAATACGAAATTATCACCACTATTACACAATTACCCTGCCGGATGATTGTGTGATAGTGGTATTGATAAGTACACCTGAAAGAGTTAATATGTACACACCGAAAGGAAAACAACCCTTACAAAAAAACAAACGGAGGTACACCACCATGAAAAGAGAAAACGCATTTTTCGAGGAAATGAAAAAAGTCGGACACGCCTGGGATGACGAACGCAGAGCAAGACTGGAGCAGCGCAGGGAGATTGAAAAGACCTACGGCTACTGCAGCGAGGAATACAGCAACTGGATAGCAGAGAACAAGGACATTTCCTTTCCCTTCACAGACGGCGCAAACAAAGCCTACAGAGCATGGGCGGGCAGCATCGAAAGCGGCGCAGACGAGTTCGAGTTTTCGGATCTCCTTTGGGACAGAGAGGTTGCGGATTTTGTTGACACCCTCCGCAAGGCAGGCATTAAGGAGTTCGCCTACACAGGTAAAAGTACCGCCCTGATGGAGAACATTCACCAGCTTGCCGCCGAAGGCTGCACCATGACAGGGCTTTACACAAGAATAAGAAAAGAATTCTGGGGAGAAACAGAGATTCAGGGGATCAGGTTCAGCGTAAACTGAGCCTGACCGCCGCCCGGAAAAGGGCGGTTTTCTCCTCATATATACACAATTTACCGCCAAGATCAGCCCGAAATGATTGTGTGATAGTGGTATTGATAAGTACCTCCGAAAGAGTTAATATACAGCTACAAAAATAAAACGGAGGTTGAGTAATATGACAAACGCACAGATCGGAATGAAGGTAGAAGCATACAAGGGCAGCTGCATAGGGCTTCTGATACAGAGCACTACATGGCAAGGCGAGATAATTAAGGTGAACAAAAAGAGCATAAGGGTTCGCCTGACGGAAAGCACCAGCACCTTCGGCAGAAAGACCACAAGCCATTTTGAAAACCTCTGCACCGAAAAGACCTACCGTTTTGTAAAAACACTGAGTGACGGCCGCAGCCTTTATCGCAGCGAAGCTGACCTCTACGGACACATAAAGATTTGATATAATACACACTACTACACAATTACCCGCCCGGATGATTGTGTAGTAATCGTATTGATAAGTACACCCGAAAGAGTTAATATGTGTACACAACAAGGGAACAACCCTACAAAAACAAACGAGGTAACTACCATGAAAAGAGCACGTAAGATAACCAAAAAGGAAATCAAGGAGATCGCAAAGAAATACGACCTCGACCCGGTTGAAATTCAGGACATCGTAAACGACATGGAGAGCGACGGCATAAGGGTAACGAGAGAGGACATCGAGGACATGTACCTTAACGGCGACCTTTTCTGAGGGGGGAACGACAATGACAAACAAAGAGAGAACCGAGCTTGCAAGGCTTCAAAAGGAATACAACGAGCTGCACGAGCGGCTCGGTTACAGCCGGAACGAAAGAACCTGCCGGGCGATAAACAACAGGCTTGACGAGATTTGCAGGAAGATGGACAGACTGATAAGCGGAGGAAAAACCAATGAACAGATTTGAAAAAGACGTGCTTGATGCCCTTTCCGGGAGCGAAAAGGAGGTTCTGGAGCGAAGGAAAAAGGAGCTTGACCGCATTTACAGCGAAGGCAAAGCCTGCAAAAACGGATACCGCAGACAGTGCCTTGCACAGGAATATAAAAGGCTAAAGGCTGAATACGATTACATTGACGGACAATTCTGAAAACTCCGAGGGCACACCGATGAGGTGTGTTTCTCGTTTATATAAATACTTTTTGACAGTCGCAGAGATGCGGCTGTTTTTGTTTGGGGGTGAAAGCGTATGGAACTTTCAGAAATAATGAAACTTAGTCAGGAGGCTATCGCAGGACAGCCGACCTGAGTGGAGGTGGAACATTGAGAAAACTAAAAAAATACACGCCTACTGAATTTATGGCAAAGGGATCATATTACGATAAGGTTGCCGCCGATTATGCGGTCAGCTTTATTGAGCAGCTGCGGCACACAAAGGGAGAATTTTTTAATCAGCCTTTTGAGCTTATCGACTGGCAGGAAAGAATAATCCGTGATATTTTCGGAACTATCCGTGCTGACGGGTACAGACAATTCAATACAGCGTATATCGAAATCAGCAAGAAGTCCGGCAAACAGTTATCACTTAATACGCTTATACCTACTCCCAACGGTTATACAACTATGGGAGAAATAAAAGTCGGTGATGAGCTTTTTGATGACAATGGATGTATATGTCATGTTGTTGCGAAAAGTCAGCTTGATTTCAGCGAACAGGCATACAGAATTACTTTCAAAGACGGTGCTGTTGTTGAAGCCGGAGAGCATCATCAATGGTTCGGAGAATATACTCACGGAAAAAGAAAAAGCATTATACTGACAACAAGAGAGCTTTTAAGTATTCCGAAGGATGGGAATTCATATAGATTCAGAATACCTGTTGCAGGGTGTGTTGATTATCCGAAAGCTGATCTGCCGATAGAACCTTATCTTATGGGATATTGGCTCGGCAACGGCAATGCAGTAAAGCCTGAAATCACAGTAAAAACGAGTGATATTCCTTCCGTTCTCGGAAACATTATGCCGCATCATAAAGTAGAAAATGCGTGGCAGAATGTTGGAGACAGTGTTATTTTCAGAATTAAGGATTTGAAGCATATACTTCTCCGATCTTTTCATGACAAGGTTATACCGACTGAATATCTGCATTCATCCAAAGAACAGCGTTATCGCTTATTGCAGGGGCTGATGGATTCCGATGGGAACATTAACGATCTCAAAGGTCAAGCTGTTTACACTTCAACAGAAAAAGCACTATCGGAAAGCGTCAGTGAGCTGCTGTGGAGCTTAGGAATTAAAAATGCGATCTCTACTTCGATATCTACGCAGCGTGTTGATTGGAATATGCCAAGTCAGCAATGCGGCAGAGTTGCAACAGGTGAAACAATATACGCTGTAAAATATACAGCTTTTGATGATATGCCTGTTGCCGGGCTGGAAAGAAAACTGAAAAACAGAGTGCAAAGAAATCCGACAACAAGAAGTCATTACCGCTATATAGACAAAATCGAAGCGATAGAAAATCATGGAATGCAGTGTATTCAGGTTGATTCACCGTCTCATCAGTACTTGGTGGGGCGTTCTTTTTTGCCGACACATAATAGCGAACTTGCCGCCGCTGTTGCACTGTATATGCTGTGTGCCGATGGCGAGCAGAGAGCCGAGGTTTACGGTTGTGCTGCTGACAGAGATCAGGCTTCCCTTGTTTTTGATGTTTCCTGCGATATGGTGCGGCTCTGTCCCGCCCTACGAAAGCGCTGCGATATTAGACCGAGCAGGAAAACAATACATTTCACACCGACCAACAGCACATATAAGGCTCTATCTGCTGATGTTGCTGGTAAGTCAGGTGTAAATGTTTCGGCACTTATTTTCGATGAACTGTGGGTGCAAAAAGACAGGAAGTTTTTTGACATGATGACGAAAGGAACATCAGATGCAAGAAAAAATCCTCTCCATTTCATCATTACAACTGCCGGAAACGATACGCACTCCATTTGCTATGAGCTTCATCAAAAGGCTATGGATATTATTTCAGGGCACAAGGTTGATCCTACCTTCTATCCCTGCATTTATGGTGCGGAGGAGCATGAGGACTGGACTGATCCTAAGGTGTGGAAAAAGGCTAATCCTTCACTCGGAATAACGATAGGGATGGATAAGGTGCAAGCCGCCTGCAATTCGGCACAGCAGAATCCGGGAGAAGAAAACGCATTCCGGCAGCTCAGACTTAATCAATGGGTAAAGCAGGCTGTCCGATGGATGCCGATGGAAAAGTGGGATAAATGCGCGTTTGCGGTTAATCTTGAGGAGCTTGAAGGTAGAGTTTGCTACGGCGGTCTTGACCTGTCAAGCACTACCGATATTACGGCTTTTGTGCTTGTTTTTCCGCCAACTGACGAGGATGATAAATATTATGTCCTGCCCTATTTTTGGATTCCCGAAGATAATATTGACCTGCGTGTCAAGCGAGATCATGTTCCCTACGATATCTGGGAACGACAAGGCTTTCTGGAAACAACGGAAGGAAATGTTGTTCATTACGGATACATAGAAAAATTCATTGAAAGACTGGGCGAACGCTTTAATATCCGTGAGATAGCCTTTGATCGCTGGGGTGCTGTGCAGATGGTGCAGAACCTTGAGG
>JBGUWM010000245.1:0-2668 GCA_045221175.1 Acutalibacteraceae bacterium | reverse complement strand
GCGCGTGACATCCGCTACGGTAAGCTCGACTTTGTCGCCGACCTTGGCATTGCTGTTGTCAAGAAGAGACTGACGGACATACACCTCGCCGTCGGCAACCTCGGTGATCTCATTATCGCTGCCGTCAAAGTACCTTTGTATTTGATGAGACAGACAGCACACCAGACTGGTGTTAGCGTTCTGGCTGTCCTTTTCCTTTGCGCGTCCGACGAACTCGTGATTCGAGAGGAAAATACATTCCTCCTGCTTAAAGTTCGTCACGCCCTCGGCGTTCTTGACCGCGTCGGCAGCCATTACGGTTCCTCCGCTTCGCTCAAAAACAGTATAGTCGCCGACTCCCGCCTTGTCAAAAAAGCTGTCGAGCGAGCCTGTCACCGCTGTCAGGTTCATCACGCTTGAAGAAATGAACATCACCGACAATATCACGAAAAGCAATATGATAAGGTTCATTGTCTTTTTGCGTTTTAGGTCGCGCTTCAAAATATCAAAAAACATACGCCTTCTCCTTTTCTGCCTATTATTGTATCACAAAATCCGCTTTTGTGAACCTCGCAGTTTGAGTATAGCGGAGAAATTATTAAATAATCCTTAAATCAAATTATTTCTCTTGACAATAGTGCGAATTTATCGTTCCTGTTCGTGAGATTTTCTGTTTTTCTGCTGTTGATGTGCTTGTTTGCGCTGTTGATAAACACATTCACGGACGGCGGGCATATTGATTTCGTCATCGAGCTTGCCGTCGATCTCGCTCCTGCTGCTGAAAAATGTGCTGCGAGAAAAGTGTTCGCCGTATGCGTCAGAAATTTGGCTAAGAGCGTTGTGCTCTTTGTCGGATCGGATATCCAAACGAGCCTTTCCAAATTCACCCTCGTTAAATTCTTTGGCTTGCTCCTTGTACTCGTCATACTGCCGTAAAACTTCGTTCAACTCGGCGGTGTATCGCTTCTCTCGCTCGTCCAACTCAGCTAAAGCAGATTCCAGTCTGTCGAAGCTGTCGTTTATCGTTGCAACATCCTTATCATCGGTACGCTCCATAGTTTTTAACAAGCGAGCTTTTTCAAATTTGAGTTCTTCTATTTCCTCGGTCAGCTCGGCAAAACGGCGGTCAAAGTTACGGTGTGTTATCACCTTAAGAACGGGAGTGGACTTCTTTTGCTTTTGAAGTTCCTTACGTTCTTTTTTCTTTGTCGAGATTTGCTTGACAATACCCTTGTAGCTTTCGTAAGCTGCTTTCAATCTCTTAAGAAAATCGGAAACACTTCGCTTGCCGATCTGGGTATGCCGGATATGATAGTTGATGATGATCGCTTTCTCCCGCAAAGATTCCATCGCTTCGGCGAGAGTGGGGACGGTATTCTTGACTGCCTGCGAGATTTTGGTAAACGCCGCTTTCAGTTCAAGGAGCACAGCGTTATCTGCTTTGATTTGACGGTTAAGCTCACAGCGGTCGGCAATCAAGCCGCGGCGTTCCATCGCCTGTGCAACATAACCTTCATGGATCGTCGGCTGCTCGTCGATACCTCTGGCGGCGTTATTGCGGTGGTCGATGTGAGCGTCGGAGCGATTGGCTTCATCAAGATGTTTGTTCGTGATTTGCGCCCAATTCTCACGCCAAACGACAAGCTGCTCGTCGCTGTTCCAACGGGCGGTAATCGGATTCTGCCGTCCGAATTTCGTGCTTTTTGGATATTTGTTGGCTCGCTCGTAGCCGTGTCGCTCCGCTTCTGACGGTGGCATATACACCTTCTTTTTGCCGACATAATATTGATATTGCTTCTCCCAGCCCTGTGATTTAGCCTGCAAAAACTCGGCGGCTGTGAAGCCCTTTTCTTCTCCGTTGCGTTTGCAAAGATATTCCTTTTCGGTTTTGTATTGCCACTTGCCTTTGTCGTCCAACGGTCTGACGGTCAGCATAATATGAGCGTGAGGATTGTGTCCGTCAGTGTCGTGGATGGCAACGTCGGCGCACATTCCTTCTGCAACGAAGCTGCTTTGTATATAATCTGCCAGCAGATTGATCCATTGTTCTTTGTTGAGTTCAACAGGCAGAGCGACCACTAACTCACGGGCAAGTCGGCTGTCCTTTGTCTTTTCGGTACGTTCAACGGCGTTCCATAATTCACTTCGATCCTGCCACTCCTGCGGAGCATTTTCGGGTAAAAAGATATGCTCCCACACAAGCCCTCGCTTGCGGGTGAAGTCGTGGAGAACACCGTCATAGTCGTTCAAAATCTTGGAGCAGCTCATATAAGCGGACGCAGCGACAGCGCTCCTGCCTGTACTGCGCCCGATTACTTTTGCTTCTAAATGATAGATTGCCATAGCAGAAAATCAATCCTTTCTATAAGATTTTTGTTTCTTTTGCAACGTGACATTGCATCCAATCCGCCTTTGAAAAACTGAGATGGAAAGATCAAGTCTCTGCAACGGCGGGTCAAAAAAGTATTGCGAAAACGGTTGAGTAATACAGGGTGTCGCCGCAGCGATACCCACGCTGTCAAGGCTGTGGTACAGCGTTGACAATGCGGTTGTCGGACTGGCAACCGCACGGAAGTTGGCGGCTCTGCGGCAGCTTCCGCATGGCTCCAACGGAGCCGCAACCCTCGGAGAGCGCACGGTTTCAACGAATGTTGAAATACCACCGCTTACCAAAACTCTGCGAGTTTTG
>JBGUWM010000244.1:0-3598 GCA_045221175.1 Acutalibacteraceae bacterium | reverse complement strand
AACGCGTTTCGGACTGCCGTTTACTATCGCCTTAACCTTAACGACGTTTGGCTTCCATGTTCTGTTTGAGCGTCTGTGTGAGTGAGATACTTTGATACCAAAGGTTACTCCCTTACCGCAAATTTCACATTTTGCCATGTTTTTGCACCTCCTATGGTGTGATAAATGAAAGCATAGCTTTCTTGCTTATTGAATATACCCTCAGGTAAGAATTACTTTACTTCTACCTCAGCGCCAGCCTCTTCGAGCTGCTTCTTGATAGACTCAGCCTCGTCCTTGCTGACAGCTTCCTTAACGGGCTTCGGCGCCTCGTCAACGAGAGCCTTAGCTTCCTTCAGGCCGAGACCTGTGATAGCACGAACAACCTTGATAACGTTGATCTTACCTGCGCCGGGAGCCTTCAGGATAACATCAAACTCTGTCTGCTCGGCAGCAGCAGCAGCGCCGCCCTCAGCAGGAGCTGCAACAGCAACAGCAGCAGCAGCGGATACGCCGAACTCTTCCTCTACAGCGTGTACCAGCTCAGACAGCTCGAGAACTGTCAGACCCTTCAATTCTTCTACAATAGCAGTAACTTTCTCAGATGCCATTTTAATTTACCTCCATATTATCGGATTTTTTTCATTATGCTTCTGCAGCCTCGGCAGCCTCTGCCGGAGCTTCGCCGCTCTTGTCAACAATAGCCTGTACAGCTCTTGCGAAAGATGCGATAGGTGCCTGGAAAGCACCAAGTACGTTGGCAAGCAGAACCTCTCTTGAGGGCAGCTTTGCAAGGCTCTTGATCTTTTCGAGGCTGATTACCTCATTCTCAAGATAACCTGTCTTTACATGAAAATGCTCATGTGTATCAGCGAACTTCTGAAGAATACGGGCAGCAGCCACATAATCCTCTTCACTGGTTGCGATAGCCGAAGTACCGTTCAGTACATCGTCCATACCGCTGAGTCCTGCCTTGTCTGCAGCACGCTTGATAAGGGTATTCTTGATAACGGTGTATTTTACGCCGCTCTCACGAAGCTCCTTACGCAGCTTGGTATCGTCCTCTACGGTAATTCCCTTATAGTCAACGATAACGCCGGCAACAGAATTCGTAATTCTGTCAGCGAGATCAGCTACAATCTGCTGTTTCTGCTCTAAAACCTTCTGACTGGGCAAAACGATTCACCTCCTTATAGATTGACGCACAAAAATGCGCCTTCCACTTTGCGAGGAAGGCGCAGAAAATGACATAATCACATCATTGTAAAAAACGCACAACCTCGGCAGGCGGGACAACCCTTTATGCATTCAGCACCTGCTGTCTTTGGTTAACAGCACTTTTTGATATTACCACACTTGCACGTATTTGTCAAGCGTTTTTTATCTGCTTATCTGATCAGACAGCGCCGCCGATCTTAGCGGGGTTAATTCTGACAGACGGACCCATTGTTGTGGTCACAGCGCAGGAACGGATATACTGACCCTTAGCTGCAGCAGGCTTAGCCTTGATGATAGCGTTGAGCAGTGCATCGAAGTTTTCTGCGATCTTGTCTGTACCGAAAGATACCTTGCCGATCGGGCAGTGAATGATGTTTGTCTTATCAAGACGGTACTCAATCTTACCTGCCTTAGCCTCTTTAATAGCCTTGGCAATATCCGGTGTTACAGTACCTGCCTTGGGGTTAGGCATCAAGCCTCTGGGGCCGAGGATCTTACCAAGACGACCTACAAGACCCATCATGTCGGGAGTTGTGATCAGTACGTCAAAATCCATCCAGCCTTCACTCTGAATCTTCTGAGTGAACTCTTCTGCGCCGACAAACTCAGCGCCTGCTTCCTGAGCCTTTGCTACGTTGTCGCCCTTGCAGATTGCAAGAACTCTTACCTGCTTACCGGTACCGTTGGGCAATACGATAGCGCCTCTTACCTGCTGGTCAGCGTGTCTTGAGTCTACGCCGAGCTTTACATGAAGCTCTACAGTTTCATCAAACTTTGCTGTAGCAGTCTTCAGGCATACATCAATTGCTTCCTTTGTCTCGTAAGCCTTTGTTTTGTCGATGAGCTTTACGGCATCAACATATTTTTTACCGTGTTTCATTGGTTTTCCTCCCTATTCAGTGGTAAAATCGGAGTTTATTTCCTCCCACCCGGGTCTGAAATCAGTCTACTACTTCAACACCCATGCTTCTGGCAGTACCTGCGATCATGCTGCACGCACTTTCGATGCTTGATGCATTCAGGTCGGGCATTTTCTGTTCAGCGATCTTCTGAACCTGTTCACGGGTGATCTTTGCTACCTTTTTCTTGTTGGGTTCGCCTGAAGCGGACTCGATTCCGCAAGCCTTCTTGATAAGAACTGCAGCAGGCGGAGTTTTGGTTACAAAGGTAAAGGAACGGTCTGCATATACTGTGATAACAACAGGAATGATAAGACCTGCGTCATTCTTTGTACGCTCGTTGAATTCCTTTGTAAACGCCATGATGTTGACACCGTGCTGTCCAAGTGCAGGACCTACAGGCGGTGCCGGGGTTGCCTTGCCGGCAGGTATCTGAAGCTTAATAAAGCCTGTTACCTTCTGAGCCATTTTTATTGCACCTCCAAAATTCGTGGTAAAATACGGAGCGATGTTATATTTTCGCTTCCTCCCACGAGGGATAAATCCCTCAATAATAGCGGAATATTTCCGTTATTAACTTACTCTTACTCCAGCGGTTCCACCTGATCAAGTTCCAGTTCCACAGGAGTTTCACGTCCGAACATATGTATGATCACACGGACGCTGTTGTTCTGCAGGTCAATCTGATCCACCACGCCGATTGAATCCTCAAACGGGCTGTCGGTGATGCGAACGCTGTCGCCCACTTCATAATTGACTTCCACAGTTTTGGTTTCGACGCCGAGTCTTTCCACCTCTTCATCTGTCAGAGGAATCGGCTTGGAGCTCGGGCCTACGAATCCGGTACATCCTCTGATATTGCGGACAATGTACCACGAATCGTCGTTCATCACCATCTTCACGATGACATATCCGGGGAAAATCTTTCTTTCAACCTCTTTTGCCTTATTATCCTTGATCTCGGTGACAATCTCTGTCGGCACACGAATATCCTGGATCATATCCTTCAGGCCTCTGTTTTCAACGGTTGTCGCAAGATTCGACGCTACTTTGTTCTCATAGCCTGAATATGTATGCACAACATACCATTTTGCTTCGTTTTCAGACATACAATATTCCCTCCGAATCGTGATAGATTAGTTTCCGGCGAGATTCATGACCAGACCGAATAAATAATGCAGTCCGCTGTCAACGCCGAAAATAACGACCCCTACTACCAGCATAGCCACCAATACGATGCCCGTATTTTTGAACGTAGACTTGGGAGTAGGCCAAGTGATCTTCTTGATTTCGATGAAGACCTCACGGAAGTAGTTGCCGATACGCTTAAAGATATTGGGCTTTTTCTTAGCCGCCTTATCCTTTGCCATGTTACCCCTCCGTTCTCTTACTTGGTTTCCTTGTGCAGAGTATGTTTCCTGCAGAATCTGCAGTACTTGTTCATCTCAAGCCTATCCGGATCGTTCTTCTTGTTCTTCATTGTGTTGTAGTTGCGCTGTTTG
>JBGUWM010000243.1:0-22331 GCA_045221175.1 Acutalibacteraceae bacterium | reverse complement strand
GCAACTTCAACCCCCGCGATTATCCGCCCAACACGCCCCTGACGGTGCGCTTTTGGGCGGTCGCAGTACTGTTGTATGTTTGAATTGTTTTTTCGCAGTGCCTGTGCTCTCAATTCAAACTATGCTTGGATGCTTTTACTCGGTTGTATCTTTTATTCTATATTTTCATGGAATTGTAGGGGAAGATGGGAAATATTATAAGAAACTCAATCTAACTGTTGAACCAAAAACAAAAAGCTCCGCAGGCAACTGAAAGGCAGGCGAAGCTTTTTGTGAATAATTATCCGTATAAGAAAGAGTACTTATCTCAGGCAGGTAAAATCGCTGACATGGGTATCGAAGCATACGGAGTCTACCAGTGTTTGATCGGACTTTTTATAAACAACGATGTTCAGACCACGGCTGTTTACGGAGTAATCCTTACCGTTAATATTAATGACGGAGAGATTGCCGTTGGTATAGATCCGGCTTTCGGAATGAACGGTAAACTTGCCGAATTTAGCGTCGTAAACCACAGGATTACTGTCTTCACCCAACTGCTCAAAGATTACTTTTCCGCCGTTGAGCACCGCAATATAGCTGTGTCCGTGCTTACCCTCAAGATTGGTTTTCAGCCCCAGAGCCTTCAGACCGGAAGCAACAAAAGAGTTCAGTGCAAGTCCGGGTGTATCCTTGACAGAGATAACGATAATATTGCCGGCGGTGTTGTTTGCCAATGTGTCAAGATAGTCGATAATATCCTTTTTCTCTGTGAGATCATCTGAAATGTTGGCTGTCATATTGAGAATCAGGTCTTTCAGACTGTTGATTTTCTTTTCCTGTTCAGCGAGGAGGTTCCGCATAATATCATATTCGGTCATAGCGGCAACTTTAGGAGCAGTCAGGGCATTTTTCAGCCACTTCATGCATCTCATTTTCTCTTTGCCGAGAGTCTTATAAACCATATCGTAATCAACAGGTTTGTTAAAGCGCTCATCGTTCAATTCTGAAATATCATTCAGAAGACGATCCTCGAGATGAAGCATTTTAGCGATGGAATAGAAGCGTGAAGCGCCTCGTCTCTTGTTGACGATAGCGACAAAGGGCTTCTTCATGAGGATTGCGAAGCACATACCGTGGAAAGAGTCGGTGACGAAGAAATCACAGTTAGCAATACTCTGCAGTCTTTCCTCTGTTTTAAGAGGACCTTTATACAGATCACCCAGCGGCGCATAGTAAGCGTCGTCACGGCGGTATTCGGAAAAGACCTCAGCATCAGCGCCAAGTTGATCCTTGAAGTGACGGAGGATATCAGCCTTTTCTTCTGTCGGGTCGAGAATATAGGAGCTGACGTACTTTTCAGGTGTCTGACGAGAGCAGCGGTCAATCAGAGCCTGATAGTGTTTCATATCGCAAAGGAATACCGGGTCAAGAACCCATTCCGGTTTTTTAATGCCGTAAACTTCCTGAGCGGTGTCAACGCCGCTGTCCTCACGGCAGGAGAAATGATCAAAGCGCTGCAGATAGAAGGCAAGTTCACTGTGAATTTTCGGATTGCCCAGAGTTCTGCCGAAAGAAGCGGAATAAGCGATTTTCTTTTTGGAATCTTCAACCCAATCCAGTGAAGTATATTTTTCAAGCCCCATATAGAGGACGTAGTTAAAGAGTTTATCCGAGCCGGTCATGAACATATCGCATTTATTATTCAGTACGGCACGCATTTCATCTCTGTCCTTATAGGTAGGCGCAAGGGCATAGGAAGGATAAAGAGGAGCGAGGTGAATCTGCTGATAAGCTTCTGTAACCGTGTCAATCAGCTTGGCGGTTTTGGGCCTTTCAATCATCAGTGTAGAGTAACCCAGATCTTCCAGCACATGATAGAGTGCATAATGTGTCATAGCGCCGCCGAAATTGACTGCATAGTAATTAACGCAAAGTCCCACGTCATACTGCTTTTTGGTGACCATTCTGATGCTGTCCTTCAGCGTATGGCTGCGCATCAGTTCCATAAAGCGGTTACGCAGAGGGCTTGCGGGATAAAGCGCACGAACACGATTCTTTTTAATATCCTTAACGGTAATCTTCATAGGTTTGCGTTTAGAAAGACGCCGTTTAATGGATTCAAAGAACTGCTTGCCCTGAGAATTATTGATAAAGACGATGGAAGTACCCAATTTGTCGGTCATGCCGGGTTCCAGATCCTGAATGCCCCAGAAGTCGCCGATAGAGAGATCACCCTGACGGGGAACAGCGCAGAACATACAATCCGCACAGGATTTACGCAGTGCCAGCTTGTCATGAAAAGCGTGTTCAAACATATCGTCTTCTTTCAGACTGCTTTCATAAACAGTGCCGTTATCAAATTCGATCCGGATAAAGGTACTGCTTCTCCAGCCGTGGCGTTCTTTGTCACGGAAGATGACGTTGACAGGCTTCGGCGGTGTATCGCTGTCCTGACAGATTTCAGGATTCATAGAAACCTCTTCAATATACTGCTGCAGCAGCTTTTGAGAAGGGACGCCGTGACAGAGAATATCAATGGTATAGAGATTATCGTGCCGTTTTCCGAGATAAGCCTTCAGACCTGCCACCTGACAGGGAGTTCCGGTAAAGAGGACGATTTTATCATTTTTGAGCAGTTTTTTAACATCACGATACAGCAGGTTGATATTACTCTGCGCATACTTAGCCTTGCGCAAAGGAGCGAGATCTTCTTTATTATCCACGATTTTGTGGACAACCTGCAAATTTTCGCTGTCGAATGCAGCGCCGCAGACATAACCGCCCAGTTCAAGGATTTTTTCGGCAGCAACGGTAAACATACCGCCCGAAGAGCTTTGTTGACGGACTTCATTCTGTGCCATAGCAGAATAAATTTCAGGCTGCAGAGCATTGTCCACGGCAGTATTAACAGCGGGGCAGATGTTAATGCATCTGTGGCAGTTAACACATTTGTCGGCATTGACCTGCGGCATGATAAAGCCTTCCTCGTTCGGCTGCATGGAAATAGCGTTCACCGGACAGGCATTCATACAGGCAGAGCAGCCGGTACAAACCGTTTCAGGCACACCTGCAACAGTATCAGGGTTCAGGTCGCCCATTTTTTTACTTCTGACGGTTTTGAATTTTTCTTCTGCCGGAGCTTCTTTTTTGGAGCTGATAGCATTTTTAAGCCACTGATAAGACTCATCGGCTTTTTCATCAATAATTTTCCAAACCTTTTCGTAGTCGATCTCCTGAGCGAGAATATCGCTGATCCGCTGGTTGATCACCTCAGGCGACGTATCCTCAGCGTCGAGATTGATCAGGCGGTGTTCCTGACCGATCGTAGCAAGCAGTGTTCTGAAGCGTGCGAGGCTCTGACCCTGATTAACGATACAAACGAAAGGTCTGCCGAAAATAATGGAGAAGCACAAACCGTGGAAAGAGTCGCCGACGTAACACTGTGTATTCTGGAAATACTTCAGCCAGTCTTCAACGCTGGGATTCTGAATAACCGGCAGACCGGTTTTCTTGGTAAAGTTTTCCGGGTTATTGGGGTTAGGCAGACATCTGTATTCACAGTTAAGAAGTTCGGCAATCTTAAGGAAGAGTCTTGCTTTCTCTTCACCGGGACCGAGGAAATAGCTGCAGATATATTTTTTGTCTTCCTTCACTTCCGAATGGGCGGCAAGATCATGATATACCTGACGCTTGCAGAGGAATACAGGGTCCATAATTTTATCAGCGTCGCTGTGGAAAACGTCACGGCAGATGGCAACGGCTTCATCTTCACGAACGCCGATGTAGTCGAATTTTTTCATAAAGTGTTCGGACCACAATCTGTCTTCCTCGGGACCGTCATAGCCGGAGCCGAAGGAGCTTGCCATAGCAATCTTCTTTTTATCGTCATTAACAAAGTCAAGGAAGAAGAACTGACCTGCTTCTCTGCCGCAGATCTGGTAATGCCAGACAACGTCAGAGCCTACGATAAACGTATCGCAGGTTTTGTTCAGCACCTTGTAGTCGATCGAGCTGTGATAGCACTGAGTGACGTTGTTTTCGCAGTATTTATAGATAAACTTGTTGGCAACGCTTTCTTTATCGGCATATTTCGGGCGCCAGAGAACCTCGGGCTTATTGACCATAATAGCACTGTAGCCCATACTTCTGACAACGTCATAAAGAGCGTAATAAGTCAGGATAGAACCGTAGTTCAGACCAAACCAAAGACCGACGATGCCTACGTCGTGATGGGTATCCTCTGCTTTGATCAGTTCATTCTTTTCGGTCATTTCGGGATTGCTCATGAATACAACTCCTTTTCTGTATTGAATAGATGGTTTTGATATTAAAGATTCAGGTATTTTTCCCAGAAGCCGATATTGGTCATATCATCTTTGCGTTTCAGATAGTTTTTAACTGTTTTGCGATATTTCCAGCGGGACTTCAGTTGTATTTTCCAAAGCTTAATCATCAATCGCATGGTTTCCTTCAGGCTTTTTTCAGTTACAAAAGCCTTTCTGCTGGTATAGTCATAGTTCAGTGCTTTTTGCACACGATAGAAGTTAACAGGTCTTGCCGTAAAGGTAGGCGCAACCACCGGAGGAGCATTGGTAGGCAGTTTTTTGCTCGGAAGCAGCAGACCGTTGGCAGTAAGCTTTCTCCAGATTCTCGTTCTGCGTCTTGGCTCGGGCATACGGCAGGCTCTTTCATAAGCAGGATAGCTGAAAGGTACAGACAAATCATTGATATCCTGCAGCTTATAGCCTCTTCCCATAATGTCCTTGTGCAGCGCTTCGCCGTCCTGCGCAAGCAGCCAGTCGATACCGTTATAGAAGTCATTGACGCCGTCCATCAGCAGATCGGCATTTTTATAGCGGTAGTAAATGATTTCACGCTTGACCTGTTCTGTCAGATCACGGATAAAGCTTTTTCTTTGATATTTAAGGTTATGGATCGAGTTGTCGATCAACCGGTTTCTGAAGATGTAGTAATACATGGAGGAAGCGTATTTGTTCTCAAAAGGTTCGTGCCATACGCAGATACCGTTCATCAGAATCAGGTGTTTACAGTTTCTCAGACCGTATTCAACGTCATCGCCTCTGATAAAGATTGGCAGCGGAAGATTGGTTTCGGTAATAACATTTGCAGGGAATGCACAGTACCACCATGCGTTGAACTCGGTTTTTTCTTCAAATTCATTATAAAGACAAGCTTCAACGTCAAGCAGATTCAGACCGGACTTATGAGAAATGAGATATCCCTTGTTCCAGCGAGCGCCGGCTTCTGTCTGAATGAACTGTTTGTCAAGACGCAGCATAGCGCCGCCGACAAAAGAATCCTGATATTCGTCCTTGAGCAGAGAGAGGATCATAAAGGTCCGGAAGATAGAATCGGGGTTGATAATAACATCGTCGTCCATTACCAGCACATGAGTAATGCCTCTTTCTTCACGGCATTTCATGATTTCGATCATACCTCTTGTAAAGCCGCCGGCGCCGCCGGTGTTTTTGTTGAGGAAAACATGAATCTTATCGCACAGCAGCACGTCCTGCTGATTGAGTGTCTTGGCGTTATCTGAGATGAAGATTTCAAGACCGTCATGTAATTCAGATGCAGGATTGTTCAGGAAGCAGTCATACAGTTCACGAACGTTCTTTGTAACAAAGACTTCTCTTTTGAAGGTGCAGATGTCAAGGGCAATTTTAACCTTGCGGACATCTTCGGGAGCAACATCACCATCATACCAACCGTTATACAGAGTGCCTTCATTACTGAGGCAAATCAGTCCGAAACAGAACATACCGCTGTTGGATTCAGTATCAAACGGGAAGGAATAAGTGCCTTCTGTATTTTCTTCACCGAAGGTTTCTTCGTGAAGGAACTTAGTAGTAATACCGTCGAGATTTTTTTCCTTCCGCATCAGGGTAATGCGGAATTGTCCCTTGGCATGAATAAAAATACGGATTTTTTTAATTTTAGTATATTTGAACCATTTTTCTGCAGAGCAGCCGTTAAAATACGTATCGAAGGTGATCGAAGAGTCACGGGTAAACTTCAAATAGTCCTTATCCCAGGTAAAATCTATAATTCCGTTTCTGCGAAAGTACATTTTTTCTTCTGTGCAAATACCGGTTTGCGGAAAAAGAAGGCTTTGCAGTTTCATTTTCTACACTCCTATGATTGATAATTCTGATCTAAAAAAAATTCTGACATCTTTAATTCTAACATTATTTAAGGCATAAATCAAGTTTTAACCTCAAAAGGGTACGAACCAAAAATTAGAAAAAACGGGTTAGATTTTTCTTTTTTTGGTGGTTTTGATATGCATCTCCGGTTTATCATTCCCTGACGCAGCAGAGACGGTCAATACCATATTGCTTAAGAAAAGCGGCGGCCTGAGAGGTAATGACTTCACCGGGCATAACCACAGGAATCCCCGGCGGACAGGGGCAGGCGCTGTCTGCCGCAATTTTTCCGACAGCCTGTTGTACAGGGAGATATATGCAGTCGGACAGCGTGGCTTCTCTGGGAGAGAGAAGCACCTTTGGCAGCGGCGGAAGATTATTTTCGGCAGAAGACACAGAGGTTCCTTTCAGCGAATGCAGGGCTTTTTCAAGACGCCGGAAATCTTCCTCACGGTTCATAGGGGTGCAGATAAACACAGCGTTCACACCATCACAAAATTCCGGTTCAACGCCGAAGCCGTGAAAGAAATCGGTTTGTTTTTCAGAGCCCTTCAGACCTGCAGCGGCAGTATTCACACAAACTCTTAAAGGATCGCACGTTGCTGCCGGCATCGGTAGCAACTGTTCTTTGGCAAGATTTTTAATCCGGGCAACACGACGCTGAGTTTTACGGTATTCTTCCGTTCCCTGCCGCAGCAAATAGTCGCAGCACAGGTCGATGGAGGCCATGACAACGTAAGAGGGGCTGGTAGAGCCGAAGAGAGACATCGCCTCTTTGGCGCCTTCTGCAAGATCGCCTTTGCCGATATTCAGCACTGCTCCGCCGGTGAGTACAGGCAGAGTTTTATGCAGAGAGCAGGCGCTGAGATCAGCGCCGAGCGCAATAGGGTGAAGGTTATGCTCTAAAAAGGCAAGATGAGAACCATGTGCATTGTCTGTCAACAGTAAGGCATTATGCCGGTGACAAACAGCAGAGATTGCGGCAATATCGGACAATTCACCGTAGTAATCCGGACTGGTCAGATAAACAGCCCCGATATCAGAATGTTCCTGCAGCATTTTTTCTACTTCTGTGGGATTCACCACACCTGTAAAGCCGTTTTCAGGCTCCGGCATCAGCCAAAGAGGTTCAATGCCCAGCAAAGCGCAGGCATTGACGGCACTTCGGTGAATATTTCGTGCAAAGAGTATTTTCCGGCAGTGCTTTGAAGCGATTCTTAACATCGTCTGGATTGCCAGTGTACAGCCGCCGCAGGAGATCAGGCTTTTTTCAGCGCCGAAAAGAGAGGCGATCTGTTGTTCCGCCTGAGAGATCATGCCGTCAGCTTCATACAGAGCATCGGTATCCGGCAGTTCTGTCAGATCGTATTGCAGCAAATCTTCCGGAAAGAATCCGGCGTTTTTATGTCCGGGGGTATGAAAGGAAGCGTAGTGCTTTTTTGCATGTTCGGTTAAACCTGTGTATATGGGTGTACTCATGTTTGTCCCCTTTTCGTAAACTTATATCATAAAGCATTATAACATGATACCATACAGTCTGCAACATTGCCTTTAGCCAGACTGCCGGTGTCTGAACTGCCATCGGGAACCTGCGGAAAACAAACAGCAGAAATTGGTTGATACTGACGTTTCCGAAGCCCGAACCTATTGAAAAGAGGAGCGGAAGAATATTGGCAGAGATTATTCCTCAGCACTGCAAAGACGAACAGAACATAATCGAAGGCACATAAAAGAGAGCGCAGGCACTGCGTTGGAAAGGTTAAAAAAGTTGCACTGCCGTATCAATTGCGGTATAATGTCGTAGAAGACGGAAAGAACAGACTTATGAGCTGTTGTGTACATACAAACAGTAAAGAAATGCAATTCCTTGGAGGTTGATGTAAATGGAATATCAGAGAGCGGTAGAAATCATCAATTCACTGCTTGTTTTTGGCAGCAAGCCCGGACTGGAGCGTATCAGGGAGCTGGTGGACAGAATCGGCGCACCGGATCGGTCCCTGCGGTTCGTTCACGTAGCCGGTACAAACGGTAAAGGATCTGTTTGTGCGTATGTATCCAGTGTGCTGAGAAGTGCGGGATATAAAACCGGATTGTTTATTTCTCCGTTTGTGATTGAATTCCGTGAGCGTTTTCAGATAAACGGCGAGATGATTCCGAAGGAAAAGCTATCAGAGATTGTCGAAGAGGTTTATCCGGTTGTCGAGCAGATGAAAGCAGAGGGGAAGATCATTACGGAATTCGAGATGGTACTGGCAGTAGCACTGAAATGGTTTGCAGAAGAGCAGTGTGATGTTGTTGTTCTGGAAACGGGTCTCGGCGGTCGGTTTGATGCCACTAATATTATTGATACGCCGCTGGTGTCGGTCATCATGTCCATTTCAAAGGATCACACGGCGATTTTAGGAGATACGGTAGAGCAGATTGCATTTGAAAAATGCGGCATTATCAAAACAGGCGGAACCACGGTGCTTTATGGTGAACAGCCGGAGGGAGTATATCCTGTTGTGCAGAAGGCTGCACAACAGCGTGGCAACAGGCTGCTGACAGCGCATACGGACAGTATCAGAAAAGTGCTGTCAACAGGTCTTGATGGTTCGGAATTTGTTTTTGCAAGTGAATGCCTGAATCACGGCAGAGAGCTTTGTGTTCATATCAGGCTCATTGGAGAGCATCAGCTAAAGAATGCTGCCGCAGCGCTGTATACTGTTGCGCTGCTGAGGGAGAAAGGTTTCAATCTGTCTGATACTGCTATACAAAACGGTATGGCGGACGCTGTTTTTCCGGCGAGATTAGAGCTGCTGAAAAAGAATCCGGTAGTACTGCTGGACGGTGCGCATAATCCCGGAGGAGCAGCGGCGCTGTCAAAAGCCATCAGAGACAATCTGCAGAACTATGACAAAACGGCGGTTGTGGGAATGCTGGGGGACAAAGATGTCAAAACAGCGCTGTCTGAACTGATACCGCTGTTTAACAGAGTTATTGCCGTTTCTCCGGATAATCCCAGAGCGATGCCTGCGGAAGAACTGGCAACAATTGTGTCGGGTTTCGGAGTGCCTGTTGAAGTGGAGCACAGTTATGAAAGAGCATGGCAAAGAGCGCTGCTTTATGCAGAAGATCATGAACCGTCGGCAGTTGTCATGTTCGGATCACTGTATCTTGCGTCAGACCTGCGAAGAATCGCGCTAAGCTGTTATAGCGATAAGGAAGAAGAACAGAAAAAACCGGATTGACTGAGGAATAATAAATGCGAATCAGGCGGCAAAGGGATAGATAGTATTTTTAGTGGTTGGAAAGAATAGCGATCAGACAAAAACAGTGTATTTTTTCATACGGAGCGTGCTATAAATAAAAGGGAAGAATCAGCGAATCCGTAGGAGGAATATATTATGTCAGATATTGCAGTAAGAGCGGAAGAAATCTATGATGTTTTGTGTCGTGTGCTGGAAAAAAACGAGATACCCTATGATAAAACAAGCGGAAAGAGTGTAGTATGTCGTGTCAGCGGCAGAGGAGGAGATATCCGCATGAGCTTTTGCGCCGATATTTCCAAAATGCTGGTAACGGTGTATGCGCCTGTTGCGAGGCATATTCCGGAGGAAAGAATCAGCGACTTGTCATTAGCGCTTTGTATGCTGAATCACAAAATACAAGACGGAGCTTTTTGTCTGGATATGACTGACGGAATCCTGTATTATCGCATGACCTGCAGTTATTATAACAGTATCCCGCAGACAGACAGCTTTGTTTATATGCTGTCCGGTACCGCCGAAGCAGTAGACGCCTATCGTTCCAGACTGCTTCGCATCTGCTATGCGCCTGTGCAGCATTCTGCCTGAGAGGTGATGGTCAGGTCACTGATTGCCGGAAAGAGATGTCGGAAGAAAACTGCCGGAAAGATAGTTGCCGGAAAGATAGTTATCTGAAGAGAGCTGCCTGAAAAGAGGATTATCGGTTCATAAGAGCAGAAACGAATTCGGCTGATAGAAAGACCGTCAAATGCTGTAACCGGTCAGTCTGTAAATAATACTTTGCCCCGGAACTGCATATAGTTTAGTATAAAACAGTAAAGGGGCGAAGTAGTTGTATTGGATTGTCAGAAAGCAGACGATTGTGGGGGCATTGTCATGTGTACTGGTATTGTGCATGGCGGTAATGATCGGCACGGGACTGTCCACTCATGAAACGGTACCCACGGCAGCGGAGAGTGATAACTGGGGACTGAATTTCAAAACAGCAGACGGCATACCCACAGGCAATGTATCCGTACAGGAACTGGAGAAATACTCAGCCGTTTATGTCGGTGATACACAGAAAAAAACGATTTATCTCACCTTTGACGCAGGCTATGAAAACGGCTATACGGCAGATATCTTAAAAACCCTGAAAAAGCATGGAGTCAAAGCGGCATTCTTTTTGGTCGGCAACTATATCAAAACCTCTCCGGAGCTGGTCAGGCAGATGGTGTCAGACGGTCACATTGTCGGCAATCACACCATGACGCACCCTGATATGGGGGCAATCGCAGAAGAAAGTGCCTTTCGTGAAGAGATAGAAGGGCTTGAACAGCTCTATGAAGAGGCTACAGGACAAAAGCTGACGAAGTTTTATCGGCCGCCGCAGGGAAAGTTCAGCACTGATAATCTGAAAATGGCACAGAAGCTTGGCTACACAACCGTTTTCTGGAGTCTTGCCTATGCCGACTGGTTGAATGACAAGCAGCCTTCTCATGAAGAAGCGTTTGACAAGCTTTTGCCGAGGATTCATAACGGAGCGGTTGTCCTGCTGCACAGCACATCTCAGACAAACTGTGAGATACTGGACGAGCTGCTCACAAAATGGGAAGACATGGGGTATCGTTTCGGCACTCTTAACGAGCTGAAAGCATGACCTGCCGGCAGTACGTCAAAACCCAAGAGAAACAGAGCCGTAACGGAAGAAGAGCAGTTTTTTTGCTGTGAAAAACGATTGAAAAAAGCAGAGTCAGGCGGAGCTTATCTGTCATACAGCGGTACAGACGATACCCGATAAAGGGGATCGTCTGTTTTTTCGTGCAGGAAAAACAATTGTCAAAACTTCAAAGTCGACAGCACATTAAGCCCTGCTGATTTAAAAAAATACTTCACGGAAAACCTGCGATTTCAGGAAAGGGGTGCTTCTGCCTGCTGCGGACACCTCTGCCGCAGGCAGAAGCGCCGACCGAGCCGGCAGGCGAGATAAGGGGAAAACCTTTTTCCGCCGGAAATGGTTTTCCCTCATGTAACTGCCCCGATAAAATTGATTTCCGTAATTTTGTGTAAGGCATATTTACAAGAAGGAAGGTGTGTGATACAATATATATCGTTTATTCCGGAGCACAAGGGAGTTCTTTATGAAAGAAAGAATTATGATTCAACAAGATAGTCAAGAGCTGCAGAGCAGGCGTCGGATAATTTTTTTTACGGTTGCTGCAGTAATATTTTTAACAGGAAGTCTGATTCGTCTGCTATTCAGGGACATGACTTCACTGGATTCCGAAAACTTTCTGGTACCGTGGTATCAGCAGATACAGCAGGGCGGCGGATTTCAGATGCTCGGCACGCAGGTAGGGGATTACAATATTTTATATCAGACGATGATAGGGTTGTTCACCTATCTTCCGATACCGGCGCTGTATGCATACAAGCTGTTTTCATGTATCTTTGATTTTCTGTTAGCGGTATTGTGCAGCGCAATAGTTTATGAACTGACGGAAAAGAAAAAGGAGTCCAAAGCTCTGCTGACGTTTGCCGCCGTATATTTATCGCCCATTGTTATGCTGAATTCTGCTTGGTGGGCGCAGTGCGATGTTATTTACACCTTTTTTGGACTGGCGTCTGTTTATTACCTGTCAAAAGGGAAAGATTTTCGTGCAGTTATATTGTACGGTTTTGCGTTGACCTTCAAATTGCAGGCAATTTTTTTAATCCCCGTGTTATTGTTTGTCATCTTCTACCGGAACAAACTGCATTTATTGTATGTCATATTGATTCCGGCAGTGATGATTTTGCTAAGCGGCGGCGGTTTGATTTATGGCAGAAGCATCATTGATGTCTTTCGCATCTATCTGAACCAGACAGCAACCTACCCATCGGTTGCGCTCAATTACCCGTCAGTGTGGGGCTTATTATCCGACGTCAGCCATCTGATCAATCATCTTTGCGGAGAAAACACCGTTTCATCTCAGTTATTGTATCAGATCATCAAATATCCTGCGATACTGATGACGATAGGCTTACTGGCAGGTTATATGATATACTGGCTGAAAAAGAAGCCGGTTCTGAACGCAAAAACAGTTTTTTACATAGCATTTTTACTAGCCTATACCTGCGTCATCATGCTTCCGGGAATGCACGAGCGCTACGGCTATACTTATGAGATTCTGGCAATTATCATAGTATTCCTCAGCAAAAAAACATTGCCGTTGTTATTAACGATGTACAGTCTGACTCTGATCACATACGTTCATTTTTTATCGAACTGTTATTTTATTCCGATTTCCGTATTATCAGTGATCAACATTATCGTTTACATTTTTTATGCAAAGCATATTCTGTGCGTGACCGCACAGGACAATTCCGCTATCGTTCGCTAACGCTCACTTACTTAGTGGGAATTTGCTTCTTCTATTCCGCAGGCATCCGGCACGGGCAGCGGCGGTCAGCCGTTGCCATTTACGCACTCCGCCGTTGCAGCCCACAAGGGCTGCTTAGGGCTGTTTTATCTGAAAGAGGGTATAATGTTTACGCACAAACTTTACCGTGCCTGCTTTTTTGCATTTCTCTGCGTGACCGGTGCGTGACCGCACAGGACGATTCCGTTATCGTTCGTTAACGCTCACTTACTTCATACAGATTTGCAACTTCTATTCCGCAGGCATCCGGCACGGGCAGCGGCGGTCAGCCGCTGCCATTTACGCATTCCGACGTCGCAGCCCATAAGGGCTGCTTAGGGCTGTTTTATCTGAAAGAGAGTATAGTGTTTGCGCGCAAACTTCACCGTGCCTGCTATGATAAATTTTATGCTGACCGCATAGAAATAGTTGATAAAATTCAAGATTGCATATCTAAGCGTACAAAATAAATGTGTCGCTCTCCCTTGTTGCACTCTGCAGAGTGCGAAACACTCCATTGACAGGCGCATGGGTGAGTGAAAGCAAGGGGAAGAGAACAGCATAGTAATAAGAAAAAGGCTGTGAAGCATGATGCAGGTATCGTTGTTGCTTCACAGTCTTTTGATTGTATAGTGAAATTATGATGATTCAGATTCTTTTTTGGCTTTTTGAGCTTTAATAACCTTCAGTCTGGAGAACTCTTCACGCTCTTTTTCTTCGAGAGCGTCAGAAATAAACTTAACAGTTTCTTCAAACTTTGGAATCATGATATTTTTCAGAGCATTGGCTCTTTTCTGTGTTTTTTTAATAGCATCTGCCAAACGGTAAACACTGTTTTCAATTTCGGCAAGGTGAGCGGTAAGGCGCTTCACCTCACGAAAACTGACAAAAGCCTCATCAAAAGCCGAGTTAGTAGAGGAAAGACCGTAAAAAAGCGTATTTTCCTCATCGGTTTCGTCAATAGTGACGATAGGAATTTCAACGCCCATTACACTGCGGTAAGTGAGCTGTAATGTATCGTCAACGGGTACAGACTTTGCTATTTCATCAATATAACCCATAGTGATATTAGCTCGCTGCAAGGCGAGATAAGCTCTGCTGTAGGTAATATCAATTTTGTTCTGAATTTCGGAAGCCTTGTCAATCAGCGTCATCATCTCACGGACAAGAATATTCCGTTTTTTATCCAGCAGTTCATAGCCTGTTCTGGCAAGGGAGAGAGATTTTTTGTAAGTCATCAGATTACCCTTAGTGGGTACTGCCTGTACTGCCATGTTATCATCACCCCTCAGTCATCAAGCGTCATCGTCCTGACCTTTTTCAGCGGAATGCTGGTCAGAGAAGGTATGAAAGCTCAGGTTATCGCTGTCTTCAATATAATACTTGTCCAGCAGAGCGTCGTCAACACGGTCAAGTTCGGTTCTCGGAAGGGTTGACAAAAGTTTCCAGCCAAGATCAAGGCTTTGATCAATTGTACGGTTTTCGTGATACCCCTGGTTAACAAAGTACTGTTCAAAGAGCTTACCGAATGCCATATACTTTTTATCAACAGGGGACAGTTCTTCCTCGCCGATAACGGAAGCCAGAGAACGGGCGTCCTGTACTCTTGCATAAGAAGCAAAAAGCTGGTTGGCAAGAGCCTGATGATCGGCACGGGTATATCCTTCGCCGATACCGTCCTTCATCAGTCGGGACAAAGAGGGAAGAACAGAAACAGGGGGATAAAGCCCCGCACCTTCCAACTGTCTGTCAAGAACGATCTGACCTTCGGTAATATAGCCGGTAAGATCGGGAACAGGGTGGGTAATATCGTCGTTAGGCATCGTAAGAATAGGAATCTGAGTCACAGAGCCTTTGCTGCCCTTGATCATGCCGGCACGCTCATAGAGAGAGGCAAGGTCGGAATAAAGATAACCCGGAAAACCCTTTCTGCCGGGAATTTCGCCCTTAGAGGAAGAAAACTCACGCAGAGCCTCAGCATAGGAAGTCATGTCGGTCATAATAACAAGGATATGCATATTGCATTCAAAAGCGAGGTATTCTGCGGCAGTCAGGGCGCAGCGGGGAGTCAGGGTTCTTTCGATAATCGGATCGTTGGCAAGATTAAGGAACATAACGACACGAGAAAGAACGCCGCTTTCGTCGAAACTTCTGCGGAAGTAATCGGCGACGTCGTTTTTTACACCCATTGCGGCGAAGACGATACCGAATTTATTATCAGCGTCTGAATCGGCGATTTTAGCCTGACGAACGATCTGAACAGCGAGTTCATTGTGCTTCATGCCGGAACCGGAGAAGATAGGCAGTTTCTGCCCACGAATCAGCGTCATGAGGGTATCAATAGTAGAAATACCGGTATTGATATAGTTTCTGGGATACACACGGGAAACGGGATTCATTGGTGTTCCGTTAACGTTAGCCTTTTTCAGAGGGTAAATTTCCCCCAGACCGTCGATAGGGCGGCCGGCGCCGCTGAAGACACGGCCCATCATTTCAGGAGAAAGCGGAAGTTCCATAGGACGGGCTTTCAGCCTGGTGCGGGTATTGTCGAGAGAAATAGATTTGGTGCCTTCAAATACCTGAATCACCACACGATTTCCTTCGATCTGAACTATTCTTCCATGTCTGACCGTACCGTTTTCCAGACGAATATCAACCATTTCTTCAAAGGAAGGGTTATCCACATTATCCAGCACGATCAAAGAGCCGTTAATTTCCTTAACGCCCACATAATCAAGAATCATTCGTTATCACATCCTTTGGGAAGAATTTGCGGTAGTAATAATTCCGGACGAAAGCCGGAAAGGATCAGGCGGATGCTGATCATTGAAACAGACTGCAGAAAGAAGCAGTCGGCTTACTGTTCCAACGCAGAGAGTGCCTGATCAATATCCGAGATCAGCGAATCAAACAATTCCGGCTGACTGTTGGGAATATCATATTTCATTTTAGCAAGGCGCTCAAAAAGACCCGTTTCCATAATTCTCGAGATCGGAATTGCCATGGCAATAATCTTTTTGGAGCGGTTGTAGAGATACAGAATAGCCTTCATCATCAGTTTTTGTTTTTCAAGCGGAACGAACGTATCGTCGGAATGGAAAGCGTTCTGCTGCAAGAAGCCAACACGGATAGCTTTGGCAATTTCGATAATCAGCTTCTGGTCATCCGGCAGAACGTCGGAGCCGATGAGTTTGACAATTTCCATCAAAGAGCTTTCTTCATGCAGAATTGTTGTGATACGGTTTCTGAACTGAATAAAGTCATCACCGAGATGCTGACGGTACCACGGGTCAAGATCCGTAAAATATTCGCTGTAGCTGTTCATCCAGTTAATGGCAGGGTAATGTCTTGCATAGGCAAGAGCCTTGTCCAGAGCCCAGAAGCAGCGTGTAAAGCGTTTGGTATTCTGAGTAACGGGTTCAGAGAAGTCAGAGCCCTGAGGAGAAACAGCGCCGATAATGGTAACGGAGCCTTCGCTGCCGCAAAGGGTATCCACACGGCCGGCTCTCTCATAGAATTCGGAAAGTCTTGAAGGGAGATATGCCGGAAAACCTTCTTCAGCAGGCATTTCTTCCAAACGACCGGAAATCTCACGCAGTGCTTCTGCCCAACGAGAGGTAGAGTCTGCCATAATAGCGACATGATAGCCCATGTCACGGTAATACTCAGCAAGTGTCAGACCGGTATAAATAGAAGCCTCACGGGCAGCAACAGGCATATTGGAAGTATTGGCAATCAGCACGGTTCTGTCCGTCATCGGTCTGCCGGATTTCGGGTCGATCAGTTCCGAAAATTCATCCAGAACCTGGCTCATCTCATTGCCACGCTCGCCACAGCCGACGTAAACGATAATATCGGCGTCGCACCATTTGGCAAGCTGATGCTGCGTCATGGTTTTGCCAGTGCCGAAGCCGCCGGGAATAGCGGCAGTTCCGCCCTTAGAGATCGGGAACATTGTGTCGATCACACGCTGACCGGTGATCAGCGGAACGGTAGCAGGCAGGCGGTTCCGGCAGGGACGTGCAGAGCGGATCGGCCATTTCTGACAGAGGGTCAGCTCATGCTCCTGTCCTTTTTCGTCCCTGAGCGTCACGATAGTATCCATCAGCTTATACTTACCGTCAGGGGCAACCTTGGTCACCGTACCGCTGACCTCAGGCGGCACGAGGAACCTATGTTCAATGATGGCGGTTTCGGGGCAGACGGCATAAATCATACCGCCTGTCAGCGTATCGCCGGTTTTAACCTTCAGAGTGACATTCCATTCTTTGTCAAGGTCGAGGGAAGAAACAGCAGCGCCTCTGGAAATAAAAGAGCCGCTCATTTCCTCAATTGCCTTCAAAGGCCGTTCAATGCCGTCAAAGATATTGTCGATAATTCCGGGACCGAGCAGTACGTTCATCGGAGCGCCTGTACCGAACACAGGGTCGCCGGGTTTCAGGCCGGTTGTTTCTTCATACACCTGAATTGTGGTAAACCGATCGTTAATACCGATGATCTCACCCACAAGACGGGAATCACCAACATAAACCATCTCCATCATAGAGAAGGTACGGGTATTTTTGACAGTAACAACAGGGCCGTTAATTCCATAAATAACATCGTTTGTTGTCATGATAATCTTCATCCCATCTGTTTTCATGCTTCGGTAACTGTCAGACCGGAGTGTTCATAGAACCATTCCTTCTGTTGTTGGAGCCTGCTGTCGAGAGTTTCGTCGGCAATCAGTCCCAAAGAACGGCTGATGCCGGTAATTCCGCCGATTTCGATAGAATCCGAGGGCATAATCTCACAGTCAGCGCCGAAAGAGTCCTTTAGTTTTTCCTTATATTTCAGATCTTCTTTTTTTACAAAAAGAACAACGTCATCAGCCTTAAGCACACGGCTGATATTGACAGCGCATTTTTTCAGCAGAGAAACATATTTTTCCGATTGCGTAAAAGCAACCAGTTTTTCTTTTGAAAGAGAAAAAACGGCATTTTCAATTTCCCGGCGTTTCAAAAAGATACTTTTTTTGCTGGCAGCCTCTTCACGGGAGCTTTCGCTGGCAATACGGCTGTTAATATCCGCCATTGTTTTCTGAATCATCTGATAAGCATCACGAAGACCCTCTTCTTCAGCGGCATTCAGTTCTCTTTCACGGAAGGCTTCAACCTCATTCTGCATTTTGCCTCGCTGTTCTTCCGCATATTTTTCAATCGCCTTGAGGAAATTGTCCGTTTTATTAACTGTTTCAGGCATAGTATCACCTCCGTACAGTTTCAGATTTTAACGCCGATTGCTTCCCGGACGTAACGGGTGATAGAATCCTTGGCACGGCCGCTGCCGTGTCTGTCGGGAATTTCGACGATGAGGGGCTGTTTCCGGTTCAGCTTCAGGTCATAGACCAGCTCCGGACACAGGCTGACGAGTCTTTCGGTCATCAGAATAACAGCTACGTCCTCACGGTTCATAGCGTCCTGCAGTGCTTCACGCACTTCTTCTTCCTGATGAACCACAATACCGTCAATTCCGGCAAGGTGCATACCCATGAGCGTATCCACATTATCACTGATCAGATAAAATTTCATAAGTCCACCCGCCTTTGCCAATCAAACCTTGCTGATGATCAGGATAGATACCAGCAGACCGTACAGAGCGACACCTTCACCCAGTGCAACGAAAATCAGAGCCTTACCGAAAGCTTTAGGATCTTCACTGGTAGCGCCGATAGCGGCAGGAGCAGCATTACCTACGGCGATACCGCCGCCGATGCCGGAGATGCCGGTAGCAAGGGCTGCACCCAGCATAGCCATACCAAAGCCGTTGCCGTCCATAGCAGCCTTTGCTGTTTCTGCTGCTTCTTCCGGAGCTGCAAAAGCAGTAACGGCGGCAGTAATCAGGCAAACGGCGCTGACAGCGGCGAATGCGCCCAACTGAGAGAGCACGGCTCTTTTTCTGGAATGTTTGCGGGAAGTAACACTCTTATAAGCATAAATAACAGAGCCGATCAAAAAAAGTACGGGAACGGCCATTAAAATATATTCCAACATAATCAAATCCTCCGTATTCAGTGTTTTCAATTCATTAAGATTTTGTTATCTGGGTCTTTTGGCGGTAACAGGAGTAAAGGGACGGCCCTCGCCGATATAGAAGCGGCTGAAAATCTCGTAATAATCGAGACGCAGCACCTGAATAGCAACCAGCAGAGCCTCCAGAGCCATTACAATCGCATTGCCGATGATGACGATGAGCGTATATCCCACAGCGCCGCCAACCATATCGGCAAGCGTAAAGACAACCAGCATCATACCTGCATGGACCAGAATATAAGCGCCGACACGCAGGAAAGACATTGTATTGGTGACATAGCTCAGACAGATTTCGAAAACTTCGAAGAAGCTTTGCACACAGTATTCGCCCCATTTTTGCGGCTGCCAGTTCTTTTTGCCTTCGCAGATTCTTCCCAGAGGTTCTCTCAG
Organism: Acutalibacteraceae bacterium; assembly: GCA_045221175.1. Taxonomy (GTDB): domain Bacteria; phylum Bacillota; class Clostridia; order Oscillospirales; family Acutalibacteraceae; genus UBA1213. The sequence continues at coordinate 3,093 of JBGUWM010000243.1, read as the reverse complement.
GAAGATGAGGATCAGCGGCAGAACGATCAGACAGAGGACATAGGCGATATTCATCAGCTCAATGCCCAGCAGCATCTGGCAGACAAGACCTGCCACCAGGGAACCGTAGAAGATAAAGCCTGCGATACCGTTAGCGCCGAAGAAAGCGCTTTCAAAATCCCGTCGTTTCAAAGACGAGATGATATTGGCAATCATTGCACAGGCGATGGTCACAATACCGATGGCGACAGAGCCGTAGATAATCAGGTTAATGCTGTCGGGCTGCATAACTTCAATCAGCTTACCCTTGGTACCGAACACAGCCTGATGAACCGGCGTCAGCAGTTCTTCAAAGCCAAAGACAGAGCCGTACAAGAATCCGAATATCATGCCCATAATGCCGCACGGCACCAGGATCCTGCCGATTTCCATCTTCTTAAATTTGTACAGCAAAGCGCCGACCAACGCCACGATCAGTCCCTGACCCACGTCACCGAACATGATACCGAAGAAAATGGTATAAGTAATGGCGACAAAGGTGGTAGGATCAAGCTCATTGTGACAGGGCAGACCGTACATTTTAACGTAGAATTCATACCGCCGGATAAAGGGCGGATTTTTAATCATAACGGGCGGTTTCTGGTTTTTGATATCCTTGCTGTCGGTCACGGAATATTCCACGCTTTTGATAGAGCTGAGTTTTTCCGTAAAGAGTTTTTCTTTGTCAGCAGGGATCCAGCCGACGAGGATAAAGCTCTTGTGATAGCGGTAAGCATATCGTTTAATTTCGTTATAAGCGTCCAGTTCCTCCAGTTTGGTATAAACAGCCAGACACTTTTTCTGTTCGCTTTCCCAGAATGCAGTCAGAATCTGCTGTTCATTATCCAGTTGCAGTTTCAGATCGTTAAGCTTTGTCTGAAGGGACTTGTAGTAATCGTCCGGCTTTCCGGCAATGGGGGGGATATCGAGCCGTTCGAAGAACAAGGACGAAAAGATACGGTCAATTTCCTCTTTTTGTTCGGGAATCGTAAAATAAGCGCCCCAATAGTGGGTTTCGTCATTCGAGAAGGGGAAGAAGATCGCATACTGATTGGACGAAAAAGCAGAAAGCTTGTCATAGCTTTCTTTAGGCAGGCGTCCGAAGTTCGGGGTAATATACTTGCATTCATTAATTTCGTTGAAATCAATATCGCAGCCGGTAAAGTGTTCCACCTGCTCAATAGCCCGTCTGCAGTCGTCCGCTTGCTGTTCCAGCATCAATTTTCTGCCGATCATTTCATCAGTTTTTGCCACAAAGCTGTCAACATAACGCAGAAGCTCACCGGTGTCCTTTAATTCGGAGACCGTGTCGGTATAGCGAAGCTGAAAGCCGCCTGTTTCGCAGGCATTTCTGAGTTTCTGAATAGGCTGAGAAAAGGGATTTTTCTCGCCGAGAGGAACGAAGTTTTTCGTATCGGAGTAGAAGGACATAGCGTCGTCCGGCTGGAAACTGCAGGTATCGCCGCAAAACTTAATGACCTGATTAAGCTCAGGCATCAATCCGATGATACTGATGGCTTTTACGGGTTTAACAGACAAAGTATCACCTCCTTAATAAATTATCGTACGGGCAGTTTGGTTTTTTCTTCCTGAGACAGTCCGTAACGGGTAGCCTCAATCAGATTGATGATATTGCGTACCTCAATCTGTTTCAGATAGATATAAGAGATCATCACGATAGTCGGGTTGGGGGAGAGGCGCAGATGATGTTTGCAGTAGACGTTGATCAGCGCATAAGAAATCTGTGTTTTGTCGTAATATTGCAGTTTGGAGAGCATATTACCCAGATAAGTATCCCTTGCCAGCTCATAGACATCGTTGAAGTCCTCTGCAGAACAGAGGTCGTCCATATTTTTTTTGGAAAGTCTTCCGAAAGGAATGAGCATGGAGCGGACAATCTCTGCGGAAAAATGATGGTATTTTTTCAGTCGGAGAATGCGTTCCAGGTTTTCGAAGTCGAAAACGGCGTAAAAAAGATCCCGCAGTTCTTTTTGTTCCGTTTTGTTTTTCATTTTTGCGATAGCGTCCATTGCCATGCTGTAATTTTTGTTATTCAGGGCAATTTCGATATCCGCAATTTTCAGCGGTTCGCCTTCTTTCGGGCGAAAGGACTGAATGACCTGATCGTAACCGGTATGCTGCAGGGCATTCATCAGGTCGTCAAAGCTTCGCACGGCTGCCAGCTTCTTGAAGCTGACGGCGGTATAGCTGTCCAGTGAGAGAGGAACAGAAAGAGCAAAGTCTTCCGATCTTCCCAGATTCAGCATCATCATGCAGCGAACGATCTGTTCAATATCAAGTTTTGCGGTAACAAAGTCTGCTACAGCCATCGCTTCGTCGGTAGAATAGCGGGAAAGAGCAAAGATATCGTTATAAATATCCTGCCTGAGCAAGGGCTCCAACTGTCCACGGTGAATTTCGCTTTCGATCATACCGGTGAGCACTTTAGCGTAGCAGGTACGGGTTTTGAGATAAGACGCCAGCTCGGGAACAGACCGACATTCCACCAATTGTCTGTAGTCGCTGTCTTTCAGGCACTTTCCGTACATGGCCCTGGATTTTGCCAGAACAGCATTACATGATTTGGAAGGCATTTATGACACAGCTCCTTTCAAAAGCGACGGATCATCTATCACCCGGGCAACAATAGCGTCCGCCCATTCTTCTGCATGGCGTTGATAGGTTTCTTCCATTCGTCGGATAATGGCGCTGTCTCTTTCTTTAATCTGCAAAAGGGCGGCGTCGGCTTTTTGCTGAGCAGTCTTCTCGTTAATGGCAATTCGTTTTTTAGCTCTTTCCAGAAACTCGTTCTTAATACTCTCTCGTTTAGCGATGATAGCATTTTCATGGTCGAGCTTACTTTTCTGAGCCTGTTCTGTCATATCACGAGCTTTTTTGTCCATTTCGACAATACGGGCTATCATATCCTCCAATGATCACACCTCCTTATATACAAGATACCGCTTCTGCGGAAAGATAATAACCAATCACCGATGTCCCCCGGGTCTCGCCTGCCGGGTGCGTGACCGCACCGGACGAATATGTTCCGGTAACGATCTTTACATAGTCGCTTAA
>JBGUWM010000242.1:0-2690 GCA_045221175.1 Acutalibacteraceae bacterium | reverse complement strand
CATCCAGAAACGGTTCCCGTACATCGCCCTCGCTGAACGGAACGAATCGCTCAACCCCGCCGACAAGTTCCAGAACCAGTTCTGTAGCGACCAGATCGGGGGCTCCCATATACTCTCGCCAGCTGCTCCAGCGATACTCGTCCCGGGGGCATATGCCGGCTTTCGGAGGGTTGTTGTGGATATACCGAACCGCAGCCAGAAGATAGCGCTCGTCCTCAACGGGTTCGCTCATATAGCGGTCTTGAAACAAGTGGCCCACACGGTCATATTTTGCGTTGAAATAATAAGAATAACTGACGGCGATTTGTTTCATCGCCCTTTCCAGTCCGCTTTCCGCATGAACCAGCAGATGCACATGGTTTTCCATCAGGCAGTAGGCGATGAGCGAAATGGAGTTCTCCGGCAGAAAGCGCCGAAGCGTTTCCAGATACCGCTCGTAGTCTTCGGTTTCCTCAAAAAGGACCTGTTTCCCGATTCCCCGGGAGACAACATGGTAGTATCCACTGCCGCTGGGCTTACGGGGCATTCTTGGCATGTTTTTCACCTCACGTCAACCATAGCAGAGGAGAAAAAGTGTGTCAAGAGAACCGTCCCCCTGACACGCTCCCAGACTTGTTATTTTGGATGAGCCGACCAGCGGACTTGATCCTCTGATGCAGCAGACTTTTTTTGATATACTTCGAGAGGAAAACAATAAAGGTGTTACCATCCTGTTTTCTTCTCACATTCTCAGTGAAGTGCAAAAGATGTGCAACCGAATCGCTATCCTCAAAGAAGGAAAAGTAATCAGCCTGCAAAACATCCATGAGCTGCGGGCTGATGCTTACAAAAAAGTCCATCTTAGTGTGGAAAGTAATATTTCAGACAGTTCTTTATCCTTGGATGGGATTACAAAGTATGAGAAAAATGGTGGTGAAATTAGTTTTATCTATAAAGGCAGCGTCAACCGCTTGATCGATGCCATTCAACCGTTAAAAGCAACTGATATTTTGATTGAAGAGCCGTCTCTTGAAGAAATCTTCATGCATTACTACCAGTAAAGGAGGGAAGCAAATGGGTATCTTTCGATTTGAAATGAAACAATACAAAGGTTCTGTAATTGCTTGGTCTATTGGGATTTCCGCCGCAATCCTTGCGCTGCTATCTGTGTCTGCCGCGTATACGAAAGATCCGTCCTCTATAGCTCTGCTGGAAGGCAATGCTTTTTTAGAGGCGATGGGGGTAAACCCCGAAACATTTTTCACCGGCATGGGCATCTATGGTGTCTATGGTAGCTTTGCGCTGTTGGCAGGAGCAATCCAGGCAATAAATTTAGGACTTTCCATCATCACCAAGGAACATATGCAGAATACCGCTGATTTCTTAATGACCAAGCCTTACACAAGAAAGCGCGTTTATCTGTCTAAGCTGGCGGCGGCGTGCTGCTGTCTGCTTATTACCGCCATCTGCTATTTTGCAGCATCGTTGTGGGCGGTTAGAGCAATACCAGGTCAGAGCTTTTCATTTACAATATTCTTTCAGCTCTATTTGCTATTTCCTCTCCTGCAGCTATTCTTTCTGCTGTTGGGCATGGCAATAGGGGTGTTGTTATCAAGGATTGGCTCCACCCTGCCCCTTGCGTTGGGTATTTCCTTTGGATTTTATCTCATCGGTATGTATTCCAGCGTAGTACAAAGCCAGGTAGCAAGATTATTTTCGCCCTTCAAATATTTTAACGTCAACATCATTCAGGCATCGGGCGGCTATGAAACAGGATACTTGATTTTGTACCTTGCCCTGCTCACGACATTTTTGATTTCAGGTTATACGATTTTTGTAAGAAAAGACATGAAAATGGTTCTGTAAAGGGGGAAAGTCAATGACAGCAATTATATTTAGAGAGTTAAAGGATAACAGAAAAGGTTTTTTGATTTGGGTGGTAGCAATGCTTGGTCTGGTTGCGATCGCCGCAGGAGAATATCCGGTGGTGGTAGAGTCGGGAGATGCTATTATGGCTCTGCTTGAAAAAGTACCCCGTATCATGTTGATTGCCTATGGAATGGTCGGAATGGAAACAATCCCCATAAATTCCCCGCTGGGATACTATCTCGGCATGTATATGTGGTGTTCCCTTGTGGCTTTTACCCATGCGGCGGTTTTGGGAACAACTATAATCGCCAAGGAAGAACGAAACAGAACAGCAGAGTTTATTTTTACAAAGCCGTATCCCCGTAAAACCATCATTAAAGGTAAAATCATAGCGGCTGTCCTGAATGTTGCGGCTATGACCTTGACCGCAATCATTGCTAACATCGGGATGCTGGCTACCAAAGCGAAAGGGGAAAGCATTTTAGGCGCAATCGGGATTACCATGCTGGCTATGTTTTTAATACAAGTGTTGTTTTTGTCGGTGGGCATGCTGCTTGCGGCAAGATGCAAAAGCAATAAGAGGGCGCTTTCAATATCGGTACTCTTCGTCTTAACCTCTTATGTACTCATGGTGATCATCGAATATGTTGGAACCGTTGATTTTTTAGGCTTTCTAACGCCCTTCCTCTATTTTCCGGGAGCGGCATTGGTGGAAAAAGGGTTTAACATATTCTACATTCTTCTTACCATTATCATTGCTGCAGTGTCATGTCATTTCACGCTTTCTATGTATCAGAGGCGTGATTTGCATAACTGATATAGAAAATATGTGTAATAGGCAA
>JBGUWM010000241.1:0-13342 GCA_045221175.1 Acutalibacteraceae bacterium | reverse complement strand
AAGCCCAAAAGTCAGACTGAACAGGGATAAGCACCTTGTCACAGGCTTTCAGGGCATTTGAAACGAGCAAGTCAAGTGTCGGGGGACAGTCGATAATGATATAGTCATATTCATCGAAAGTACCGTCAGAGAAAAGACGGCTAAAAACACCTGTGCTGTCGCTGTCCGTTCCAAGAATGGAGATAATTCCGGCAAGCATAAAGTTAGACGGGATATAGTCAACACCGAGTTCAGACTTACGGATAGCTTCTGACACAGGCTTCTGTACCTTTGAAACCGTCTGCCAAATCAATTCTGAAATGGTGGGCTTGCCGTCCGTACCGTCATAACCGAGAAAACGAGAGAGGTGGGACTGATTATCCGTATCAACGAGCAGTACCTTTTTGCCTTTAAGTACAAGTCCTGCACCGATGTTGATGACGGAAGTGGTCTTTGCAACGCCGCCTTTCTGATTGGCAACGGCAATGATTTTTGCTTTTGAGTTGTTCATAGTTGTGATCTCCTTAATTGAAATAGATTTTGTATAATAAAAAGCCGACTTTTAGACGGCTGATTATCCATTGGTACAAAAACAAAAAAAGCTCCCTGAGCAAGCCAAGAATGGCTGCCGGTTGGCAGACCGAATTCTTGGCTCACTCAGGGAGCTACAATAGACAATAGAATATATGATAAAACAAAAAACTCCTCAAGCTAATGAAATATGAAAGCCGGATGGCAGTCCATATCTCATCAACTTGAGGAGTTATGATTATTTTTCAGTTATTTTTTCTTCGTTTCTAAGTATCACTTCAATAGTTAATATGCACAAATCTTATAACTTTAATACTGGAAACGGAACTTTATTTGTGCATATTGACAATCGAAAGAAAGTCGTGTAAAATACAAAATCGTAAAGCAACTGCCTGTCCAAAGGACAGGCAGGAAGAAAGGAAGGAACAGAATTAATGGCAAGCACAAAAGAAATGTTCGACAAAAATGGGATACGCTGTTTTTTTATCACTGTATCAAGAGGACACGGCAAGAAACCTTTTTCAAAAACTTGGTACCCCTCTGAAAAGTGGAGTGAGAAAACTGTTCAGAGAAATCTGAAACAGGCAGCCTTCGAGTTTGAAAAAGAGTGCAAATCAGAGCAACCTGAAAGCATCGCAAAAAAGAAGACACAGATTTCTACTCCGCTTATTAGTGATACGGATCAGGTAACAGTCAGACAGTATGCAGTCGAAACATTTATGCCAATAAAAGAAATGACGATCAGCGAAAACACAAGATACACCTACCAGATGTTTCTGGACAAGCACATTCTTCCTGTTATCGGTGATTGTTGCTTGGAAGATGTAAAGCCACCTGTTCTGAGCAGACTTCTTGTTGATTTCCAAAGAGAAGGCTACTCTTTTGGTTCAATAATCAAGCTGTATAATATCCTGAATGGCATTTTCAAAATGGCATATTTTGACTGCACTATTGAAACAAAACCAATGGAACGAGTACAGCGACCGACTTGTCCGAGAACAGAGAGCAGTACATCAGAAGCTCAGAAAGCATTGACAGTTGAACAGCTTCGTTATTGTCTTTCTTGTCTTAAAAAGGTTTCTCTTAAATGGCAGACCTACATTATGCTCTGTGCTGATACAGGCTGCCGCAGAGGTGAATTGTGCGGACTTCAATGGCAGGATATAAATTGGATTGAAAGCACAATTATCATCAGAAGAAATCTTCAATACACCAAAGATAAGGGTGTATATGTTGAGCCAACTAAAAATGGCAAAGAACGAGTTGTTGACATCGGAGAGGAAAGCCTGCTTCTGCTTAGAAAGCTCTATGATACTCAGAAAAGAGCTTGTCCGTCAGAATGGGTTTTTACTCAGAAAAGGTCATCAGAGCCTATACACCCTCACAGTCCGACAAAGTATTTCAAAAAGTTTGGCAAGAGGAATAGCATCCCCAACTTTCATCCGCATTTGCTCAGACATACAAGTGCAAGCGTCGCTATTACAAGTGGAGCAGATGTAGCTTCTGCAAGTGCAAGACTTGGACATTCTGATTCATCAGTAACGCTTCGTATGTACACACACGCAAATCCCTACTCGATTCGCAGAGCAGGACAAGCAGTCAGGGATGCTTTGAGGTATAATCCATAAAAAAGGCGTCTTTTTTGGTAAGGATGAGGTCACCAGTTCAAATCTGGTTATCAGCTCCAAAAATATAGTGTTTATGCGGCTTTCAGGGTTTGAAAGCCGCATAATTTTTTCACAAGCATATCAGTACTTCAAAAAGTTCAGACAGAAGTACAGACATTCAAAAAGTACATACGATTGCAGTAATACTTATCCCACTTTGTTAAGTGCGAAGAAAAATATAAATTTTCGGTTTTGCTGTACTAAATCAAAGTGTTGTTAGTGCGAAATATCGAAATTTAGAAAAGGAGCTTGAATATGAATAAGGTTTTCTCTTTGTTAGGATATTTGATACTATTATTTTTAGTCATAAGTAATCTAATCGACTATCAAATTTCAAATGCTTTAGTTATTGTATTAGCTGTTTTAAGTGCTGTTTTTATGAGTATTTCAATTCTCATAAAAGACAAAAAAGAAAAATAAATTTTTATTAATCTCGATAACTACATCTTTTTTGAGACTCGAAACACAAAGATGGATTTTCCGGCTTTTCTATGCTATAATCAATGGTAGAAATATTTAATCACAGGTGAACCAAAATGAAAGAAATAGAGGTATTTGATAACAACCAACAGGAAACATATCGTTCGATCAGAAACAGTGTTATTGCTGCTCAGGGCAGGGTGTATTCTGCCGTAAATTCGGCAATGGTCTTGTTTTCAAGTCTTTTTCTTTTGCATATTTATGTTGTCAAGTATATGGGCAGCTGTTGAAATGCTGCTCATGCTTCGGGCGCATAAATGAACGAACAAAAGAAGGTTTGTGTAATTAAATGTGGTTTCATTGGTTTATAGCAAAACGATAAAATGCAAATCACGTCATACTCTGTCCGGAATCGATTTTTTGTGTCCATATCAGTTTTCCCGCAAACAATGCCCGGGCATTTTCATAATCGTATGTGCAGGTGGAAAGCGCCACAATGGAGTCCTCACTGTTCAGCTCCGGTTCGGTATAATAAATACTGTTTGCCTTCAGAGTTTCCTGCCACTCGCTGCTGTCTGCCGGAATATCATAAATCTCATCATAGGCGCTGACGACGGAAAGTGCAAAAAAATCAATACGGTACAGATCTTCCTTTGTGAACAGCCATCCGTAACGATGCCTGTCAAACTCTTCGCGCTGTCTGTATTTTCGTATGTCGCCGAACATACCGTACTGCATATCATGTCCGTACAGGATATTCAGAGCATCAGAGAGATCAGCTGCGCACCGGTATGAAAGAAAGATCGACCCGGCCTGATTATCGCTGCCGTCCGGCGCATGATCCAGATAATACTGATCGTCTGTTCCCTGAACGACAGGATAATCTATATCCGAATCCGCAATATAGATCCAGCCTATCAGATCACTGCTGTAGCGTGCTGCCCTTTGCATTTTTTTCGTTATCTCATCCACTTTTTGATCAGTGATGAAGGGAACGGAAGCATCAGGCTCGGATACCTGGGGAAGACTGTTTTCTTTTTCCTCTGAAATTTCAGTTACTTCTTTTTCATGGACCGTATCATCAGATACTGCAGATACTGTTTCTGCCGCGGATACCGGAGCAGATGAGCTGATCGTTTGTGAAGGTACGGGGGCGCTCTGCTTCGTGGTATGTATGCAGTACTTCATGATCAGACAGAACGCCAGAGCTGCCGTTAAAACAACAGCGGCCCAGAACCGAATAGATTTTACCATAAAGATCACCGGAAAGATTTCTGTCTCCCCCTGCCGTTTCCGCAGGAGGAGACAGAATTGTTTTTATTACATATCAGTATTACTCAGAGCTTGCTTTTGCTGTCAGGGCTTTTCTTGTTTCTTATAACCAGAACGAGCAGAGCCACACCGGCTATAGTGATAAATACAAAGGGTGCAATGTTGAACAGAAGTCCTGTTACGGAGATACCACTGAGAGTACTGGTAAACACGATCTTATCCGTTGAGGAGTTAGAATAAACACTAAATTCAGCATTCATCTCTGCAGTGCCATTGTTTCCGACAGCAAGGGAACTGTCGGTAGTGCCGTCATCATCTTTCAGCATAAAAGCAACTCCGTTACCTCTGGCAGAAACCGCGTATGTGTTGTCGGTATCATTTGTTTCTGCTGCCTTGAGCTTCGTATTGGCGGGGAGACCTGTGATAACGATCTTGTCGCCGCTCTGGAGCTGGAGGTCATTTGCAGGATCGGCAGAGTTTCCGTCAAGCGTCCATGAGCCGGCGTTTGAAAGGCTCGCGTTTACTGCTGTCTTTTCAGCACCGTCCTTGGTGATCTGATACCAGAAATCAGCCTTAGAGGTCACAACGCTGTTTGAAAGCTCAACCCTGAAGGGGAAGTTGTGCTGTCTATCGGCAAGGTCGCCGGCCGTCTCGTGCTTGAGTTCCACATTGTAGGTGTGGTATGAGTCGGATTTCAGATTAGCTAATAAAACAGTCTGTTTACCGTATTCTGCTGCATTCTCGGATTCTGTGTTAAAGCCGGTGATCTTGATCGATTCAAACGGGGTTTCCTCGTTATAAGTCAAAGAAGTATTATCAGCACCTCCCATATCCTTCAACATTACATAGCCGTAGATTTCCAGACCGGTCGATTCGTCGTTGTACTTCGTGTATACGTCAAGAAAGATCGAACTATCTGCCCCACCTCTCTGGATTCCCGAAGAGGTCAGCGTCTCGTCGCTTGTAATATCCTCGATCTTGTAGCGGTACACGCCGGGTCCGTTGTCCTGCTGACCATCGTTGTCGACGTCGTAAATTATTCCGGCATCCACAGTGATCGTCATAGAGCTGCTTACTTTCTTTGAGAGATCAATGTTAGTATCAGGATTCCGGTTTGCATCGTGCAATTCCGAATTATTGTTGTGTTCATCGTCTGCAGCACCGAAGGTAATGCTTCCTTCTACCTTTTCCGTGGTTTCAGGAACATCATTTGCTGTAGAAAGAGCTTCAATGACACCGGGTCTTACAGAAAGAATGACCGTCTCATCTCTCTCATTTTTTGTATTGATCGATGCATTTGTAACATTCGCCCCCGTGATCTCATAGGAGTAAGTAACATTCGGTGAGAGGATCTGACTGCCGTCTGCGTTGAACAGTACAATATCCTTATTCACGGTAACAGTCGCAGCAGATGCAGGAGTTCCCAGCTGTTTTGCAGGGATATTACCGGCAGTAGGCGTATCTACCGCATAAACACTTGTACCGGAAGCTGTCAGCACAGCAATGGTAAAGATCGCCGCTGTTGAGGCCATTACTTTTTTGAACGAACTCTTTTTCATATTTTTCATCCTTTCATTAGTTAAATATGATTTGATAACCGGCACTATATGGCGCCGTAAAGCTGTATGAGTAGTGGTGACTGTTCCGGAGAGGTTTATCTCTGGATCTTGCTTTGAAGCTTTTGCCGTCAGAGTGAAGAGGATTCATTTTGCTTTCCCCCCTTCTTTCGGCAGATAAACACAAGTACGGCAGCTATCAGGATAATGGCAGGAACAACGATATATGGCGCTGTCTGCTCTCCGAAGCCTGTGACGGGGATAGGAGAAGCGCTTCTCCCTTTGACTTCACGGGTCTTCGACTGCTTTCCGACACCTGTCACCGGGGCAGGAGAAGTCTTTTTCAACCTGGCTTCGGTGTTGTTGTCTATAAATGCCGCATCCGTATCATCGGTCTCATCTGCATCCGTGCCGCCGCTCGGCCTGAATGCCGGGTTATCGAGAATGTCACTCTGAGTTTCGCTTTCGCTGTACTTATCTGTAAGTCCGTCATCGTATAGGGGATCATCTGCCGGCTGTACACCGTCAGCGGCCTGACCGGCATTATCCGGGAGAACAGCGCTTCCGGGATCCGTGACGTTCCCGCCGCCTGCATCAGAGACGGTCTTTGCAGTACCGATCTCTTCATTCTCTCCGGAAGCATTACTGTATTCCCCGACAGGATCGCCGTTATCCGGCTCCCGGATAAACGTTGACTGAGCGGAGGACTGCTCGCCGCCGTCGGGGTCGAGCCCGATCTTATCCCGGATCGTTTCCCAGCCGGCGTATATGCGAAGCGCCCCGGCAGGCATTCTGTCATATACCTGATAACGCGCGTCTCCGTCCTTATCCGTCACGGCATCGATCTCAGCCTGTGTCGGTTCGTGAAAGAACACGGCAGTCGTACAGCCCGGGTCTGCATACCAGCCGGTGAAACGGTACCCCTCCGGCGGGTCAGGCACTGCCGGAACCTTATCTTCAAGACTGTCCTGATACAGTACACTTTCATCAAGGATCATACTATTGTCATTCGTATCGACAAATTCCACTGTATAGGAGCTCCGGAGATAGTAAAAGTAAATGTCATTTTTCCCCGGACTGTCCCAGGAGGTATCACTGCCGGCAGCAACAGTATTTCCGTCTGCAGTCGCTGCCTGCAGTCTTTCAAAGCCTTCGATCAGGAAGAAGTCAGCCTCATGATCGATCGTGCCGAGATCACCCTCGACCGTCTCCGTATTTTCATTATAAGGGACAAATTCCTTTCCGCTGAATGTTCTTGTATTTTCGGCTCCCGGAAGAGCTTCAACATAATAGTGGAAATATCCCTTGGTTCCGTCTGTTGATGTGTGGGTGAAGGTGATGTCCTCATCAGGCATCATAAGCATCTGTGTGATGCCTGCGGTATAAGCAGCCGAGCCTGAGGGCTGCCATGATGTACAGGTATCTGTACGGGGATAGGCTATGCCGTCCGTACCGGTAAAGCGCCATATTCCGCTGATATCAGACCCGTACAGACCTTTTACGGTATGGATGACAGCATCCTCCGACTTAAAGGTAAATGTATGTACATTTCTGTCATAATACACATCAAGGACCGTTTTTCCGTCACCGGTCACGGTTTTATCCCCGCTGCAGTCTCTGTAGGAAAAGCCCTGATATTCACTCCTGCAATTGATGCTGTTTTTTTCGGCAAGCTCTTTATACCGATCCGAAACGGAAGCGGTACTGTCCGTGACAGCCGGAACCGAAAAGCTTTCTGCAAGGTCATAGGACTTTTCTGCTGCGTCCCAGTCATCGGTTCCCTTCTGCTTCCATATCAGCACCGTATACTGCGAATCGCCCGGCGCCCAGTGTGCATAGAGTTTCACCTGCAGATACGGCTCCTTGATGAACAGCCTTCCGTTTCTGACTTCCAGTGCGGATGTATTGACCGCAGAAATAATATTCTGCGCGGCATCGGTTACCTGAGTGCCGCCCTCCTTTTCGGTATACCAGCCCTGAAAGGTATATCCTGAACGCACAGGAAGGGGATTATCGAAAACAAAGCCTTCATTCTCAGGAAAAGACTCCGGCGCGATATACGCCGCACCCGATCCGTTCGTGTCAAATTCAAGCCAGCGTATCGGTTCAAAAACAGGGTACAGACGAACGACTCTGTCCTCCGGATCCTCCGACACCTTAAATGTGCAGGGACTCTGTAATATATCTGTCGCTGCGCCGGCCGTATTATCCCTGACCGGTTCGGTAGTCCAGCCCGCAAACCGCATTGAGGGAGGCGCGCCTTCCTCTTTTTCATCGTCGTCATAAACTGCCGTCAGATCGTCAAGATCAAACTCCGCCTCCGACTCAGAGGCAGTTTCATTTTGCACCAGTCGGCCCCGCCGTGTTGCAAGGATCGGGAAGGTCCCTGTTCTGTCATCGTACTGCCCGTAAAAAACGGCATATACACAGGAGTCAGGACCTGCATTCAGCCCGACGGTTTCATTCTGTGTCACGGCAGGAGGGTTATCAGGATCAGGCTCCTGCTCCCCCGTCGTGCCGCTGCCGGTATATTCATCCAAGGACTTCACACCGACTTCCTTGACCGGCATAGTACCGTCCGGAGTTTCTGTCTCCGTTTTGTCCTCTCCCGGAAATGAACCGACAGTCTGATACTCCGATCCCCCTGCCTGTTCTGTCGCCGTATCCTGATCGGACCGCGCCATAACAAGGGGTGTATTTGCTGCTATTGCCGATATGAATGAGAGTATCAATAATATACTCACAAAATAGGCCAATGCTTTTCTGCTTTTTATTCTTTTAATATACTCTCGTTTCATTTCGTATCACCTCCATGACCCGATTTATTCTGATCCTCTCCGGCAATCTCTGTCTCTTCACTGACCTCTGTCTCTTTGCTGACCTCTGTTTCTTCGGGGAGCTTTCCTCTGTATCGCAGACAAATGAAATCAGCGGTCAATGCCGCTGCGGCGATCAGTATCATAAGCCATGTCCACCTGTCGCGTATTACCATACGTCCTGTAATGTCCTCGGTTATAAAAAATACAGCCGCCGAAAGGATCAGCATACCTATCTCGATACAGATGCCGATATGTCCTTTTTTTATAAAGCTGCGGAGATCTCCGACGGTTTTTTGTCTGTCGTCTTCATCCTGCTTCTCATCATTTTGTTCGTCCTTTATCTGCTTTTCAAGTCTGTGACACATTTTCCTTGAATAAGAGAACTGTCCGAATTTTTTCTTGGAAGCCCATAACGGAAACAGTGTCAGGAAAGTACAGATCAGACACATCAGGTTGAGAAATGCCCAGCTTTCTTCACGGATTTTATGTCCGGCTGCATTCAATTGTTTCGTATCGGATGCAGCCGTATCTACCGTGGTGATGCGCTCAGAAGCAATTCCGTCCTTCTCGTCATCCCACGGGGACACTTTTGCAAAGAGCACGATCCTGCCGTCCGTTACGGCATTGGTACAGGTCGACATCCCAAGAATATAACCGTCGGATATATTATCCGGTATCTCGGTGTGATTGACCGCATGCTCCTCCATATATTTTTTCAGTTCAGGATAGCGGTCCTCCGAATCGGACTCTAATTGATATACAGTTTCTTCATACGCATTTGTCCGTACACATGCAAACACATGAATACTGTAATTCCCGTCTTTGGTCTGGATGATGCCGTCCGTGTGAGAATTGAAGAATTCGGGATCAAGGTATTTTTCGATATCCCCGAACATTGCCCCGTTTTCCATGTGATGTCCGTAGAACATATTGTACCAGTCACTGAAATCCGAATTGTTTTCAGCGGCAAGATAGATCGAGCCTGATGCCGTACTGTAACCGAAAATATCCTTGTTGATATATTCCAGATTATCATTTCCATGTACAACGGGATAGTTGATATTTGTGCCGAAGATCTCTATCCAGCCCACGGTATCCGGATTGATCTTCTCAAGATCTTCAAAGCCATTATCCCCGGTCTTATCTTCCTCCCGTGCTTTTGGCCTGTACTGCAGCAGATCATAAGAAATGAATGCAGAGCGGTTTGTGTAGAAGATATCATTCAGGACATAAAGACCTGACATGAGCATAACGCCGGCAACAAGCGCGATCAATATCATAAGCACGTCGTTTGCCGATTTTGCAAATTGATCCAGCCGTTTCATTTTCTTTCCGCCGCCTTTATATTCCGTGCCTTCTGATCAATGCGAATGCTTTTCCGTATATTTCGGAACGTTCAACGGTTCCGAAATAGCGGCTGTCCTCTGCGCCGCCTCTTGCATCGGCAAGAATAAAATACTCATCGTTTCCAAGCTGCACCGGATATTTCACAAAGCCCTCATAGCGGGGCGTTGCATTCCTGATCTCCGGCTCTGAAACGGTATGACCGTTGATGATAAGCTTACCGTCATCCGAGATATCCACACTGTCTCCGGACACAGCCACCACTCTTCCGATATAGGTCGTGTTGTTTTTAACAAAGACCACAGTGTCCTGCGCAAGGTAGGACTGATCCAGTCTGTAATACAGCAACAGATCCTTTGATCTTACGGCAGGAGACATATCATCATTCGGCGCTATAGCCACACCGATCACAAAACCGAAAAGGAGCCACAGAACCGTAATAACGATCAGCAGATTCAGAAGGAGGATCTGTACCGGCGTCATGGGAGATCTGTGTTTTTTCTGCTTTTTTTTGCAGTTTTCTGCTTGTTCGGTAAAATCTCCGTCAGAGTCCGTTATAGATTTTTCCTCATCGGCAAACCCTTCATTGGAGCCCGTTATGGGTTTTTCCTCAGTTGACGGCATCAGACACAACACCTCCGGCACATATTGTATATAAGAAAAAAGCACACCCGATCCGGCATACCTATCCGATGGAATGTGCTTATATTATATTCAAACGAAAAGTCCGCTCTGTCATTTTAAATAAGTTCATCATAGCCTTGCAAGCTCCTTCTTGGTATACTCCCGGATACCGGGAATGATCCCGGAATAAACCAATAAACCGATGTTTGTAATAATTATACAAAACAAATGTTGGCTTGTCAATGATTTGTTACACATTTTTAAACAGCATCAATTTCACCGGTTTGCAATAAGTGTCCCCCTATTACCGACAGAAAAGAATAAAAGAAACCTATCTGAAGTAATTTTTCTGACTTCTTTCTCGTTGTCATTCTGATGCCTGTCTGATATAATTTTGTTAGTAACAGTTATTTTGTCATACTGTTTTCCGAGAAAAAGCTGACACTTTTAATCGGAAAAAGCGCCGCCCGAGGCTGCGCCCATATGTGCATACGCACATATGACGTCTCATGCAAACTCCGACGCGCTGACGCGCTATCAAAAGCAGACATAGTCTGCTATTAATGGGAGTTTAGTATAAGTCAGGATCATCATTATGGAGGAGGTGACCTCTCCGGATGAAAAAAACAGCAATTATTATTATTTCGGCGCTGCTGTTCTGTATGTCATGCATTACAGTATACGCCCAGGTCCCCGAAGAAAAAGGAGTGGCCATATCCACGACCGTTCCGGCAGAATGTGAGATCACTTTTACTGCCGGCAGCTGCAGGATAGAGGAAAACGGCAAAGTCATGGACGGGCGTGTGATATTTGAACGTCAGTCCGTTCATACCTTCCGTATCCTTCCCGACGACGGAAAGGCTGTGGACAAGGTATTCTTCGGAGGCAAAGACGTGACCTCACAGCTCACAGACGGCTGCTTTACCACACCGCCCCTTGTGGGAGACGCAGCTTTCGAGGTAAAGCTCCGGGACCTTCCGCCCGAGCCGGTATCAGTGGTGTCCGAGGAACCCCCGGCAGCGAAGCCGTCCGACACTCCCGCAGGAACAGGAGACACGGCGGCGTATCCCGTTTTCGCGGCAGCGGCATTATTCTCGGCATTGGTCATTGTTCTTGCGGGAGCCCGCAGAAAAGAAAACTAAAACAAACTCCAACGTTTCCCCGTCGGGCGCGGTGGAGTTTGTTGTGTCCTGTCATACGGGGGGAACCCTTTTCTGGCGAAAAAAGGGTTACCCCCGGACCCCCTTTCCTAAATTCGCTGACTTTTAATGTCATGATAACGGATCAGGAAGCAGAAAGTCAATAAAGCGCATAAAGCGGAAAGAAACTCCGTGAGGAACAGGAACAAATGGACAACAATACAAACGGCTGCTCTCCTTTGACAGAGGGCAGCCGCCTTTTTGTGTCTGTTTTTGATTTTGTAAGCATCACCGGATACATCCGGACATGACGCAGGTTTATTTATGGACGGTCATATCGTATCGTTTTGCGCGGCACGGCTGACGGGTATGTCCATAATAAACAGATGTCCTGCGTAATACCGTTCCGGCAGATCCGGAATGAAGTGTCACTGAGGTCGGTCATATAATACTGCCTGCAGGCTGACATATTCCGGAAAGCCTGTCCTTATGCCTCGTTAACATTTACGGAAACATACTGATAGGCATTTTTCTTGCCGGCGTCCTGCACGGTCAGACGGAGGGTGTGTTTTCCGGCTGCAGTGGGAGTAAATTTCAGTTCGGTATCGGTCGTCAGGGCGACTGCGCTCTGCCAGGTGGTATCGGTTCCGGTCTTGTATTCTACAGCGTAACGGTAGTCGCCGCAGCCGCCGGAGGCAGCGCCGGTGACGGTGATATCTTCCCCAAGGTTGATCTCGGGAGCTGATACCGTCATTTCGTTGGTCAGATCTTCTTCGCTGCGGACGAGGACCTTGACATACTTGTAGACGTTATTGTTCTTTGCATCACAGACTCTCAGACGGAGAGTGTATGCGCCGAGACTTTCAGGAGTGAAGGTCATGTCGGTATCGGTCGTCAGGGCGACCACGCTCTGCCATGCGGTGTCGGATGCGCTCTTGCAGTCAAGAGCGTAGCGGTAGCCGCCGTAGCCGCCGGAGGCTTCGCAGGTGACGGTGAGTGCTTCACCGATGGTGATGTCGGTGGATGATACCGTCATGTCGTTGGTCAGGTCTCCTTCATTGCGGACAAAGACCTTGACATACTTGTAGGCGTTGGTTCCCTTTGCGTCTCTTACTGTCAGACGAAGGATGTATACGCCGGCACTTTCGGGATTGAAGGTCAGGGCGGTGTCGGTCGTCAGGGCAACTGCGCTCTGCCATGGAGCATCATTTTCGGTCTTGTATTCAACAGCGTAACGGTAGTCGCCATAGCCGCCGGAGGCTTCGCAGGTGACAGTGAGCTCTTCGCCAAGGGCGAGGTCGTCGGCTGCAGCTTCCATCAGGTTCGTGAGGTCTCCTGTCTCATGCACCATCAGAGTTGCATACTTGTAAGCGTTGAGCTTTCCTTCATACTGCACCACAAAGCGGAGAGAATACTTTCCGGCAGCGGTGGGAGTAAAGGTAAGCTGTTTATCTTCTGTCAGGGCGACGCCACGGGTCCATGTGGTGTCGGATGCAGTCTTGTAGTCAATGGCGTAGAGGTATGCGCCGGAAGCGCCTTCTGCGGACGCAGATACTGTAACAGAGCTTCCCAGTTCGATATCATCCTCGTCCATGACTGAGGTGTTTGTAAGCTTAATGGTCTTGAATTTTGCGGTATATTCTGCGTTTTGGGTGACCGGGACAATATCAGGTGTCCATCCGTCAAATTCATAGGTGTCGCCGTTTTCGGGTGCCTTTTTGGGTGTATCGCCGTTGTAGATCGGGTCTGCGCCCTCTTCTACATCTGTGTCTGTTTCAAGAACGGTGTCGCCGTTCTTCCAGGTTACGGTGTAGGTTGTAGCGGCTGCCTGCTGGAGTGCTTCGAGTGCTTCTTCTGCTGCTACGAGCTTTGCAAGTACATCTTCGCTGACAAGCGCCTTCTGGTCATCGGTCAGATCGTCATAAGCATCCCTTGCGTCATAGATGTCGGCCGCGTCATCAACGGTAACATCATCGGCATCGGGAAGATTG
>JBGUWM010000240.1:0-2728 GCA_045221175.1 Acutalibacteraceae bacterium | reverse complement strand
GTAAGCATCAAATGATTCAGCGTTGATGTCACAATATGGTCAAATTATTCCATATCGAAAAGCGACTCCCTTAGCAGGGGAGTCGTTTTCATGAGTTGGGTATTTCTCTTTCTGAACAAATTGCGACATTCAGATCAACAGTTTTCTCGGGCTTTTTCACTCCACGGCATCAGGCTTTCCAGGAAATCATCCGTGAAGTTATGGTTGGCAGCGGTAATCTGCCGGAACAGCCAGCTCAGATACTCAAATACATCCAACCCATTCGCCTTTGCCGTTTCTACGAGGCTGTACATATCCGCGCTGGCACTGGCGCCTTTAGCGGTCTGGCTGAACAGCCAGTTCTTCCGACCGACCACAAAAGGCCGGATCGCGTTTTCTGCACGGTTATTATGTGCCGGAATATTACCGTCTTCCAGGAAACGGCAAAGCGATTCCTTTTGATTCCGTGTATAAGTCAATGCCTTCTCAAAATCCTTGTTAACTCCCCGTGGATCGACCTGATCGCACCACAAATAGAACCGGTCAATAATCGGTTTGATCTTTTCCTGCCGTTTCTTCTTTCGTTCTTCCGGATTCAGGTCTTTCAGTTTCTTCTCTTCCAGAAGAATCTCCTCACAGAAATCGAATCCGGTCTTTGCCTTGCTGGGTGTCAGCATTTTCTTGTCCGGAGACGCCTCAATGAATTTTCGTCGGGCATGAATCCAGCATCCGCAACGGATTCCGTCATCTCCGGCCCGGTTATATCCTGCATATCCGTCAGATACAAAGTAGTTCTTGTATCCGTCCAGGAACCGTGATGCGCATTCCCCCTTTCGGGATGGCTGGTAGTCGAAAATGACGATCTGTTTTTTCTCGTACTCGCCGCTTCGGAACACCCACATGTGACATTTGCCTGGGCTTTCTTCCTTGTTGACCTGTACCGGAGTCTCATCGCAGTGGAGCACATGGGATTTCAGCAGCTGTCGGTGCATGTACTCAACCAGTACCTTGCCGTAGTATTTGTCCACTTCCAGAATCCAGTTACAAAGCGTAGCTTTCGACATGGGGAATTGTGCCCGTTCCCAATCCTTAACCTGCCGATCCAGCGGTATCGCCTGCACATACTTGGCGTATATGACCTGGGCAACAGTAGACGGGCTGGCGTAGCTGTGTTTCAGGAACGGATACCTGTATTCCAGCGGGAGCTGTGCTTTCTTGAAAATCGTTCTTGGACGATTCTTGCACTTCGCGCACATTTCTTCGCTGGCAAACACACATTGGAGGCATGCCGGCGTACCGTGCTCACAGCATTTGCAACTGTAAACGCCGCGGTAAAACTCATGCTTTTCGATATGGGCGGGAACAAGCTCGTATTCTTCCTTTACCAGTTCCTTGCCAATGAGATCCATGGGCTGCCCGCATTCGTCACAATTCTTTGCCGGCGTATCCAGCAGATAGTCCTGGGTGAGTACAGGAAACTTGCCGAACAGTTCTTTCCGGGAATTCTTCTTCCGTTTATGGGCGGCAACCTCGATTTCTTCCGTGGCCAGGGGATCCGGAACCTCCGGGTCCGCATCCTGTTCCGCCTCATTGAACAGGCTCAGCTGTTCACCGGCGCTTTCCGGAACCTGGGGAACTGTCTTTTCGCTTTTCTTTCCGAAAAGCATCCGCTGCATATTCTGCAACATGATTTCCAGATCCGCGATCCGATTTTTCTGTTCTTCCAGATTTGTTTCGAGGGAGGTGATATACACTTGAACTTCAGGAGACAGGTTACTCATTTCCGGCCTGTTCAAGCACATTCACCCCCTTCCTGTCGATGTATTATATATTCGATATTCAGAGGGTGAAATCCTTTTGGGGGAATGAGAAAAATGTAGATTTTTCAACGCTTAGAAGAATTCCTTTGGGGGAGCAAAAACCTTCTTTTCGATCTCCAGACCATCCAGCAGACGGGCATATTGTATCCGGGTCAGACGGCGTACTTCACTGGCAGTTCTGGGCCATTGATATTTGTATCCGGTCAATACTTTGTAGAGCAGCAGAAATCCGTCTTCTTCCCAAAGAATTGCCTTCATCCGGTCCGCTCTCTTCCCACAGAACAGATAGAGACTTTCCGCATCCGGTCTAACATGATATTTCTCGGTGAGGATGGCCACCAGGCCATTGATGCTTTTGCGCATATCTGTATACCCGCAGATGATGTAGACATTTCTGTAGGCGATATTTTCAGCAAGCAATCTTTGTCGCCTCCAGAAGTCTGGCGAGAAATTCACGGCTGACATCTGCCGGGACACAGAAGTCAAAGCCGTTTACTGAGAAGCAGATTTTATCCTGGGTCTCCGGATCCAGTGTCAGCTCCACTTTGACAATGGCATTCGTTTCTTTGGGAACAACTGGAAGATCCAGCCCCGGTAAAGCCGGCAAATCTGATGGCGCATGGAAATCCTCAGCCGGGATGATGTTCGCCAGGATCTTTCTTTCCCAGCGGTAATAGGTGGTGAAATCCAGCCCATTTTCCTTGCACCATTCCTTGACGCTTTTCCCGCTGGACCGGCATTCGATGATTCTCTTTTTCCAGATGGGTGTTTTCTGGGCATTCTGAATGTCGTAGATTGTCATTTTGATCCCCTCCAGTTGCACGGTTAGCATGGTTTCGTACGAATTCGTGAGAATTCGCGCATATTACTGCTACCATTTAACCATGAGAGGGGGTGGGGTTAAAGACGCCGAATCATTTGACGGTTAC
>JBGUWM010000239.1:0-6471 GCA_045221175.1 Acutalibacteraceae bacterium | reverse complement strand
TCCGAGAGTGATCTCTTCATCAGAAGCTGTCATGCCGTTTGTGAGTTCGGTTGTATCCTGTACGAACAGACCCGCATACTTGTAGCTATTTGCTTTTTTAGCATCCTGTACAGTCATACGGAGTGCGTACTTGCCGGCACTTTCAGGAGTAAAGATGAACTCTGTCTCCTTGGTGAATGCAACAGCGTTCTGCCATTCGGTATCTGTTGCGGACTTGTATTCAAGCGCAAAGCTGTAGTCACCGCAGCCGCCTTCCGCGTAACAGGTGACAGTCAGGTCGTTTCCAAGAGTGATCTCTTCATCAGAAGCTGTCATGCCGTTTGTGAGTTCGTTTGTATCCTGTACGAACAGACCAGCATACTTGTAGCTGTTTGATCTTTTCGCATCCTGTACAGTCATACGGAGTGCATACTTTCCGGCCTTTTCGGGAGTGAAGGTGAGCTCTGTTTCCTTGGTGAATGCAACAGCGCTCTGCCATTCGGTGTCTGTTGCCGACTTATACTCAAGTGCAAAGCTGTAGTCGCCGTAACCGCCTTCCGCGGAACAGGTGACAGTCAGGTCGTTTCCGAGAGTGATCTCTTCATCAGAAGCTGTCATGCCGTTTGTGAGTTCGGTTGTATCCTGTACGAACAGGCCCGCATACTTGTAGCTATTTGCTTTTTTAGCATCCTGTACAGTCATACGGAGTGAATACTTTCCGGCCTTTTCGGGAGTGAAGGTGAGCTCTGTCTCCTTGGTGAATGCAACAGCGCTCTGCCATTCGGTATCTGTTGCCGACTTGTATTCAAGTGCAAAGCTGTAGTCACCGCAGCCGCCTTCCGCGGAACAGGTGACAGTCAGGTCGTTTCCGAGAGTGATCTCTTCATCAGAAGCGGTCATGGTGTTGGTAAGATCTGCTTCGCTGTGAACAAAGAGGTTGAAATACTTGTATGCTTCATCATCGTTTTCGTCCTTTACGGTCATACGAAGCGCGTATCTGCCGGCACTTTCGGGAGTGAAAGAGAGGGCTGTATCGGCAGTAAATGCAACAGCACTTTGCCAATCTGTATCGGTTGATGATTTGTATTCAACAGCAAAGAGGTAATCGCCGCAGCCGCCTGTTGCCGATGCTGACATGCTGATGGATTCCCCGAGTACGATATCGCCAGCATCGACTGTGGATGTGTTGGTGAGAAGCTTGGGAATAACAACATCATCTGCCGCGACTTCTGTATAATTCTCGCCATCAAGTACATACAGATTTCCGTCATTACAGGTGTAATACTCAATGTTTCCGGTTTCGGTCTCGGTTGCGCCCTTGAAGGGAACAAGGGTATATTCCTTTTTCTCAAACACGGCGCTGACGTTCACGTCATCATCGGGCATGGTGAACGAGTATTCACCGTCAACGGCTTCGAGAGTTTCTCCGTTGACACTTACGCTCTTGACAAAATATCCGTTATCTGGTACCAGTTCCAGAGTTATGGTATCGTTGTAGTTTGCGTTCTGAACTTCATCTTTGCCGATAAAAGCATTGATCGTACCGTTTTCTGCGCTTGTGGTGATACTGTAGTCTATTAGTTCAAACACAGGGGTGATAGTTACATCGCTTGCAGGCATCTCAAACTGACCGTTCTCAACCTCTACACTTTCACCGGATTCATCTTCGACCGTGACTGATGTCAGCTGATAGCCTGTTTCGGGAATGATGACCAGGGTGATTATATCTTTGTAATTTGCACTCTGGACTTCTTCTGTGCCGTGTTTGGTTTTGATCGTTCCGTGATCAGCTTCCTCTTTAAAGATATTGTAGTCTATTAGTTCAAACACCGGGGTGATAGTTACACCGCTTGCAGGCATCTCAAACTGACCGTTCTCAACTACTACCTTATCACCTTCATCATCAATGACTGTGACGGATGTCAGCTGATAGCCTGTGTCGGGATCGTCGATCAGTGTGATTATATCTTTGTAGTTTGCCGTCTGAATTTCTTCTTCGCCGATCTTTGCTGTGATCGTACCGTTTTCTGCTGCCTCTGTGGTGACATCGTAGTCAATCGCTTCAAACTCTGCGGTGACCGTTACAGCGCAGGGCGGCATTTCAAACTGACTGTTCTCGACATTTACTTCCTCACCATTTTCGTCTGTTACGGTAATGGAAACAAGGCTATATCCCATATCGGGATCGGGGATCAATGTGACGATGTCTTTATAGTTGGCAGTTGAGACATCGCTGTCGTTGACCTGCATGAGCACATTTCCGTTTTCTGTTTCTAAAGAAATATCGTAGTCTGCCAGCTCAAACATTGCGCTTACAGTCACATTGCTTTCGGGCATTTCAAACTGATCAACGTCAACCTCCACGTTCTCTCCGCCGGCATCCTTTACAACATATTTTACCAATTCATACCCGGTGTCGGGATCGTTGCTCAGAGAAACGGTATCGCCCCATGCAGCGGACTTGGGGTCGGCATCTATGCTTCCGTGTTCACATTCGGAAACTGTTACGGGGTAAACTGCCATGATGTTTGCTTCGTCGTTTCTGACGCGCACACAATAATCTCCGTTATCGCTGGAGAAATTATCCTTATCGCCGTATTCGTCCAGTCCGTTGGTTATCACGCCTGTATTGCCGTTCTTTGAAACGCCGATGCCGGATCCGGTAAGATCACCGTCCACGGTGATGACCGAGTTATTGTTCAGATAGACGTTTTTCTGTTTGTTGCCGTATTTGTTGTTCTGAATGGTGACCGCACCCTTAACGCTGAATGTGCCGCCGTAAACATATACACCAACTCCGGTACCGTTGTTCTTTGTACATTCGTTATTGGTGATGGTACCTCCGTCTATAGAGAATGAGCCGTTATACAGATACACACCGCCGCCGGTAGCGCTTGCATAGGCCTTGTTGCCTTTGATGGTGCAGTTTGTTGTTGTGACCGTACCGCCCAGGACATAAATACCGCCGCCGGCGTTTTTGGAACTATTGTTTGTTATTGAGCAGTTGCTGAGAGATACAGGGCCGTCTGTGACGTACACACCGCCGCCCTGGCATGCGCCGGCCTGGGTCGTGGTCTCATTGCCGTTTATTGAACCGCCTGTCATGGTGAATGTGGCGGCTGCTGCGTTATAGACACCGCCGCCGTATCCGACAGCCTTGTTTCCGTATAGATTGCCGGGATCGCCGATAGTACCGCTTTCAATGGTCAGAAAACCGGAGTTACAGATACCGCCGCCGCTGCCGCTGTTATGTCCGCCTGTAATGGCGCCGCCGGTACCGGAATCCTTGATATCAAGAACTGCGCCCTCTTCAACAATGATGACACATCCGTTTTCCTTTGCGGTCTCCGTGTACAGACCTCTGTCAATGGTGTGTCCCTTCAGATCCAGAGTAAGGGACTTGCCTTCAGGAACAATAAGGGCTTTATCATTTGAACCGGCAATGTAGTCTTTGTCCAGTTCGATTGAGGTGACCTCAGCGTCGGCAAACCTGTTCTTCAGATCGGTCCATGCTGCATAGCCTGTGACATGATAATAAATATTGCCATCGGCAGCTTCTATTTCTTCACATGTTTCACCTTCGCCTACGGAAGTTTTGACGTGTATGCCCTGTGTGTTCCGGGGTTCGCCAAAGGGTGTTACCGAATAGCATCTGACCAGCTTGTGGGTCTTGTCTTTATTATCATGTACAAATTCACATGCGCCCTCTACATTTAACCCGCTCTGAATTGAGGATGGGTGGAACAGACAGTTGGTAAGTACTGTACCATTTGATTTGTTCAGTCCTATGAATCCGCCGGAGTATTTGTAATCAAGACCTGTAAAACTGCCGTCGAACCAGGAATCAACGATGGATGCCGTGCCTTCAGAAATGCCGATAAATCCACCGTGATTGGAATAGCTTGTTCCTTTGGTTTTATAATTGTTTTCCAGTTCTATGCTGACATGCACATCTGAAATATTACTTGTGCCGCCTGCTGAACCGATAAGGCCGCTTGCCCATGTGCCTTTGGTAGTAACCTTACCGGTCACATGGAGATTGCGTATGACAACGTTATTAGTAAACGCAAATGGCGCAACATAGCCAGTGTTTTTTTCGAAGTAAGGATCCGAAGAATCCAGGGTGACGGTGAGTGTATTATTTCCTCCGTCAAAGATGCCGGCAAAGCGCATTCTTGAGTCGTTGTTATTTTCGGTCTGCTGACCGATGGGCCTTGAAACAGACAGGTCATCCGTCATCAGGAAGGTGTAG
Organism: Acutalibacteraceae bacterium; assembly: GCA_045221175.1. Lineage (GTDB taxonomy): Bacteria > Bacillota > Clostridia > Oscillospirales > Acutalibacteraceae > UBA1213. The sequence continues at coordinate 2,240 of JBGUWM010000239.1, read as the reverse complement.
CCGGAACAGTCGTTGCCGTCTTTAACTGCCTCAGCCAGATTGTTCCAGTCATTTGTATTCTGAATAAGTACGTGATTGTCCGTGTCCTTTTCAAATACATAGTCACCGATTTGCACTGAGGTCGGAGGTATAGCATTAGCTGTTATTATTGTACCGCCGGTTATATCAGAAAAAGGCGATAGCGGCACTGCACCCGACACAAATGTCAGAATAAGCATTGCGGCTATTATCTTTTTCAAAATATTGCCTTTCATATTTAAGTTCCTCCTTTATGATCGACAAAGTTTAATCACTATTATATGGGCTACACACCATTTTATCACATATCCGCCTGAATTTCAAGTTTTATTATCTTTTTTAGATTCAGCGGATATAAGAGGATATAAGCAGCGGATATAAGAGGATATAAGCAGGTACAACGGACAAAACACTGAATTTCCGAAGGTGCCTGCATACGGTCTCGCCGGGTTCTCTGCCTTGACAAAATAAGTGTATTTGTAGTAAAATTCTTTGGTAACATATATAGTGAGGAAGGGTAAAAATGGAATTTGACGTTATTAATATTCTGTATTACTGCGGCATGATATTGCTGTTTACCAAGCTTCTCGGAATGCTGACCAGAAAGCTCGGACTTCCGCAGGTCGTTGGAATGATACTTGCCGGTCTTCTCATCGGTCCGGCTATATTCTCTCAGTTTGACCTCGGAGCATTTAAAGGACTTGTTGCTCCGTCACCTGAGGAAATGGATGTTCTCAAAAGCTTTTCGCAGATAGGTGTTGTATTTATCCTGTTTTCAAGCGGACTTGAAACGGGACTGCAGGATCTGAAAAGAAGCGGCGTTGCAGCTTCGGCCATTGCCCTTGCGGGGGTACTTGTTCCTGTGGTTCTCGGAACTGCCGGAGCAATGCTGTTTATGGGCGGAGATATTACTGAGGGCAAATTCCTGAACGCTCTGTTTGTGGGAATGATACTTGCCGCAACAAGCGTGGGAATTACCGTAGAGACCCTCAGGGAACTCGGCAAGCTGAACACAAAGGTGGGTACTACCATTCTGAGCGCGGCTATTATCGACGACGTTCTCGGAATTATTTTACTGAGCATAGTTACAAGCATCGGCGGAGGGGGCAATGTCTGGATAACCCTCCTTAAAACTCTCGGATTCTTCGTCTTCACTATAGGCCTTGGTATAATACTGAGGATAGTGTTCAAAAACCTGGAGCACAGGTATCCCAAAACGAGACGAACCGGCATTTTTGCTCTTGCGATGTGTTTTTTCTTTGCCTTCTGTGCAGAGAAGTTCTTCGGTATCGCAGCAATAACCGGCGCATATATGGCTGGCCTTATGCTCAGCGGTCTCAGCGACACAAAATTCGTTGACCGTAAGGTAGTAGTCAGCGGGTATATGATATTTACACCCATCTTCTTTGCATATATCGGAATAAGCGCCGACTTCAGCAATTTCAGACCCTCAGAGCTTGTTTTTGCTTTTGTCTTTGTAGCGTTGGGTATAGTCGGAAAGATCCTCGGATGTTCGCTTACCGCAAAACCCTTCCGATATTCAAACCGGGAAGCTCTGACAATTGGTGTAGGAATGATCGCCAGGGGAGAGGTCGCCCTTGCAATCTACGCTACAGGGCAGGGACTTATCCTGTATGAAGGCAACAAGTTAGTTGGTATCGACCCGCTTGTGCCCACTATACTTCTTATCGTTGTCTCTTCGGTACTCTGTCCCATATTTCTTAAGCTCGTGTTCAAAAACAGGGAAAAAGCAGTTAAAGCAAAAGGCGGTACGACTCCCCGGGAGAATGGGGAGTAATATATCCAAAGCCCGGCACTTCTTGTTTCCCTAACATGCTTTTTAAGGTATGGCGGGGGAGGAGCCGGACAAGCTTTCAGTCCTGACCGGAGCATTGGGCTATAAGTATGTCTGCATTATTGTACGAAAGAAATCATCAGATAGGAAAAGCAAAAAACCGGCTCTCGCTTTTAGGCGGGAGCCGGTTTTAATGTGGTTTCGTGTTGAATGATTGTAAGACGGAGTGGGAGAAAAGGCTGAGTTTATGACCAGATAGGGACGGGAATATGACCGGTCTTTACGGACGTACAGAGATAAATCTGCGGTCAGGGGTACGGTCATATCATAACTGTTTGAGATCATACTAAACTCCCATTAAAAGCAGACATAGTCTGCTTTTAATAGCGCGTCAGCGCGTCGGAGTTTGCATGAGACGTCATCTGTG
>JBGUWM010000238.1:0-1893 GCA_045221175.1 Acutalibacteraceae bacterium | reverse complement strand
TTGTGTGGGACCCCATTGATTCGGGTTGCTGTGCTCCGCCATGTACCGTCTTGCAAAGCTGTAAATCTCCATCATTCGGGCAATATCATGCTCGGTTGCATGCCTGATTATCATGGGAAGACCTCACTTTCCTTAAATGCCTGGTTACGGGCTTTTTCAGTAAAAAGAACATAAAACAATTATATCACCCGAAAAAAAGCATTTCAATAGAGATGGTTTTCAAATCATTCCGGCTTTATTCTGCCTGAATTGTCAATTTTTCAGTAATGTTTTTGTAGACATTATAACGGTTAACCTATATAATGTCTGCAAAGACCAGTCGTCTTAAATAATTAGTGTCTACTGCACAAGCAGCAGAATATTCGATTCAAAATAAAATCTGAAAATAACGCGCAAAAGGAGGCAGAGCCTCTTCTGCAAATTTAGCATCAGAACAGACAAGAATATCATTACTTCACTTGTATGCTGTAACTTTGCTGTAATACAGCCAAGAGAATAGTTCTGTTTGCTAATCCCAAAGCGGCGCTCAATGTCTCCACGCTCTCCGGATTCTATCCATTCCAGATGCTGCTCCTGTCTCCGAAGTTCCGGATCAGATGTGGGTTTTCCAAGCTTGGGACCATTCAAATGGATGTCATGTTGCTTGCAGTACCGAATATTCTCTCTGGTGCGGAATATTGTATCGGCCAGGACTCTCTCTGGATAGTATCCGTATGCTTTGCGGTAGTTTTCAACAGAATTCTGGAATGTTGTGCTCTCGTTGAAGGCATCCCATCGAAGATCTTCTATCCGCAGAAATCCATCAACATCGCTCATTTCCACTTTGGCACCGAATTCGACATCTGCGTTCTGTTTTCCTCGTACAATCGGCCTTACCCAGGGCTGAGAAAGACTTACAATCCTGTTATCTGTTCGGCGGCTGTTTGAGTCAAACATTTCCTGCTGTTGTGCATAGAGAATTCGTATCACCGGGAGCCGATCCTGCAGCCATTTTGGAAGATGTTTCAAACAGTCCGAATGTTCCTCAATGATTCGATCAATAATTCCAAGATCACGTCTCAGATAACCAAGCTGGCGTCGGATTGCTTTTCTTATGCTTTTTATGCTCTTCTTCCGGCTTTTTGAGAAACTGTTGTACTGCCGTTTCGCTTTTTCTCTGTATGTACGGGGTTTCTTCTTCCCATATGTCAGCCCGTTCTCATGAAGGACATCGATGATCTCTTCTGCATTCAGTCGTGCTTCGTTCAGAAGAGAAGCGTCTGTCGGAAACCGAATATTTTGCGGGGCACAGGTTGCATCCAGGATCAGTGTTCCTTTGTTTCCACCAGATCCTCCGGATTCTCCGTGGTCATCGTCGTCATCTTCCTGTTTCGTTGGCCGTCCTATAATGATGTCATTGACTTCCTGTAGAGTTTTTGTGCGAATCCTCTTTCTGAATCTGGTCACCATACTCGGATCGAACGGAGACTTCTGTGTGAAAGCACTCAGCCCAATGAAGTACTGCAGATATGGGTTCATTGTAATATGGGCAACGGTCTCCTCGTCCGAAAACTGATAGCGTTCTTTGATCAGCAGTGTACCCAATGCCATCCGAAAGCTGCAGGCGGGCTGTCCTGTTCCTGACGGAAAGCATGATGCATATTCTTCTTCATATCGATACCACGGAATCATCTTCGCGAGTTTTACCCACTCGTTATCAGGATCTAATGCGATACCACCAAAGTATTCTGGTTCATCCAAAAGACTGATCTGATTCAAATGGCGCTTATACATCATGGCCTCCAGGTGCAAGGTTTTTGATGGAAATAGTAGCTTTTCCTTGCACCTATTGTACCATAAAATAGCTGAATTGTCCCATACTACTTGACTTTTCAGCTGCTGCAGTAGCCACTA
>JBGUWM010000237.1:0-2212 GCA_045221175.1 Acutalibacteraceae bacterium | reverse complement strand
TACAAATAAAATGGGGCGGCTCTTTTTGCGTTTGAGTCGCCCCCTTATTTTATAGATATTTTGCAGATGTTCAATGCTTTTTCCGTTTGGTCAGCTGCGTCATTTAAGCGAATCGGCGAGTTCTATCTTTCTCCTAACGTATCCCTGTACATCCGAGGACTGTTTCGGCAGAAGCTTATCCAGTTCGGCAAGGCACTTTTTTCGCCCGTCTTCATCACCAAGGTGTTTTTTACACAGCTGCAACTCAGCCAGCGTATAGCACTTGCCCATTGAATCCTTTACCTGTTCGTACAGCGGCAGAGCCTGTTTGTACATTTCTTCGGCACCTTCCCAGTCCTTTTGCAGGCGCTTTAGATCTCCTTTGCCCTGAAGCACATTTGCAAGTCCAAGGTCATCATGCACTGCTTTAAAAAGCTTTTCCGCTTCGTCATAGGCGGTCATTGCTTTTTCCGGCTCTCCGGTTAGGATCAGCAGATTGCCGCGGGATTTCAAAACGTTTGCAAGTCCAAGGTTAGCATGCTCCGCCCTATACAGCTTTTCCGCTTCGTCAAAGGCGGTCATTGCTTTTTCCGGCTCTCCGATTCGTCTCAGCAGGTCGCCTCGGGATAGCAAAACGTTTGCAAGTCCAAGGTTAGCATGCTCCGCCCTATACAGCTTTTCCGCTTCATCATAGGCTTTCATTTCTTTTTCCGGCTCTCCGGTTAGGCTCAACAGGTCGCCGCGGGATTGCAAAACGTTTGCAAGTCCGAGGTTTGAATGCTCCGCTTTAAAAAGCTTTTCCGCTTCGTCATAGGCGGTCATTGCTTTTTCCGGCTCTCCGGTTCGGCTCAGCAGGTCGCCGCGGGATAACAAAACATTTGCAAGTCCAAGGTTATCATGCACCGTCCTATATAGCTTTTCCGCTTCGTCATAGGCGTTCATTGCTTTTTCCGGCTCTCCGGTTAGGCTCAGCAGGTCGCCTAACCGTTCATAAAACACGCTGCGCAGCGGAAAATCACCGGGGATTTTTTCAACCAGCTTTTGCAGCAGGGGAACGGAACGAATAACATCAAACATGTAGTAGTTGCCGGCATTTTCTAACAAACAGTTCAATTGTCCGCTATTATTTTCTTCAAGAAACTGTTCAGCCAAATAGAAGCATTGTGGAAGAAATGATAATGCGCGGTCATGGCAAGCAATGTAATCTGTCCTCTTTCTGTCGTCACCTTTTTCCAGCATATCACCGCATATACGTGTCCATGCCTCCGTCGCCTCTTTCAGTACGTTCTCAGTTTCCTTGCCGAGCTTGGGAAAAAGCTTTTTTAAAGAAAGCAGCATGCGCTCTTTTCGATCGGACGTTTTCTCCGTCATGCCGTACCTGCGCAGTAATATGCCGCCGCTTACCCATGCTTTATAAGAAAAGGGTTCTTCCCGAGCGGCGTTCAGCTCAGTAAAGGTATCGGGATCAATCGGCATCACGCTGCGCGCGTGCAGTGCCCAGCGGAATACAGCGGCTTGGTTTGTCTTGATTTTTTGCCACGGAAGCTTGATCGCAAGCCGCAGGCTTTCATGTTTTTCCTTATTATCACCCGGAATATGTTCTTCCGCCTCCAGCCAAATCCCCTGTAATTCATTGATCGAATCACAGTCCCTGCCGTACAAGGCGGTAATGATGATCGAAAGAGGGTGTCCGCTTAATTCACATAGAAGGGTTCTGAACGAATCACGTTCGGAATCATCCGGTTCTCTGCCAAGCTTTTCAACAAACAACTTAGTCTGGCTCAGACCCAAAAGCTCGTCCCACGGTAAATCATTTACATCTGCTTTGTCGTCCAAGGGCTTTATCTTTACGCATTTACCAAAGCTGACCTTCAACTGGCTTGATATCAGCAACTTTAGTCGGTGATTCTCGGTCAATTCATAGAGTGAATCGGTCAACTCGTTCCGTTCTGCTTCGTCCAAAGCGTTCAAAATATCCTCAAAGTTATCAAGATAGAGCGTATACGACCCATTTTCGACTTTGGAATTTATTTGTTCAATTACTTCGTTTTCGGTCAAGCCGTTTGTTTCAATTTCCAATCCTTTTGCAAAACGTTCCCAAAAATCAGGCAAACCGACCGAATCGGTAATATCGACGAACGGCATGGAAAAATCAGGGTGGGTTTCTTTGATCTTTTGGTAAACAGCCTTGCAGATTTCCGTTTTGCCTATTCCTGCCAAGCCGTGAACAAGC
>JBGUWM010000236.1:0-15022 GCA_045221175.1 Acutalibacteraceae bacterium | reverse complement strand
TTTTCTAATTGGCTTGCTCGTTCCGAATTGTATCGGAAGTCATGGCACGGCAGAAGCCGATACCCATACGGGTATAACTGTTATCCTGCGACCTTTGTATCTTCGGTCTTGTTGCTTGTATTTAGTTGTAGTTTTAGAGCAAATAAGATTGGTAGTTTTGTATTTGCTCTTATATCAAACCATAGCATGACTGTGATCTGATATAAGAACAAATGCGAAGAGGTGCAGTTGTGGAGTACATAGAAGGTATGAACAAGTTGCTGTATGTCTGATATAATTTTGTTAGTAACAATTATTTTGTTAGATATTTGTTAGATTATTGTTAGTTTAGTCAAATGGGGTAAGCTTATGCCGAAAAAAATGAAAGGCCGGTGTTTTATGAAACTACGAAAAATCACCTCTGTACTCCTTGCATCGGTTATGATGCTCTATCTTTCAGGCTGCGGGAGTGAAGAGGAATCATCCCGGAAGAAGCATAAAAACGACAGTGATCGGCAAACGATAAGCGCAAACTTATCAGATGCGAGCGAAGATGTTTCAAGCGAAAATAACCACACCTCAACGCCAAACATACAGATCGAAACCAAGAGCTCGCCTGTGAGCCTGGGATTCAACCACAGCGCCATGATAACAGCCGACGGCAGCCTGTACACTTGGGGAGCTAACGGAAGCGGTCAGCTCGGCGACGGAACTTGGGAAGACAAACTCACCCCGACAAAGATTATGGATAACGTCGCAGTCGTATCCTTGGGAACCTTCCACAGCGCGGCGATTACAAAAGACGGCAGCCTGTATACCTGGGGGTGGAACGATAGCGGTCAGCTCGGCGATGGCACAAGAGACAACAAAAACACCCCGACAAAAATCATGGACAACGTCGTATTCGTCAGCTTGGCCGGCGACCACAGCGCAGCGATCACAAAAGACGGCAGCCTGTATGCTTGGGGAAATAACGAAATAGGCAAGCTTGGCACCGGCTTATCGGAGGGTGTCGGTGTAAACTTCCCTCACCCGACCCCGGAAAAGATAATGGACAACGTCGCAGTCGTATCCTTGGGAAATTGTCACAGCGCGGCGATAACTACCGACGGCACCCTGTACACCTGGGGAGAAAACAAATACGGTCAGCTCGGTATTGGATCGTCGGATTTCGACGATCACCCGACCCCGACAAAAATAATGGACAATGTTGTCTCCGTCAGTCTGGGAAGTGACCACAGCGCGGCAATCACTGCCGACGGGACCCTGTACGCTTGGGGAAATGATAAAATGGGTCAGGTCGGCATCGACTCGGTGTACGCTCGCTTTCGCCCGGAAAAGGTCATGGATAACGTCGTGTCCGTCAGCTTGGCCGGCGACCACAGCGCAGCGATTACAAAAGACGGCAGCCTCTACGCCTGGGGAAGCAACAAATTCGGTAAGCTCGGCGACGGCACATTATCAAGCCACGAAGTTCCGACAAAGATAATGGACAACGTCTCAATCATCAGCACGGGAAGTCATGACAGCGCAGCGATAACAGAAGACGGCAGCCTGTACATCTGGGGGCTTAACGATCGTGGTCAGCTTGGTCTCGGCTCAAAGGATGAAGACGATCACCCGAATCCTACTCTGATAAAAATAACCGAATAAACACAAAGGGGCTGTCACGCTAAGACAGCTCAAAAACTAAACCGGGCAGCCCGAAAGGGTTGCCCGGTTTAGTGCATTCATAGTATAATTTAATAAGGATCCATTGGTCTATAGTAAAGCAATAGCTTCAGAAATATAAACCACGTCATACGCTATCCGAAATTGATCTTTTGGCTCCATATTAGTTTTCCTGCAAACAATGCCCGGGCATTTTCATAATCGTATGTGCAGGTGGAAAGCGCCACTACGGAGTCCTCATCGTTCAGCTCCGGCTGTTTCTGATCTCAGTTCAGCAAATGCAGTTTCAGATTCACGTTGACTGTTCAGGCACCGGATTTGCCTGCACCTCGTCTTTTTTGGCGCAAACAATTGGCGCAGAGCGAAAGATGAAGTGAAAAGCATAATACGAGAAGCCGAACCGAAACGGAAATCGTCTGCTGCTCAATCGTATCCCATGTGGTTGGTGATTCAGGAATCGTAGAAATGTTTTCCTTCGTCGGTTATTAATCTTTCGGCTTTGGGGTATTCAAAGATTTCCGGATTATCAGCATTTTTTTCCAGATAATCTGCAAATTCCTTTGCATAATACTTAGCCATCGCCAGATTATGCATCAGGTAATGACCGCAGTTAACCGGAGTTGCGCCGGGAATTTCTTCTGTATGCTCTACGGCCTTGAAGGTGTTCAGCATCAGGTCGAAAATCTGCCGTGGCGACCGGTTTCCTTTGAGAATCAGATAAAAACCGGTCAGACAGCCCATCGGTCCCCAGTAAATGATCTCGTCTTTCCATTCGGCATCATTCCTGAGGAAAGTGGCAATAATGTGTTCGAGGGAGTGCATAGCTGCCACGTCAATGACAGGTTCTCTGTTGGGCTTTTTCAGTCTGATATCGTAGGTAGTTACCATACCGTTGTCTACCCTGTCAACACGACTGGTAAAAATTCCGGGAATAATCTTTGTATGATCTACGGAAAAACTCTGTATCATTTCCATAGTCTGAATCTCCTTTCAGAATAGAGAGTGAACTTGATGCATTAAGTGTAACCCAAAAAAGGAAAAAAATCAAGTCATTACAGTCTGAACCACGGGAATCAATTTTGTCGGGGCAGTTACATGGGGAAAAGCCTTTTCCGGAGGAAAAAGGCGCATTCTCCTACCCCGCCTGTCGGCTTGGTCGGTGCTTGAGGTGTTCGCCGCAGGCAGAAGCCCCCTTTTCTAAAACCGCTGATTATCCGGAAAGTAATTTTTAAAATCAGCAGGACTTAATATGATGTCGGCTTTGAAGTGTTGAAAATGGATTTCCATGAGTCTGAACTTTGAACTGAAAAAAAGAATTGCAGGGACGGTTCAGTTCGAGCTGACGCTTGGGTGTCAGTAGGTTACGAGGAGAATAAAGCAGGAAGCCCATTGGCTTTAGATATTGGGTAGTTCACGAAATGCTAAAGCGCACAGGCAGAAGCAGCAAAAGATGCAGGTGTCTGACACGATTAATTGAGGGTAAGTGCGTTAATTTCCGTTCGATTGCATAGGAGATTGTCACAATACTTCAAGAAACGGAGAAAACGGCAAATATATTGATGCAAACAGCCGGTTAAACCGCAAGACGTTAGGGGAGTATTGATGCTGTTATCATATAAAGGGAAATCTCAACTAAAAGATTTGACAGCCTTTTCAAATGGTGCGGGATCAATTTTTATATGTTCAGGAGTTTATTGTATCATACATCAGACTTCGTATTCAGGGGGTGTCGGTGGGCTTTACCCCTGACGTTCATTGCTTCATCATTAAAGCTGTCCGTTATTGATTTGAGAATAGTATGAAAAAGATAAATGACTTCCTGTTCGGAAAGCAAAGTATCTGTTCTTTTTTTGCCTATTGCATTCCTTCGGAACAAAGATCAATCATACCGGGGAAGTCATTCTGTTCGAAAAAAGAAACTGCCTGCTGTGTACAAGCCGATTGGCTTGTTTGCAGCAGGCAGTTTGTTGTTGTCAGACACAAGGAATATTCATTCGTTGTTGTCCGGTTGTTTTTGTCAAACGATCGTCCGGAAGAACAGCATCATTCAGGCAAGCAGTTTATCCGTTAATGTTATACATCAGTTAAACTGAGAATTGTAGATTTCGCTGTAGAGACCGCCGAGTGCCATCAGGGAATCGTGATTACCGGTTTCTACAATATTACCGTCCTTCATAACAAAGATCAGGTCGGCGTTCTTAATGGTAGAAAGTCTGTGTGCAATAACAAAGCTTGTTCTGCCGTTTGTCAGAGAATCCATTGCTTTCTGAATCAGGATCTCTGTACGGGTATCGACGTTACTGGTTGCTTCGTCGAGAATCAGCATCGGAGCGTTCTCTGTCATTGCTCTGGCAATGGTGACAAGCTGTTTCTGTCCGGCAGAAAGAGCGCTTTCTTTCTGAATCTCGGTATCAAGACCATCGGGCAGAGTAGACACATAGTGGCTGAGGTTGGTTTCCTCGAGAATCTTCTGCAGTCTGTTTTCGTCCACGTTCTTGAGGTTGTAGACGATGTTTTCTCTGAGTGTGCCGTTGATAACCCAGGTTTCCTGCAGAATCATACCGAAGATATCTCTCAGTTCCTGACGGGACATATCTTTGATAGAAACGCCGTCAACCAAGATATCACCGCTGGTAATCTCATAGAAGCGCATCAGCAGGTTAACCAAGGTGGTTTTACCGGCGCCGGTGGGGCCGATAATAGCAACTTTCATACCGGGTTTGATCTTACCGGAGAAGTTTGTAATAGTAAGCTTTTTGGGATCGTAGCCGAAGCAAACGTCTTTGAATTCAACTTCGCCGCGGATATGTTTGTGGTCGAGAAGTTGCTTTTTGTTGCCTTCATCGGGAAGTTCTTCCTGCTCAAGGAAGTTGAACACTCTGTTGCAGGCAGCGGTACCGAGCTGAATGGTGGAGCTTGCCTGACCGATTTGTGCCAGAGGCTCCTGGAACAGAGATACGTATACGATAAAGCCGGTGATGATACCGATATCGGAGATAATGCCGTTGGCAAAGAGCAGACCTGCAACGATCAGAACTGCGGCATAAGTCAGATATGATACAAACTGCATGGCAGGTTCAATCAGGCTGCCGAAGGCCTGTGATTTGTACAGAATCGTACCGAAAAGATCGTTTTTCTCCTTGAATTCAGCAATCTTTTTGTCTTCAGCGTTGAAAGCCTTGATAACGAGCTGACCGGAATAGTTTTCTTCAACAGTAGCATTAACGTCGCCGAGAACCTTCTGGTTTTTATCAAACAAGGGGAGTGCATAGTTAAAGGTGAGGGAGATAATAATCAGCATAATGGGGAGGGACGCAACAACGACAAGTGCCATCTGCCAGCAGGCGATGAACATAGCGATGAAAACGCCGATCAGCATAACGCCGGACTGTACCAGCATACCCACGGAGTTCTGCAGTGATGTGCTGAGAATATCTACGTCGTTGGTGATAACGGAAAGAATATCACCGGTTTGAGTGGTGTCAAAATAATTCAGAGGCATCTTGTTGATCTTGGAAGAGATCTGACCTCTCAGATCCTTTGAGAACTTCTGAATGATGGTGTTAAGAATAAAACCGGAAAGGAAACCGCAAAGGAAGGCAATACCTATGTACATAACAAGGAGCAGTGCATAGTGCGTCACGCTGTCCATATTGATGGAGAAATTACCGCCGACAGCCTCTTTGCCGACCGGTGAGATTTCGTTTGTCAGGCTGCGGATCGTACCGGGTGTCAGAATAGTGAAAATAACAGATGTGATCAGAAGTATGATCGAGATGAAAAACGGAACAAGATAGCGCTTGAACGCCTTGAAAAGGCTGCCCAGCTTGTTCTTTTCTTTAGCAGGAGTGTTTACGTTTGTACTCATAATCCTAACTCCTCCTTACTAAGCTGTGATAAAGCAATCTCCTGATAGACAGGGCAATTTCTGACAAGGTCATAGTGTTTGCCGATGCCAACCATCTTACCGTTGTCCAGTACGACGATCTGGTCTGCGTCCATAATGGTACCGACACGCTGAGCGATGATAACTCTTGTTGCATTGGGAAGCTGCTGTGCAATACGACTTCTGACCGTTTTGTCGGTCTTATAGTCGAGAGCGGAGAAAGAGTCATCAAAGATAAGAATTTCAGGCTTGGCAGCAACCGCTCTTGCAATACATAGTCTCTGCTTCTGACCGCCGGAGAAGTTAGTACCGCCCTGAGCAACTTCGGAATCATACTCGTTTCTCTTCTTCATAACAAAGCCGTCAGCATCTGCAATTTCTGCTGCCCATCGAACGTCAGCGAGCGTCATATCGGAATCCTTGAAGGCGATGTTATCCTTGATATTGCCCTTGAAGAGGAACCCTCTCTGGGGTGCATAACCGATACGGTCTCTCAGATCCTTCTGGCGTACATCTTTGACGTTAACGCCGTCTACGAGCACTTCGCCTCGTGTACAGTCAGCCATACGGGGGATCATGTTGATAATGGTGGTTTTACCGCTGCCGGTAGCACCGATAAATGCAATTGTCTCACCCTGTTTTACCTTGAAGCTGATATCGGAAACAGCCTCTTTGTCAGATCCGGGATAAGCAAATCCGACATTTTTGAATTCTATTGTACCTGCATTTTTGAAATCAACGGGATTTTCCGGATCAAGAACAGATACTTCGTGAGTAATAACTTCGTCAATACGTTTTGCACTGACGCTTGCTCTCGGCCAGATAACGATCAGGGTTACAATCAGTACGAAGGACATAATGATCTGGCTGGCAAGCATTACGAAGGCGTTGGTTGCGCTGAAAGACTGCTTGGCAGCTTCCATATCCATACCGTTGAGGACATAGGCGCTTGCCCACAGGATAGACAGAGAAAGACCTGTCATGACCATCATAACGAACGGAGTAAAGACGGACAGAACTCTACCGGCAAAGATCTGTACCTTTGTAAAAGCATAGTTGACTTTTTCAAACTTGTTTTCCTGATAGGTCTCAGCGTTGAACGCTCTGACAACTCTGACACCGGTCAGGTTCTCTCTGGAAGCAACGTTAAGAGCATCGGTCAGCTTCTGAACTACCTTGTACTTCGGCGTCAGCATCATCAGCAAAACGATAACGACAACGACGAGGATTACCAGCCATACGGCAGTAACGATAGTCAGAGACTGATTAGCATATTGCAGCAGAAGAATGACAGACCAGATCATAACGACAGGCGCTAAGAACGCAGTCTTTAAGAATGTGATCCATGCGATATGGACATTCTGCATATCGTTGGTAGTTCTGGTAATCAAAGACTCGGTGGAGAAAGAAGCAAAATCCGCAATAGCAAATTTGTTGACTCTCTCATACATTTTCTGTCTTAGATTGGTAACGGTACTGCTGGCTGTTGCACTGGCTACGAATCGGATAATGACCTCGATAGCCGCCATCATAATAGCGCAGATGACCATATAAAGACCATACCACCAGATTTCCGCTACACCGTTTTCTCGGCTTGCCTGTACAGCGCCTGTCAGCAAACTGATGTATGAAACGATTTGCATCATGAAGAAAACTTCGCCCAGTGTCAGCAGCAAAATTGCGAAGACCGAGATCCAGTTTTTTGGCTTCATGTTTTTGAAGAGTAACTTAAACATGACATCCCCTCTTTTAAGTTTTTTTGCTCAGGTAATACCGCACCTTTACAGTTCTGCTCACAACTTTTATCCGCATCGGATATCAACTGAATGCACGCCGGTTTTTTGCATATAGTCAACTGTGCGGATCAGAAGAAGGACAGCTTTCCGTGAATCGTGCAGTGCTGCCTGTATATATTAACGGCAAAACGGCCGTCAATAGCCTGAAATGATGACCTGTGAGCCTACGAGCGTTCTTTTGAGACCTATCATATATATGCTCAAAGGAATAATATCTGCTGAGGGTTCAGCAGAGTGACAAGTTTTTTGCTTTCATAGAACCACTTTGCAGCAGCGCGGCGGTATGAAACCGTCATGGTTGCCTTACAGTACCGTTCCGGTGCAGAAAGGGTTACCAGCTTGATGCGGGAATCGTCACTTTTACGGAAGTGCCGCCGCCTTTGCGGGCTGTAATCGACAATTTACCGTTGCACATCAATTCCAGACGCTGACGGATATTGTCAAGAGCAATGTGCGGCTGATGATCATCGACCGGGTCATAGCCGGGACCGTCGTCTTCAACGATAATTACACTTGAAGTATCGGTCTGACGGGTAAGTACAGAGATATGAATAGGATCGCTGCTTGATCTCATACCATGTTTGACAGCGTTTTCTACAATAGGCTGCAGCGTCAGCGGCGGCAGACGGAACATAGTATGCGGCGTATCAAAGGTAACGAAAAGAACATCTTCCAACTGAGCCTGTTCAACGGCGAGATAGGCGCGGGTATGTTCCAGTTCGTCGGGAAAAGGAATAGTATCCTCGCTGGCAATAGCGGTAAAGTTTTTGCGAAGGTAAGTAGTGAAGTCCAGCGTAACCTGCTTGGCTTTCTCAGGGTTCTGGTCGCAAAGGTAGTAAATGCCCAACATGGAATTGTAGATGAAGTGAGGGCGCATCTGCAGCACCATCAGGCTGGCACGCTGCTTGGAAATCTCACGCTGCTGCTGCATATAATGTTCGACGTTATCCGAGATGATAACCACAAACATCGTCAGCGCACAGAGAACTATTCCGAATAAAGCCAACATCTCTACAGAAGCGAACATATAGATAATGGTTGCAATCACCATGGTCAGCAGATAGACAAGAAGAGCGGCGAACAACCTTTTGGAGAGCTTTTTTCGCCTTTTGATCAGACTTTGGATGTTGAGGATCATGATCACCGCCAGCGGAACCAGCAGCAGTGCGTAGCACGGACCCCGAAAGTATTGATTATCCGGTGCAGCATAGTAGAAGATGTTCGAAAACGGAGAAACTGCCAGCGTAAAGCAGAAAATACCCCACAGGGTCATGACAGCACGGAACAGCCTGCTGTTTTTTATACTTTCTCCGCAGCGATGCAGCAGAAAGAACATCGGCATTGGCGTCAGCGAAGAGAAAAACAAATATTCAAGAATAACGATTACTTTTTCTGCTGTCGCCATATTAGGGTCGGTGTAGATGATCATGTCAATAAAGATAGCGACGACATACAGCAAAAGAATTGAAAACAGCGTAATGAAAAACCGTTTGCTCCAACGGTCGAGTGCAGGCATAAAAGCAGAGAATGCGATGCCGACCATCATCATCAGCAGCAGTGCGCCGCCGGTTGAATAGTTAATGATTTCCGTCCAGTTGCTCATGGCTCTTCGCCTCCGGTCCAGAAGGGATATCGCAGCCTTTTGAGCTGTTCTCTGACGCCCTGCGGAGTAATCGGTTTGAGCATAAAGCCGCTTGCGCCCGTGCTCCAGGCGTCAAGCGCATATTCGCTGTAAGCAGTAAGATATACAATATTAGTACGAGGATTGATTTCAAGCAGAGTACGGCATAAATCAAGTCCGCTTGTATTTCTCAGTTCAATATCCAGAAAGGCGAGTGAAACACGATTCTGTTTTGCAAATTCTATGGCTTCGGAAGCCTGCACAAAGCCCTTGACCGTAGCGTTAGGCAAAACCTCTTTCAGAACAGGCAAACCACCCGTAAGGATCAGCTTTCTGTCATCCACCATCATGACAACGGGACATTTATCGCTTTTAGCTGCCGCAGAGAGCAGCATATTAATATCTACTCCTAAAACTTCTGAAAGCTGTGTGATCATAGCGGCGTCCGGCAAACGACTGCCGGTTTCCCAACGGACGACCGTTGAGCGGGTAACGTACATTTTTTTTGCCAGTTCCTGCTGAGAGAGACCTTTTTCGGTTCTCAGTTTTCTTAATGTATCTGAAAAAAACAAAGTCATTATCATATACTCCGTAGTGATTTGTCATATTTTCAAATCTATTGTCGATATACTAATAGTTATTATAAACAAAAATAGCACATAACACAAGAATTTTTATAAATTTTGGTTGTTCCATAATGGAACAGTACATTGGAGAAAACAATAAAAAATAGTAAAATAATAACAGATTTATGGTTAATTTCATTGTCAGACATCAATTTGAAGCACAATTGATACCATGACACCGGTTGTTGTCTTTCGCAAAGAAAAAAGACCGAAAATGCTCTGCCGGTCTGAATCCTGCGTTCCGGCACAGGCGTCAGACATCAGATAAATATTTTATTTTTTTAATGAGGTGTTTTTATGACAGTTCTGTTCGTTATTCTGGGAATTCTGTTATTGGCAGGAGGATTTTCCTGTATGTTCACTCCGCTGCTCACTTTTATGAACGCTGGCTATTTTGTTGTCATACTGATCGTTGCTTTCGGCATTGCCGGCATTATCAAAGCCATTGCCGAAAAACGGTTTCGTGTCAATTTTGTATTCAGTATTCTGAGTGTTCTGTTGGGTATCATCATGCTGGCATTCCCCGGTTATCTTCTTTTTGCGGAAACCGTGATGCTGATGCTGACTGCTGTCTGGTTTGTAGTAATGGGCATTATCACCATCGCCACATCTGTGACTGTCACGAAAGCAGCAGGTTCAAAAATCTGGATTCTGCAGTTGATTTCGGGCATACTGGCTGTGCTTGTCGGAGGCTACTCCTTCTTCCAGCCGATGGTGATGGCGCTGTCTATCGGTATGCTGATTGGTATCTTTTTCATCGAAACAGGCATAACGCTGATGTTCAGCGGTACTATCACCAAAGAGTAAAAAAGGGATATTATAAGATAACGATATCAGGAATATCATGGAAGGGACGCTGATGCGATCATTACCGATTCCGTGAGATTGTCCGGGGAGATAAAGGAGCAACTGTCCAAGCGTACACCATTGGAGATCGTTCCGCAAAAGGTGCGTTCTCGGATATAGTAGGGGGCACAGAGATGGAAAACAATAAAACTGAATCTACGGAAAGGGAGATCGTTTCAAACAAGGAACTATCACAGGAAAATGCCCAAAAGAAAACTCCGCAGGAGAATGTCCAAGAGGAAACTAAGCAGGAGAATACGCAAAAGGAGAAAAAACCTTTTATTACCGTGAAAAAAATCGAAACGGTTGTTGCAATTCTTCTCGGCATTACGACGCTGCTGTCTGCGTGGGCAACGTGGATCGGGTCGCTTCACAGCGGGATTCAGTCCATTAACTTTACAAAGAGCAATAATATGGCGTCACAAGGCACAGCGGAATACAATTTCGGAATGCAATTGTATGTTTCTGACTACATGGCGTGGAACATCATCAAGGATTATAATTATGAGTTGGAACTGGCAAAAGAAGACGGCAATCAGACGAAAGTGAAACTAATAACCGATAAGATCGAGAGATTCAAGAAGCAGAGCGTTGGTCTTATTTTGTCCGAAGGGATAAAGTGGATGGAGGAGAATAACGAAGACAATCCATTCAAAATGCCCGGCATGACCGAAATGTATTTTCAGTCCGGTCAAAATAAACTTAATCAGTCGCAGGAGCTGCTTCAGGAAGGAATGCGGGATAACACGAAAGGCGACTCATATAATCTTGTGACGGTGATCTATTCGCTGACGCTTTTCCTGCTTGGTATCATCGGTACGTTCAAAGAGATGCCGAACCGGATTGCGGTCTTGGCGATTGCGTTTGCGGCGCTGGTTTTTGCTGTTATATATATGTGTACGATACCGATGCCGACGGGCTTCGGACAGATGAATTTCTTTGAATTCAATACATAATCGTTTCCGACAGATCATTAACCGGTATTCGCCTTCATTAAGATCAAGTGATATACGAAAGAAACGGTGCTGTAGTGTGACACGGCGTCCGCCTGCACGTTGAAGCCTTTAATCATAATGTTGGCTATGATTGTTTTGCGGTGCATGAATCTCTCTTGGTATAAATAACGATTTTATATCCATTGCAAAAAACACGGTAAAGATTTCAAATCTTTACCGTGTAAGTGTATGGGTGTGGATAACCTTCCGGCATAAACGGAAAAGCCAACGGCAATGCTGCAGGCTTTTGATCAGAAGGTTTTGACAAAATGATGGCTCATGTTTCCGCCTGTCATTTTTGGATTGTTCTCAGTAAGAAGGATAAAGAAGTGACAGAGCAAAACGATTCTTCCGTCCGAACGACAGAAGGAAGACAAGTGGAGAAAACCTCGGCTTTCGATAGTCTCCGATTGTTTCTGTCAGGGTGTTGTCTGATGCTGCTGCATACGATGATTGTCAAATGGAGAACACGGAAAGGCGTTCTCTATGTGTTTTTTAGGGGAACAATCCGGAGAATGTCTTGTGTGTCCGGTTTTCCGGTATCATAACGCTATTCTCGCCAGAACACGGTTTGCCCTGTGCTGTGTGACCGATGCCTTTCAGGAAAGAGTGACCTGCGACAAATCGTTGTTCGATTTCGGCTCATGGAGAAGGGGTTCGAATGCATTGCAGCGTCTTTCTTGTATGCGTTCTGATACAAATTCATACACAGATGACAAGAAACAAACAGTTGCTTTAGTCGTCATTCAGCAAGCTGCCATAGATCAGCAAATCTTCATCCTTAAACACGTTGAAGATGACCTTGATATCGCTGCTTGTTGTTTTTTTATAGTCTTTTACAGTTGATATGGCAATTTCAGCCGCTTTACGCTGCGGAAAGCCGAACACGCCTGTGGAGATGCAGCAGAATGCGATGCTTTCACAACCGTTTTTCTCGGCAAGCCTCAGGCAGGAGAGATAACAGCTTTTCAGGAGGTCGCAGGCTTCATTTGTCAGAAAACCGCTGACGATTGGTCCGACCGTGTGAATAACATATTTGCTCGGCAGGTTATAGGCTGATGTGATTTTTGCCTGACCCGTCGGCTCCTCATGTCCCTGCTCGTTCATGATTTCAAAGCACCGGTATCTCAGAGCAATGCCGGCAGCGCTGTGAATACAGTTATCAATGCATTTATGCAGAATTCGCCAGCAGCCCAACATCTGAGCGTTAGCGGCGTTTACTACAGCGTCACACTGAAGCAATGTAATGTCGCCCTGCCATAGATAGAGGTCTTTTTCAACAGGTGTGAGGTCTGATATTTTTGTGATACCTTTCGCTTGGCTTTCGGCTTTCAGATATTCACTTTCTATACGCAGATATTCCTCGCTGATGGGCTTGGGGATCCAGATGTTCATCAGACCTTGGAGCAAATCTTTCTGACCCTGCTCATCTGATGGAATAGGGTACTTGCTGAGTTGAGATGGTTCCTTTTGCAGTTCCTTGATCAACCAGATGCGCTGCTCTTTATGCGTCATCAATATCGACTTCCTTTCTCAGTTAATCTTCTTTCATTTGACCAAAGTGTTCTCGGCATGACCGACGCAGCGTTATTCCCGCTGCTGATTTCAGACAGCACAGGTTTTGACAGAGACGACGGTGTGCCTTTTGAGTGTCAAAATGACTGCATGGTCAAACAATTGCAGATTTTGAATATCATTATGTATACCATGTATACCGATGGCACAAAAAATGATGGTTTATGTCATTCTTACAGGCAACAACATTGCAGTTGTTGCCATTCCGTGACGTGCCTATGATAGAGTGCAGACAACCGGTCTGATAGGGCAAATATCTGCTGCAGAATACCGCTTTGACAGTACAAGGTCCTGATGTCCCGGTCATAAAGGGATCTGCAGATTAGTGTTCGGTCACACACTGACAGGCTGCTGATTCTCACTTTCCGATAAAGAAATCCGTGAAAAAGATAGCTTGGTTTTTTATAGAATGTTCAACATCGGTATGATATTTTAACTGTTACAGTAATTGTATCATATCATACCGTGATGTCAAGGTATAAACACTGATGAATATGTCATCAGTCATGATAGGTAGGTAATGAATCGTAATAGACTGTCAGTATCATGAAACAGGAAACGATTGACAGCAGTCAGCCACAGTTGCAGAAGGATCATAAAGCGGACTGCTCATCTCATTAAAGCAGCTACAGCGGATAGTAATATTTCTTGAAATCAGCAGAAGTGGGAAAAAACAGGGCGCCGGCGTTGCTTATGGCTAAGAGCACAATCTGAAAACCAGCCATAGGGAAGAAGAGAGAAAACGATCAGAGTGCGAAGAGACAATGCAGCTTGTCTGAGGAAAGGAAGTGTCAAAAGAAAACCTGCACATTTTGATTCATGCAATCTGGTGATTAAATGCAAACGATACACGATAACTTGGTTTGACGAGATAAAAATGATATATTGCAGATAGACAATGATTCAAAATGGGCCATCAGGTTCGTATGGATACGGTTGTGCAAAGATATATTTACTTGAAATAAAACAAACAATATGATATGATAAAAACAAATGCGAACAGAAGAAACAGTTTTGAGAAAGGATTGAAACAAATGGCAAGAAAAATCAAAAAGAAAAAAACGGAAGCCCCCAATCGTCAGGGTACAATCATTTTGATCGGAGCAGGTGTGTTTTTAGCAGTGATAGCAATATTTCTGATTATTTTTGCTATCGTACAGAATGTCGGCAAAGGGAAAGATACAGCGTCGGATTCTTCAGAACAGATTTCAACCACTGCTTCTGATACGGAACAAACAGGGTTATCTGTACAGAATTCCGAAGTGTCCGTAGATATCCCGTCCACGGATTATATGTCATCTGTTGTCATCGACCAGACCAAGGATTATTATGCTGACATCAACATCAGGAACTATGGCAAGATAACAGTCAAGCTGGATTATGAAGCGGCGCCGATCACGACAAGAAACTTTATTTATCTTGCGGAATCCGGTTTTTATAACGGACTTACCTTCCACAGAATTATGGAGGGCTTTATGATGCAGGGAGGAGATCCTGACGGCAACGGCACAGGCGGTTCGGAACATAACATTTACGGAGAGTTCTCTGACAACGGCTATACGGGAAATAAGCTGTCACATACCAGAGGCGCCATTTCAATGGCAAGAAATTCATTTGATATGAACAGTGCCAGCTCACAGTTCTTTATCGTACAGACAAGCGACCATACAGGTTCGCTTGACGGAAGCTATGCTGCGTTCGGATATGTTACAGAAGGGATCGAGCTTGTAGATGCTGTCTGCAGTGACGCAAAGCCGACGGACGACAACGGTTCGATTTCGAGGGATCAGCAGCCTGTCATTGAGTCAGTAATGATACACACAGCAGTCAAAGAAGCATAATACAGCTTATGACAGTCTGATGAATTGTCAATCATTTGGTACAGCTTAGTGCAAATTAGTACTATGTCCAATGCGTCGGATACGGCAGAAAGATGTTGAATATAACCAATCACCGATGTCCCCCGCCTCTTAGGCGGCGGGTGCCATTCGGACTTTCAGTGGGGGTTATAATCCCCCACTGAAACC
>JBGUWM010000235.1:0-1582 GCA_045221175.1 Acutalibacteraceae bacterium | reverse complement strand
TAGTCTATGCAATATCAGACTCTTCCCGGAAACGCAGATTGAAAATGACGGTATAGCTTGCAGACAATGCCAGGAAAACATAGGTTAGAATCCGCAGATACCCCAGAAAAAAACGGGGCAGGGTGATATTTAGAATCTGCTGAAAACAGATAAAGCAGATCAGGTTAGCAGAAAGCGTGTCGAAATAGTTGGTTCCAGCGAACCAACGGCTCCTCACTAAGGAGACAAAATTGCTTCCTATCGTGATAATACAATTAAAGATCAGCACTAGTAGCAGCCAACGTAGAAAAGGTCGGAACGAGTAAAGATAGAAAAGCATGCAGATATCTGTTATCAGGCCCAGCACGTGGGATACAAGAAAGGAAAAGTGATTGGAAGCAGCATAGCTTCGGGAGACAGCGGCATTGAAAAGAATACGCAGTCCTTGGCTGACAGCGTAAAGAATTGTACTGATATGTGGATTTGAAATTGAAAGCGTCACGATCAGAGGAATAAGGATCAGCAACCGAAGCAGATTGCAGAAAAAGATAATCATTCCGCCGATTGGAGTGTTTTTTTCGCAGGGGAAGTGTCGACTGGCAGCTGCCATTTTTTGAATACTCAGATTCAATTCATCGGAAACCCGGCGAGATTCCTCCGAAACAGATGTGTCTTCCGCCTGATAGGTGATCAGCTCTCCGAAGCGAATTGCATGATGTTGCTCATCGATATAGCAGGGACAGAAGCGAAGTGGTTTTCCTGTTTTTCGGTAATATAACGAACCGACAGTGGCAAAGCCAGAGTAAAATGGAGTTACCGAGGTCAGAGAATACTCAGGCACTCCGGTTTCCGGGAAGACAATCAAGTTTTGTCCCTCGGCAAGAGCGGAGACACTCCTGCGCATGGTGGAGATCAGCCGGCCTGGGTTGTTCCGATTCACCGGGATAGCATTAAAGCGGACCAGTATTTTACAAGTCAGGCGCCCCAGCAAGCCACAGATCCAGCGGAACGCCTTTTCTCCCAGAAAGGGCACAGTGTCCCGTATACCGGAATAAATCGTTTCAGCAGCTGTTTCAGGGGTAATGATATCCTCATTTACCCACACGCTGCTGATCAGCGGAACGGACAGAATAAAACTGACCGGGCCGAATACAGAATAGTGATTAGCGACAAAAACGACCGGTTCGCCGTCTTCAGGCAGATTCTCAGGCGATACAAGGCGACAATTAAAGAAAAGGAAAAGCACCCGATAAATGATGCGCATGCCAAAGGTATCAAATCCGGGACGGTTTTTAAGCCTGATAGCTTTCATGTGCAGTAAGCCCCCATATATGATGACCAATTCAGGAATCCTGCCATGCAGTATGATGGCAGTTCAAAAAAGGCAATCGTTGAACGACCAACGGTAAATATTCAGGATCAGCACCTGATTGCCTTGAAGCTCTTCCAGCAGGTCTTCAAATCCGTACTGCCAGCTGTCATAGGTTCTATTTTCACCAATGGCACGTCCAGCGGCTTCCTCCAGCGTCCATTCGGTCAGGTCATAAATATCCTGAAAGTGGTAATAAAAGGTCATTCGACTGATGTTGCATGCGGAAGCGAT
>JBGUWM010000234.1:0-7954 GCA_045221175.1 Acutalibacteraceae bacterium | reverse complement strand
CCAGTGATGTCCCATAAAAATTGAGACAAAATAAACCACAGCGGTTAGAATCAATCCGCTAAAGAATACAAACAAAGGATTTTCTGCAAGTTTTTTCATTTTTTCATAATTTTAAATGGTGATGCAAAAATAATACAAACCATTGATATAAGGTGGCGTTGATGATAAAATTTTTTAATAAAATTGTAAAAAAATGCAATTATTTTGTAAATAACGCACTCTTCATTGACACTTTGTAATGGTTTTTCAATTCAGATTAAGATTTTCAAACCGGATAATTACACATAGCAGTATTTTTGCAGAAAAAATGTCATGATTACAAAACCCTATGGCGAATACAACATCAGCAACCTCATCACAGCCTATGTGAGTGGCAACACAAATAATTATGAGCTGCAAAGTGCTTTCAGTCATATAGACTTCAATGAGGATTACAGTGAGCAATTCGACCGCTACGACATTGAACACCAAGTGCCATTCTGCTGGTCGAGATTACAACTTTATGGAATCTTGATAAAGCTGCTCAAAGACATGAAGACTGGCAAACCTTTCGCCGACACTCCCAATTATGACAGCCGAGCTTTTGATAAACCATTCTCATTTGGCTACAACGTCCTGCTTGAAAACTACTCCGACCGATATGAGATTTGTGAGCGTATCATCAGGCATTTATGGAAAAACGAGCCGCTACTGAACATAAATCCGGAAAACACACCGTGGGGCTATGAAAAGTTTGCGGTATAAACAATATACGCAATCGCAGCCGCCCATATCACAATCCACAGAGGCACGACAATCCTGAACTTGGTATGTTTGGTCTTGTGTCTGAAGGTTTTGATGCCGAGCCAAGAACCCACACCGCCACCCAGTCTCGCCATCCAAAGCAGCACACTTTCCCTAATCCTGTACTGGTTTCGTATAGCCCTCCTCTTGTCAACGCCATACATCACAAAAGCTAAAACGTTGATTATGAGAAGGTAGTATATTAAAAAGACGGTCTGCATGGTTAAAAACTATTTACTATACACCATCCTCTGAAAGTCAATACCAAAGACATGTCTGTGGTCGGCATGAGTGCATCTCGAATTATCATATTTTTTTGCAAAGATAAGAAAAAACAAGTAATTTTGCATTTGTGAATAAATGAATGAGATATGACCAATAAACGTGTAATAGGTATTGGCGAAACAGTGTTGGACATCCTTTTTAAGAACGACCAGCCGCAGAAGGCAGTTCCGGGTGGATCAACATTCAACAGCATAGTATCGCTCGGACGCGCCGGGGTATCGTGTGCTATGGTGACTGATGTTGGCGGTGACCATATTGGCGATATTATCTGCAATTATTTGAAAGACAACGGAGTATCATCTGAATACGTATGCCGTCACGATAATGTCAAATCTCATATCACATTAGCATTCCTTGATGAGAACAATGATGCCCAGTATGTGTTTTACAAAGACCATACTTCGGTCTCATTGGATAGCAAGTTGCCCAATATTTGCAAGGATGATGTTGTGCTTTTCGGTTCATTCTTTGCAATAAACCCTGTCATTCGTCCTGTTGTTGGCGGTCTACTTCGTGATGCCAGAAAAGTTGGCGCATGGCTATATTATGATGTCAACTTCCGCAAAAATCATATCGCAGAATTGCCTGATATACTTCCAAACATTGAGGAGAATATGGCTCTTGCTGATGTGGTGCGTGGCTCGATGGAAGATTTTGGATATATGTATGACTTGCACAACGGAGAAGCCATCTATGAAAGGGTGAGCCGTTATTGCAACACATTGATTCTTACTGACGGAGCAAATATGATAAGGGTTTATACTCCAGATAATTGTGAAACATATTCGGTGCAGCAAATTGAGACAGTCAGTACTGTAGGTGCTGGCGACAATTTCAATGCCGGATATATCTATGCCATGCTGTACGGTTCAGAAGATCAAACCTCTCGTATAGCTATGGCTCAACGCTGGAGTCAGGATGTGTGCCGTCAGATAGGGAATAACATCAGCGACGAATTGGTGAAGATGCTCAAAAACAAATAAACATGAAACAATCACCTATCATCGGCGTTACACCACTTTGGGATTCGGAGCGCAAGAGCCTTTGGATGCTGCCTGATTATTTGGACGGTATCAAAGCCGCTGGAGGTGTCCCTGTAATCCTACCTATTGAAATGTCAGAAGAGGACGCAGATCGTATCATTGAAGCTTGTGACGGATTCCTTTTTACTGGCGGTCAGGATGTCGCTTCATGCCCTGAGCGAGATAATCCGGAAACGTTATTGTTGTCGAAAGCGCTCCAAGCCAACAAACCTATACTCGGAATCTGTCGTGGCCTTCAGTTTCTCAACGTGTTTTTAGGCGGCACACTTTGGCAAGATCTTCCATCAGAACATCCGTCGGAAATAGTTCACCGTCAAGCAAAACCATACGGCAACCCTACACACAAAGTCACGTTGAGTGGAGAACTTAGAGTATTGTTAGACAAAGACATCCTTGAAGTAAACACATTGCACCACCAAGCCATAAAAGATCTGGCTGATGGTTTGACCACGATGGCTGTTGCTCCAGACGGTATCATTGAAGCGGTAATGATGAAGAATAAGCGTTTCGTCTGGGCAGTTCAGTGGCACCCGGAGTATATGTTCACAACGGATAAAAACAGCATGAAAATATTTAAATACTTTGTTAATTTTGCAGTCGCTTACTGGAAGGAGTCGCCGAGATAGTCTTGCAGCCCTCATTTAAGCTTCATTTTATCGCTATGAATCGGATTCCTTCAAGAACAAAGGCACTGGTTGGCATCAGTTTCCGTGAGTTTTCAAAGTATGCCCTGCCAAGCATAGTCGGGATGCTCATCGTGGGCTTACAGACCATCATCGACGGCCTCTTTGTAGGTCGTGGCGTAGGTGCAGCGGGCTTGGCAGCAGTCAACATTTCCATGCCGCTTATCAGTTCCATGCTGAGTGTTGCTATCATGATCATCTCGGGCGGCATTGTCATCACGGGTATCGCCAAGGGGCAGGGCGACAACGAGCGTGTGAAAGGCTTTACTTCGCTCACCTTTTTCACCTTGCTTGTTACCATAGCCATACTTTCCCTTATGGTGGCCCTATTCCTTAGGCCGCTTTGTTATTTCCTCGGCAGCAATGAAGAGGTATATCCTTTTGTGCGACAATATCTTGGTATTATCGGAATCGGATTTATTTTCTATTGTATCCCAAATTTCACCGAGGCTTTTACACGACTGAACGGCCGTCCAAACATGGTGTTTGTGAGTGGTTTGATTTGTTGTGTGGTCAACGTAGTACTGGACTATTTCTTTGTGATTCGTTTCAACTGGGGTGTGTCTGGTGCGGCGGTGGCCACCAGTATCGCCAATACAACGGCGGCTTTGGTGTTGCTCCCCAATGTGCGTTTCGGGAAGGTCAAGGGTGGTTTTAAGGAAGTCAGGAAAATGTTTTTCAACGGCTCGTCGGAGATGCTGACTTCGGTGTCGGCAGCGGTGACCACCTATATCTTCAATCTTGTGTTGATGCGTGAAATCGGCACGAAAGGCGTGGCGGCATTCACCATCGTCTGTTATCTTAATTTCATTGTTAACATGTCGATTTTCGGACTATCGCAAGCCATGTATCCCTTAGTGTCGTTTAGCGTCGGTGCGAAAGATATTAGGAAAATCAAGTCGTTGTTGGCCAATGCTTTGCTTCTTGGCGGTGGTATAGGCATCGGGGTGTATTTGCTTGTCTTGGTATCGAAGCACGGCATCGCCACCGCATTCAGCAATGGCGACATGGAATTGCAAGCTCTGACCACGGTCGCCACTACTTACGTCACATTGCATTATCTGGTATCGTTCGTCAATATTGTGGCTTGCAGCTTCCATACGGCTATCGAGCGGCCTCTCGAGTCGGTAATCATCGCCCTATGCCGAAGCATAGTGTTCGTGTTGTTACCCATGTTTGTGCTTACGCCTGTCATCGGTCAGACTGGCATTTGGCTCAGCATGCCCATCGCCGAGGTGATGACGTTGCTGATTAGTGTGCCGTTGACTGCGGTCTCATTGCGACGATTGCGCCACAGAAATTAGAAAAATTTGTAATTTTGCATCATTCAATAAAACAGACAACTATGACAGATTTCAGACCTATGAGGCGCATTCGGCAACTTCTCAATGATGAAGAGGCCAAGAAAATTCTCGCTAACGGCACACATGGTGTGTTGGCGGTTTCTGGAGACGACGACTACCCTTACGCCGTCCCGTTGAGCTATGTGTATGCCAATGGTAGCCTGTATTTCCATTCAGCCGTTCAAGGACATAAGGTGGATGCGCTACGACGCAATCCTAAGGCTTCGTTTTGTGTGGTGGAACGTGACGAAATCCGTCCGGCGGAATACACCACCTACTTCCGCAGTGTGATAGCCTTCGGGCATGTAACCATCCTCGAAAGCGACGAAGAGAAGATGGCTGCGTTGCGCCAGATCGGTGAGCGTTACCATCCAGGCCATACCGCCGATGCGCAGCATGAGGCGGAAAAAAGCCTGAGCCGGGTCCTCGTCCTCCGTATGGAAATAGACCACCTCACGGGCAAACAGGCGATAGAATTGGTGAACAAAGCAGCGCATGCATTATGAACATCGAGGACTACCGTAATTTCTGCATTTACACGGAATTCTTACGAAATTGTAAAAACAAAGTACACTAAGAAAAAGAATAAATGAACTGGACAATTATCATCATCGAAACAATTGTTTTAATCCTCGCTTTCACGGCGATGATCCTGATTCCTTTGATTAAAAACCCGGTATGGTGGATTGCCGATTACCCGAAAGACATTCAGGAAGAGTATTTTAAGACACATGAAAAGATTCCGTCAGAGTTTTTCTCGACAACGGTGTTGCTGAAGAAAGGTTTCGCACTTTTGGTTGCTATAGCATTGTTGCTCTGTGTGTTACGACTGGCTGGAGCATACGATTTTCGGTCGGCGTTTCTGATTGGCTACGGGATATGGCTCGTTATTGACTGGTACGATTGCTTCTTCCTCGACTGGGTGTTGTTTGCCAATCTGAAAAAGGTGAGATTGCCAGGCACAGAACACATGGACGAAGCTTATCATCAGAAGAAATACCACTTCGTGCAATCCTGTTGGGGAATGCTGATAGGTGTGATACCATGCTTGATTGGCGCAGCGATTTTTGCGTGGTTGTTTTGTGGCGTTTCATCATTAAATGACTTGAAATCGGAATATGTCACCATGAATGACAGTATTAGCATTCATTATAAAACTTACGGCGATGGCGATAAGACCATTTGTTTCGTTCACGGCTTCGGATGCGATCTCAACACTTGGGAGAAACAGTTTGAATGTCTGCGTAACGATGACAACCTTCGTCTGTTGTTCCTTGACCTGCCCGGCTATGGCGCAAGCAGCAAACCTCATGTCGATTACACCATCGATTTCTTTGCGCAAGCAGTAAACAAAGTTTTGGATAAGAACAAAGTCGATGCTGTCACTCTTGTCGGTCACAGCCTCGGTACTCCAGTTTGCCGCCATACCCTGATGAATTATCATAAAGGCAATTTGGTCGATGTTGACGGAGTTTATTGTTTCTACGATGGCACCGAAACGCCTGAATATATTGAAGCCGTTCAGCAATTCGGCCATGCTTTCGACGGCCCTGATTGTAAAGAAGTTATCACTGGTTTTGTGATGTCGCTTGCCGGCCCTGACACACCTCAAGAAATAACTGATTATGCCATGAGCGTGATGCCAAAGACACCACAGTATGTGGCTTCTAGTACCATGCGAAACCTCGTTGAACGTCAGTGGTGGCCTGATACACCTTTCGAAGGGAGAGCGATGGTCATTTGCACCCAAAACAGTGGTCTCGACCAAGATAACCGCCAGAAAATGGAGCGTTTGTATCCGAATCTTGACTACACCGAGCTTACCACCTGCGGACATTTTATCCACATGGAGCAGGCAGAAAGGTTTAATGAGAAACTGAAACAATTTGTACTATGATAACCCTCGACACCACCAACCTTTGCTCTCATTTGCAGAGAAAGCTGTTTGAAGAAGATGGCGTGTATCATCGTCTTTGGCTGGCTATGCAAGATGATCCGGAACTGACAGCTGTGGTTCGTTCACGTCAGCTTCATATTTATCGCAACGGCAAGAAAATATTGGTGCTTGCAGGAAAATCGGCTCCTAAAATCATTAGGGAAGATAGGATCACTGAATTTGCCTTTGCTTACTTTAAATAAGCCCTGATGATTCTGACATCTTCAACAGGCCGGTCGTTGGTGTCGGTGGCAACTTGCTGGATAGCGTCAACCACATCAAGGCCTGAGACCACTTCGCCAAAGACTGTATATTGGCCGTCGAGATGCGGTGTCCCTCCTACCGTCTTATACGCTTCACGCATCTCGGATGTCAGTTTCACCCTGCCGTTTGTATATTTGTCGATACGGCCCTGTACTCTATCCAATTCCTCATCGCTGAAGACTTTTCCCCATACGATATAAAACTGCATTGCGGAGCTGCGCTGTTCGGGATTCACATCATCTCCCTCACGTGCTGCCGCCAACGTTCCGCGACGATGGAATATGCCTTCATCGAGCCTGAACTCAGCCGGGATGGTATAAGGCAGGTCACCATCTCCAAGCAAAACGCCTGGTTCGGCATATTTCGAGTCGGGATCGCCGCCCTGAATCATGAAGTTCTTTATGACGCGGTGGAAAAGCAACGAATCGTATGCGCCTTCCTCCACCAGGTTTTTAAAGTTGTCGCGATGCAGCGGCGTGGCATCGTAAAGCTTCAGTTCAATGTCGCCTTTTGTGGTCTCCATAACCACCCGGGTTTCTTTTTTCTTACAAGAAGCCATCAGCGTTATCATGACGGCGACTGCAATAATTGCAAAAATGTTTTTCATATTAAATTCTAATAATT
The DNA here is from genome assembly GCA_045221175.1 of Acutalibacteraceae bacterium. Classification (GTDB taxonomy): domain Bacteria; phylum Bacillota; class Clostridia; order Oscillospirales; family Acutalibacteraceae; genus UBA1213. The sequence goes on along the minus strand of JBGUWM010000234.1, from coordinate 993 downwards.
TGCTGCAAAAATACAAAAAATCCATATTTTTGCAGAATATTATGAAAACGAGAATCGCATATATTTTTTTATGTGTTTTAATGCAGATGTCGGCATTTGCGCAGACAAAACCGTCATCGATGCGAAAAAACGAAATCAAGGTGGCACTGCTCTCGTTGGCAAGCGGTACCTCGAAGGTCACTTACGAGCGGTTAGTACGTGATTATCAAAGCATTGAGTTTACTTTTGGTGTCATCGGCTGGGGCTTCGACAAACTGAAAGACAGCAATCCTGAAGGTACCGCATGGCGTATGGCTTATAAGTTCATCTTCCCCAACAAACACAACGCCAACAACCAGATGTGCGGTTTTTACGTCAAGCCGGAGATGTGTTATTCGACCTACCATTACAATCATCCCGACGAAGGGAGGCTTAATGTTGACCGGGTGGCTTTGATGGGGGTGTTAGGTTACGACTGGGTGTTGCGATGGTTTGTGCTCGATGTCTATGGCGGTCTCGGATTGGCTTGCGGCAACAGCAACCACAACAACTACCACCACGGCTTCATCGGGTTGAGTCCCGACAGCCCTACAGCGTTCACGGCAGGCTTCAGGGTCGGCATGGCGTTTTGATTCTCCCTGTTTTTTGTTTGACACCTCATTTTTCATCCCTAAAAATAATTATCGCAAAGACGAAAAATCCCTAAAAATGGTGACCTTGGCACTTTGTGATGTGAAGTAATTTCGCACCATGAATTATAAGGTTAATTTTTAGGTAATGAAAAAGTTTTTATTGTCATTTTTCGCTTTCACCGCTTTACTTTCTTTTTCCTTAACGGAAGATTTAAAAGCTGCTGAAAACGACACTATCCCTACTGAAAATCAAAAGGTTACAAAATCAAGGCTGACAATCGGAGGCTACGGTGAAGCTGTTTACACCCGCACTTTTTACAGTGATAACATGTTTCGTTATTCGCATCCCGACCGTTATAAAGACGCTCCGGGTTATGGCAGA
>JBGUWM010000233.1:0-8073 GCA_045221175.1 Acutalibacteraceae bacterium | reverse complement strand
TCACGGCGCGTGACATAATCAAAAATATTGTTCATCGGACTTCCTGCGTTAACGAATTTAACAACTGCCAAAGCCTTGCCACCTCCTCTCTCGTTTCGCGCAAATCAATCTGATAACAGTAACCTGCGTTGACTGCTCTCGTCAATTGGTTGAGGTTGTTGCCGATTTTTCTCAGCTCATTTGCGACTTCATCTACGCCTTTGATAACGATAATCTTCTTGCCAAGCGCGCAGTCGCGCAGATACATGCTCGTTGTTCTGTAGGAAGAGTACGCCTTTTCTTCGATGATTTCTCTCTGCTCCGGCGTAACTCTCGTTGAAATAATTTCGGTTTTCGGTTGTGTTTTCATAAAAACTACCTCCATAGATTTTAATAAAGGGGTGCGGGCCTTGCCCGCTTCTGCCTTTGCGGCCGCCCGAATGAGGGCGGTCGTAATACAAAGGCGAAACTGGCAATAAAGCAGGCTTTTATTTTCTGTTTTTTAGAGTGGGTACGCTGTGTTTTGGGGCAACAGGAGCAACATTTAACCTCAGCGCACTGTTCATCAGCTTTTCTGAAATAAATCGGAGCGACAAATATGCAACATGCTGCACATTTGTCACCCCGACAGAAAAAAGGAAAAAACCAGTGCTGACGGTGATTTTGAAACTGTGTCACCCGCGTCACCCCTTTATTGCGCAAACGCAGCAACAGCGTCAGCCTTATCTTTTATCAAACAGATAAAGCGAAGTGTCTTATCACCGATTCGAACAGACTTTGTGTTCTTGCCCTTGTCGCAAATCGTCAAGCCTTCCTCGGCGAGTGCTTTGATCAATCCGTTTTTGGAAATTGAAAACGCTTCTTCCTGCTCACCGCATAACCGTTTGACTAGCTTGTGAGCGATATCTGCATTGAGATAGAAATATTCATCATCCTGATAACCGATATAGTTCACAGGCTTGAATTCAACTGGATTATTTTTATCCAGCAAAACAGCCTGTCCGCTTTCGATCAAGGAGTATAATTTCTGAATAAATTTGTGTGTCGGTTTGTCCTGCTCAATACTACTGCTCTGCTTTTTTGCGAGCTCATACAGACAAGCTCTGCACCGAATGAAAGTTGCCTGATATTCTTCTTCGGAAATGACATCATGCTCAAACAGAAAGGATAAAAAGTATTCCATTCCTATCATCAGCCACGCGTAGATTTCGGGCACTCTGCCGTGACAACGGATTCCTGAATTGATAAACTCCTGACGGTAATTCTGAAAGCTTTTCTTCAACTGATTGACAAATGACCGCTCTGTATCTTTGTCTTTCAAAAACCGCGCCTTTATCCATTCTGTGTACGCCAGCATACAACTGCGGAGTGCGCCGTTCTCCGCTTCACGCTGAAAGCTTGAAAGATTATGCAGATTAATCACACCGTCGCGCAGCTCCAAACAAAAACATCTTGCCGTACCGCTCTCGCCGATATCAGGAGTCTGCTCAGCGGTGATGATGGCGTTGCCCTGCGGTGGGCGCGACTCCATCGGAGTGGAGTCCGATTTCAATCTTCCTCTGCCGATACGGTCACCGTAGCCGCGCATAATAAACTGCGCGGTATTAGTCAGCTTGTCGGATTCCTTTTTGCTGCTCGGATGAAAATCATCAATGCAGGTCAGCACGTCCTTCAATGAAAAAGCATTGTACATAATACTGTTTGCCGTGTCACGGAACGAAAGCGGTAAATCCGAGCTGTTGAACCCTCCGAAGAATGACAGGAACAATGCCGCCAGCGTACTCTTGCGCGTTCCTGTTCTGCCAAGCAGACAGAGGACAAATTTCGGCTCGCAATTTGCCTGATGAAGAAACTCATTCAGCGGCGATAAAAAAGTGAAAGCCAGCAACGGCAATGTGATTTTGGCAGGCGCAAACGGCATAGTGTTTACCATAAAAAACACATTTGCCAAATCCGAGATTTTCCAATTATCAGCCTTCTCATACCGGCTGAGTTTTCCTCTTAGGCTGACATCGTGTCTGCCGTCGTTCGGCAGCAGATACTCCCATTTGTTGTCTATCATTTTCCAGCCGGTAACATGATAGGTTTGAATTTTCTCCGTATTCTCTGCTGTCTGCTGAATGGCGTGACGGACGTATTCCTTAACGTTTCTCTCCGGTTCGAGAACACAGTCCGCGCCCCAGCGTTCTATCAGCCAATTGAAGGTTCCGAGTTCCGCGCCTGTCACGTCAATCTCCGGCAGCACTCTACCGCTTGAATGAACACCTCCCAAACGAAGCACCGTCTTTAATTCCGCACCGTCGTCAACACTGACCTCGCTGACAATGTACGGCAGAAAGTTACAGAGTTTTTTAGACGTGATTCCGCTTTTGTTGGTTACCTCTCTGTAGAGGCAACCGTCCACCACCTTGTACGGAAGCGGATACTGTACAAGGTTGTCTGTTGGATTACACATAGGTAATTCCTCCTTTCGGAAATATTTTTGCAAATACAAAACTCCCGCCTCGTCAAAAGTGGGAGTAGTGTTCATATTTGCAAATAGGTTGATTTTCAAAAGGATTTATGATAATATTGATGGCAGGTGATGTGATTTGAATACAAGATATAGAATCCACATGCTCTCTGCGCGTTCACTTATCAGTTACGCGAGAGAGGAAAACAATCAATATACATTTCATCTCAGCAAAACAGACACGCGCAAGTGTATCATGCGTGAAGCTGCCGATGAACAGGACGACAACGCCTTATTTTACCAGACTATGTGTGTTCTCCACGGCAGCAATATTGAACCTCCGCAAAGCGACACTGCGCTTCCTGATTTGCAGGACGTGATTTTCTATGTTGACTTTAACGGCATCTTTGACAGGGGCAACTCTCCGAAAATGATGGAACGGCAGAAGAAAGCCGAAGCGATGTTTCGCCCTGAGGGTGTAACGCTTGACTTCGGGAATGGTGCTCAGCGTTACCTTGCCTTTGAGCGTTCAGGCAGTATGAGCCGTCAGGCAAAGCTGTCGTTTATCCGCGCTGATGTTCACGATGAAGTACGCAAACGAGTCATGATGGATATGGTTGTCGGTGATTGTCAGCTCTCAAAGCTCTATGCCTATAACGGCTTGATGCTCTCGGGCGGCGTCAGGATCGACGGTATTGACTTAACCAATCAGCATAGTGTAATCGTGGTGAAAAATGAAACCTACCGCGCGCATACAAAAGTGGTTTCTGTTGAAGGAACTGCTGTCAGTGAAGCGGTCAAAAAATATAACCGCAAGGAAGAATTACGGGATTTTACGGTTCTTCGCCATGACGGCGAGGGGTTGATCTCCAAACGACTCGCGAAAGCAGTTGACAATATTTTCTGCGGCAAACATATTCACCACTCCTTTCAAATCCGTATGCCGTATGTCAAGGGTATGGTTCACGAGGTCAATTTTAATGATTTCCTGAAAAGCGCCGGCAGTCAATTCATTACGGATATATGGGGCGTTCGCCATCCTGTTGATCAGGTGGAAATGATACTCACGCAGAGTATGTTTAAGGGTTACGGTTGGCTGACCGAAAATAGGATGGATTGGAATGACTATTTAAGCATTTTCAAAAAGTATAATCACGCGCTGTATATCACCAATGTCAGCAAAGCAAAGCCCGACGACCACACGGAGCTGAACTATCAATTTCTCAATACCTTATCTATGACTGCAGAAGAATTTCGTCCGCATGATTTGCCTGACGGCTGGGAGAACAGCCCTGCCGAGGATAAAAGAGAATGGATTACAAAGGCAACAGAGCAGCGTTATTATGATTTCTGTTTGAATGAAGATTTTCGCAGGCAGTATTTTATAAATAAAAACAACGCTCTTGGTAAGTGCATTAAAAAGAATCCTTTGTTTGTCAATGAAAAGGCGTGTGTCAAAGAACTTAACGACAACGCCGACAAGCTGATTCGCCGGTACAGTTTAGGCAGGTTGCTTGTAAAAGGCGACAACCGTTTTCTCTCTGATGATTTGCTGGATTTGTTGATATTTATGATTGATTCCAGTGGCAAAAGGAATCATCGGCAAAGCGTGTTTTGGTCAAGAGCAATGACGGAGCGGTTTAACAAAAACAGCTTTTACTCGCCCGGCGCGTCATATGATGCCGACGCGGTTTGTACGCTTTTGCGCAATCCGCATATAGCGCGAAACGAGGAGATTCAGCTCAGACTTTATGGCAAGTCAAGTAATATGAGAAAATACTATCTTTCTCAGTTGACTGATGTGGTGATGGTTGACCCCGAGAGCCTTGCGGCGCAGCGTTTGGGCGGTGCGGATTTTGACGGCGATATGATTAAAACGATTGCCGACAAATTGCTTAACGAATGTGTGAGACGGAATTACGAATATGACGATTTAAATGACCGCAGCAATCTTCCTCTGCTGTATATTCCGTCGGAAGAACCTGTCACGCGAAACGCCAACGACTGGCACGACCGCTTCGTGACGGTGCGAGATACCTTTTCCTCGCGTGTCGGACAAATTTGTAATGCTGCGTTTGACAGGAGCATTATCGCTTATGATGAAAACTCCAACGCCGAGGAACGTCAGCGTTGCCGTGAGCAGACGGAAGTGTTATCTATCCTGACAGGTTTGGAGATTGATTCCGTCAAAAGCGGCGTTAAGCCTGATTTGTCTGAATATCTTGTCAAGGAACGCAGGGCGCACAATCTTTTTCTCAAATACAAATCTCTGTTGGAGCTTGACAGGAACCACGCTTGGTATGAGGAATCGCCGCAGAAGAAAATCAAGCAATTTTTTGTATCTACCGATTGGGATAAGGTGACCTCGAATGTGGAGCGCTTGCCATATTTAGCCAAGCAATTAAAGGGAAACACAAAACGGCTGAACCCGAAACCGGCAAAGGACAGCGAGCTGTTCACCTTTGCAACTAAGCCTGATTGGAAGGATAGCTTGGATTCAAATATTTTATCTTCCGTAGGATTTTTGTTTCAGCAATATGAGGCGGTTTTATCCAGAATACGCGCCTGCCGCGCGCCAATCAAGAATAAAGCAAGTCAGAGTGATATCGACCGTATTTTGTATTCGCGCGGACAGGAAGATGCGATTGACAGCGACGCGCTCTATGCCGAATTTTCAAAGTTGTCACCCGAGAGAATATCGTCAATCCGAAGTGAATTGACAAATCAGTCTTGGCATTTGATGGATTGGGATTCACGGCTTGATTTTCTGAGTGAGTTTCTCCCTGAATTTGAAGATTATTATAACTTACTGGCAGATTTCCGCTTTGGCGGTTATCGGGTGCTCGGAGACTTGATTTGCGACATTGATGATGAAAACAATGCAACAGAACGCAAAAAACTCCTCCGGTCAAACGACTCGAAGGAGTTCACGAAAATGATGGAGGCGTATTTGAATAAATCTCACGCGCAAAGTTACCGTCAGGCGGTTGCTGGTGCGTGCAGGGCTTTGATGGACAAAATCATCAAGCCGAAGAAAGCAGTACCGTATGTGGTAGCTCTCGAAAAGCGCGACTTATTGTGGGAGCTGTTGCCTGAAGCGGTTTATTCGCATGTATTAGGGGTGAAGAAAAATGCTGAATGAAATTGATGAATTCAAATCTTATACGCAATTTCCGAAGTACAGCGCCAACGGCAAACGTGATATGTCATTTCTCGGGCGTTTCACCTTTGATATGCTGATCAAGCAAATCGGACTGCACAGAGTTTTGGCAACGGTTGCGCGCGGATATATGTTTGAATCGGAAACGCCTGATATTGACCGCACGAAAGGAGCGTTGCAGGCGTGGTGCAGCTTACCGACAGAAAAGAAAGACGATTGGAAAGCAAACACCAATTTCAGCGAGGTTCATACAGAATTTCCCGATTTGGTGGACGAAGAAGGCCGCGGTTGGTTTTACCGTCATGTCCATAATATCTGCGATTTTGTCAAAAACAATTCCGATTCCGTCAGCAAAACGACAGTTTCAAAGTGCGAATTGCTGAGAAAAGGCTTTGATAAGGAATGGGAGAAAAAGCTCATTCAATTTCAGGTGCCGATTTTTTCAAACACAACCATAGGCTCGTGGATATTGCGTTTTGACGATATCCTCGCCGATGCGCTGGAATTGGGAAAACTACAAAACAAAGATTTTTCTCTTTCTGACAGTATCAGCGAATACATCAAAACGCATGTTGCTCCTTCTGCACAGCCTGCCGCTGAATTATTGGTGAGATATTATATAGCCAACAAACCAATTGATTCTGATAAGGTAGTGCTGCCGGTCACGAACTTTGACGCTTATTTCGGCAACGGTACTTTCAGTAAAAAGTGGCTGCCAAAGGAGTTTGATGACATCATCACCCGAGACCTACAGAGCAACGGCGTGTCGCGCTATATGCTCCATGAAAATTTGATAAAACTGACATAACTAAAAGTGCAGCAGAGCAAATCCGCTGCACTTTCTTTGCTCTCTGAAATATCGTTCACAATCGCCCGCAAACCGCCTGTGCCGGCTTTGTTCGGCTTGGTTGGGTACGACTGCGAACTTTTTATTCGCGCGACATATGGCGAAATCGGGCGAAAATCCTCCTTAAACCATCTGCTTGACATTCCTCCGGTTAATCATTATAATAAAGACAACTAAATCGTCTTATCTTTCATATAATAATCAACAGGAGTTTTGTTATGCCTACGAGAATGGATATTGAAAAAGTCATAAGGTCTTTGCTCATTCGCTATCATGCGGAATATGCGCTTTTATTCGGTTCTTATGCCCGTGGTGAGGAAACTCCTGATTCTGATATTGACGTGGTTGTGTTTGGCGGCGACAACTTCAAAAAATCAAATATTTTTGCCTTTGCCGAAGAACTTCGTGAAGCACTTGGAAAAGACGCGGACGTTTTTGAAATCAGCGAAGTAAACAAGGGAACTCCTTTTTATGATAACCTTATGAAAGAGGGAGTGAAAATCGCATGAAGATTTCCGATGGTCGATTATCGTAGAGGTCGTTTTTGATGAAATGGACGATTTTGTGAATAGTATAGAAAAATTAATCTAATATTATGGCAGACGCACCGCATTGGTACGCCTGCCGTTTTTTATGCTATGAACATTCTCTCCGTTAAATTTTCATCACACGGCAATCTGTGAGATAGTCCTATACAATCATCAATCCTCCGTTCTTGTCAACTTGTCAGTTATGTGATAAAATAAATCTATAATCTGAAACATAAGCAATAAAAGACGCAATAGCTGAGAGGTTAAAAAATGCAAAATAACAGATATACAATTAACGGAATAATATTCTATATAAATGCGGATAAATCTCTCGTTCAGATGGCTGATGTTTTAGCTCAAACGATGAAGAGTATACCCGTTGATAGAATATGTGATGATTATAAGTTTGAAATTGGTTTTTCAGTTTTCATCTGTAAAAAAACTGGAGATGGGTTTACACTGTTTGTTCCAGATTATTTGAATAATCCTTTTTTAAACACAACTGAAGATTTAACCATTTCTTTATGGATCTTAATGGAACAATCGAATTTTATTAAAGAATTTAATATAGAGGGTGTTTCAACAAGATTTGACGAAGAAATAGTTATCGCAGAAAATGCACTGAGTAGTTCGCTAATATGTCTGCAAAGATTTTCGGATTTAGGAAAGGGTGCATCTGGTTGGTGTGTTGAGTCAATCGAAAAACGACAAGATGATAAATACCATACGATCGAAACAAAAAAATACAGTTCTTGTTACGCATATGAATTGTTGCAAAAAAGGAAAGCATTAATTAAAGCGTTAGCTTTTCCCTATGGATATATCATTGTATTTGATGGAGATAGTATAGTTGAAATATTGAATGAAAATGATATAAGTCTAATTAAATAAAAGAACATTTGAAACAGAGTATTGTGATTATAAAAGAGGTAATACAATGCAACAAGTATTAGCAGAAAAAGTTAAACTAATCGTTACCGATTCCGGACTTGCCTTTATGCAGGGTAGGTATGATGAGTCATTGCGGCTTGCCGAGCAGGCACTTGTAACGAAAATTGATTTTGGGTAGTTATATAAATGAAAATGAAAAACAGCAATACCACCC
>JBGUWM010000232.1:0-2571 GCA_045221175.1 Acutalibacteraceae bacterium | reverse complement strand
CCCTCGATGTATTCTTTAATAATCCTCTCAGAGTCTTCATCAAGGGAAAGCATAAGTGGAATTCTTATTCCTGCATCTTTCAACCTTCTATAATCGTTTTTTTCCGCTTCGATCTTGTTGCCAAAGGCATAGTACTCACACGGTTCATGGTGGATTTGCTTTAATACGACCTCTTTACCCTTTGATAACGCAAGATAGGAGTATCCACCCTTTCCGTGCCCCAATAGCCTCACAATTTCATATTCATCGCTGTTTACTCTGACAATCTTGTCCATTTCATCCTCTTCTATATTTCTGAATCCAGTCAACAGCAAAATCCACAAGTCTTTTTTGATTCATTAAGCGTAGTTCGGCATTTCCAATCATGGCTTTATTAACAGCATTGCTCTGTTCAAAGGCTTCTCCTATCTGGTCAAAATCCTCACCATCAACAAAAAGCGTCTCGTACTCTTTCCATACGCGCTTACCACTTTCCATGATCGCACTATGCTCTATGCTATTATGCTTGCCGGGATAATCAGCGCGGACATCTGCAAGATGCAAAGACGTATTCTTATCATAACCAACACCGATAAGCAAAACCTCTCCATTCAGTTCATACAGTTTGCCTATTGGAGAACCCTCTCCGAAAATATTGGAAAGGTCATGATCATTAACGAGATATTCTGCGTGTTTGCCCCATGCCGCAACGGATCTTGCCGGATGGTCGCTTCGCAGGGTTCCCGGCCATTGACGGAACGCTTCAGCTACAGCTCCCATGGTATTTGTTGGCGTAATTCTCTTATCATAAGCCGGCCAGTTATCGCGGATTATCTGCCAGTATTCTTCCGGAACGGTCCAATGGACTCCATCCTCGGGATCAAGATTCTTCCAGGATTGTGTCGGCATCATGATCGTACCGTCTTCTCCAACCACTTCAATCAATGCCTCAATAACTGTCTGCGCCCCCCCACAGACATAGCCCATTTTAGATAATGCTGTATGAACCATTACCGTATGGCCTTTCGTCAAATCTACAGAATGCAGCGCATTTACGATTTCATTTTTTGTAATTGGTTTCAAAACCATATCTCCCCTAACAGTTTATATTAAAAGATAACAACACAGCCTCATTCCTCTTCCGGCTTAGGTTCCGACCAGCTAATCTCTCTACGTTCATGAGTCCTGTCGGTCTCGGTGCTCACAATCGGCTTGTCCCAACTGATCTCTTCAACAAATGTCTTGCTCACATGCTCCGTCTGCCTTTTTCGCTTTGCTCTTGCTCCGATCTGCTCCTGCACAGCGGCAAACCTCTCCATCGGGATTATTGCCGCATGTGTTTCTTTCTGGACGTACCTGTTTCCGGTAGGGCTTGATTTCATCACCTCGACGTTTCCGGTGTATTTGACGTTCGTGAGCACAGTTTCAATGGCTTTCTTGCTCCATCGTTCGCTGCCCCTTGGTGACGGAATATGCTCTTCCGCCAGAGCGTCAATAATGCCGCTGTAGCTTTTCCCGTCCAGGTACATGTCGAAAATGCGGACTACGACCGCTGCCTGAGCCTCGTCTTTTTCCAGATTCCCATCTGCGCCTTTTACATATCCATAGCATGGTTTCTTATACAGTCCACTGTTTCCGCTCTCCGCCCGGTAACGCAAACCCATCTTTATATTCTCGCTACGATGCTCGTTTTCCGCCTGATTGATGGCGGAGCGGATGCTTAGCTCCCACTCGGGGTAATCGGCGTCCACGTCGATGTCTTCTTCCATGAAGTATATGGTAACGCCTGCATTAACGAGCGCCCTGATGGATTCGATCACCTCTACGCTATCCCGGCCGAAACGGGACAGGCTTTTCACGACAACAACCTCGATTTCTTTCTTTTTGCAGTCATCCAGAAGGCGGTTGAACTCCCTCCGATATGAATCCGTTTTTGCCGAGGCGACCTCAAGGTAGACATCCTTCAGCGTCCAGTTCTGCATCAGATAAACACATCGCGTCATGGCGGACACCTGATTGCTGAGGCTCCGCAGTTGCTCCACGCGGGCTGAGCTGACCCTGACATAAATTGCCGCCTTCATCACGTGCGGATTTCTTACGTAAGCCGGTATACGTCTTACCTTTGGAGTTTCCTTCATCCTTCTGCCTCCCATAGACTACTTTTCACCGGCTCATTTTCTGTCTCTGATGATTATTAGTCTTGTCCTGATTCTACCTCAAAACGGGCAATAGTAAAATCGTTTTCTCGCTTTGCCCAAAATAGTAAAATCGTTGACCCGTTTTCTGAAATAGTAAAATCGTAGCCACGCCCCTGCTCCTTGACCAGTTCCCTCAGACATAAAAAGAGGGCTCCCATCACACCGGGCACGCTCTGCTCCCGGTGACGGAAACCCCAGTAAATCAGGCTTTTTCAGCCCTTTTTCTTCAAGAATGTGTTAGTAGACAGACGGTCTCGACGTGGCACGAGGAAACAGGATTGATACCCATTTCCCCTTCCTGTTCGCTCAATCGGGCAAAAGAACATATCTACGGGAATTTTGCTGTTTTGCCCGTTCGCGCAAACATATCGACTAATCGTTAAGGAAAGAATCG
>JBGUWM010000231.1:0-3157 GCA_045221175.1 Acutalibacteraceae bacterium | reverse complement strand
TCCTGTCCGAGTTCAGAGCGTAACGCAGTGGAGCGACAGCGCGAACACGGGAGCGCAGGCTCTGCGCCAGCCGGAAAGTGCCGCTATGTGCGGCACGTCGGCGGAAGATAGCGGTATATGACGTGCCGTCCGGCGCGGGAGTAATATTTTCCTGTCCGAGTTCGAGCGCAGCGTCAGCGGAGCGACGGCGCGAATCGTCCTGTGCGGTCAAGCACCTGAAGAAAGGTGAGACGTGCAGTATAGCAGCCAAAGCGGACCGAATAGGTCTGCGACGCGGTCGCAGGGGATAGAACCGCTTGCATTGGCACACGCGTCCAGCGTCACGCTGGCGGCTCGCCGGAGCGTGGGTGGTATTTTATGATGCCGCATGGTAGACTGGTATACAAGGAGATGATATGTATGGATAAATACGTTACCGGAGCCATGATACGCAGGCTCAGGCAAAACAAAAAAATGACACAGGATGAGCTGGCGCAGAAGATATTCGTCAGCGGAAAGGCCGTCAGCAAATGGGAGACGGGTCAGGGGTTTCCTGATATCAGCCTGATCGAGCCTTTGGCAGCGGCGCTGGATATTTCGGTAATCGAGCTTCTTTCCGGCGAGAACATACAAAACGGCAACCGTTCTTCAAATATGCTCAGAAGCCGGTTCTATGTATGCCCGATATGCGGCAATGCCGTGGGGTCGGTGGGTGAGGCTGTGATAAGCTGCTGCGGGATATCTTTGCCGCCCCTTGAGGCCGAAGCGCCGGATGAGGAACACGGCATAAGGATCGAAACGGTTGAGGATGAGTATTACATCACCATGGAGCATCCCATGACAAAGGATCATTATATATCGTTTTTTGCCGCGGTGTCCGATAACGGCGTACAGTTCGTAAAGCTCTATCCCCAGGGAAACGCGGAGGCGCGGTTCAAAAAAAGCCGTGTAAGGTCAATACTTGCCTGCTGCAACCGTCACGGTCTTTTTAAAGCAGGTATCTGACAATGCTTTTGCTTCCGGATGATCCGGTCGGAGGATTGCTTTTCCGGGGTCATGGATCAGGAAGTGAAAGCTTGCAGGGGCTTTACGTATCTGGTGCAGGATAGCGGATAATATGCAGGCGGGAGGGCTGCTGAGCCCTCAGGCGTGATTTATGCAGTGGTTCATTAGAAATGGAAAAGACTCGCAGGATATACATTGAACAGAATTGATCTTGGTGTATATTCTTCGGCAGACTCTGATCCTGCAAAAAACATAATAAACCTTCCCGTTCTTCACACTGACAAAAGGCGCATCTGTGCGGATGATATTCCGCAGGGGTGTGCCTTTTTTGCCGTTTGCCGTGTGGCTTTCGGACAGTAGCGGTTTGGTAGCGTTATATGTGATAAAATTTCTTCAACGGACGGCGGGATAGGATATGTGCTGTCTGTAAATGGCTTTTTGTACAAATGGATGCTTGTCATGCCAGGCATTTTGCGGAATGTAAAATGGACCTGCGGCCGGACAGAATAAACTGCTTCTTCCTCCGCCGGCATGACCGGACATCGTTTTTGTCGGAAGCATATTTTTTTGTCCTTATTACAAAATGTAATATTGTGCATTATATATACAAGGAGTTGTATTGTATGACAGATTATGGTTCTACTGCCAGAGTATGCGAGATCGGCACATTACGCTACCGCTGTGAGATCACGGAGTCGGTAATGATACTGGAAAGCGGCGTTTACGCAAAGCTGTACGGATTGTATCTGTACAACAGCGACCCGTTTCTTGCGAGGCAAAGGGGTGAGTACTGCAGGGTAGACGGAATATCACCGGACCGGGATGAGGTATTGAGACTGAAAGAACTGATCGAGGAGCTTGACGTTTATCCGGTGCATTTAGCGGATATCGTTGAGGACTATCTGTCATAGGAACTGAGCGGGCACTGCCGTTACTCGGGTTATAATTAATCACAATTTATCAAAAAGTGATTGACATTAACATTTCTGGGGTGTATAATCGTAATTAATAAGTAATGATAATTCACACGAAAGAGCGTTACAGAAGAAAAGGGACGTAAAACGGTTCAGGAAAACAAAAAAGAGGGCGATGAGTTGAATATTCTGATCTATGACCGGAACAAAGAGAATAGCCTTGCACTAAAAAACATCATCTCTGCTGAACCGACCTGTTCGGTAAGGCTGGAAGAAAAACCCGACCGGTGTATGATAAGTGCGGAAGCAATGCCCGCGTTTATTGTGTTTATCGGTGTTGACGGAATGGGAGAAGAACTGGGGGAGCTGATAAGAGGACTGAGAAATCTTAAGGAGCCTCCGATGATCTGTCTGACCGGCGACAGGATAGAGGATTCTGTGTATGTATATCATTATAAGTGCCAGGGGTTTCTGAAGTCGCCCTATCAGAAGGAAGAGGTAGAGGAAGTTATCGAAACCATGAACCTTTTGAGCAGCCGCAGAAAAAAGATAGAGATAAGGACCTTCGGGAACTTTGATGTATTTGTCAATGACAGACCGATCCTGTTCAGAAATGCAAAGGCAAAGGAGCTTCTTGCGATGTGCGTTGACAGAAAGGGCGGAGTTATCAAAAGCGGCGATGCCATCGAAGAACTCTGGCCTGAGAGGGAATATGACGAAAGGACGAAACGGCTTTATCGAAAGGCGGTCATCTATCTGCACAAAACCATGGAGCAGTACGGGATACCGACATTTTTCGTTACAAGGCGCGGTATGTGCAGGGTGAATACGGATGGAGTAAAATGCGACTATTATGATTTTCTCAGTGATCCTAAGGGTATGCTGTACACTCTGACCGGAGAATATATGAAGGAATACGAATGGTCGGAAACCACCCTGGGCAGTATAATACGCATCGCCCAGAAGGTGGGTACGGAGGAAGAACTGGAATTTTTGTACAGATGAGCTTTTTTGTACGGGCTTCTTCGGAAAGAAGTCTCTCTGGTACACCGGAAATTGCATCAGTCTGCTGAGCCCGAAGGACTGCAAAATCTACAGAATGTAATCCGGACCGACCTGCAGAAGCATTTTTGCCCCTGAAAAGTATACAATTTGTAGAAGGAGAAAAAATATTGAAAAAACATGTTGACAAGATCTAAAAAAGGTGGTATTATAACAAAGCTGTCGCACGAAGGGCAGCGTGAAAAGAGCGTGAAAAA
>JBGUWM010000230.1:0-15606 GCA_045221175.1 Acutalibacteraceae bacterium | reverse complement strand
ATAGAGCAACTTTATATTATATTCGTCATTCTTTTCATTCGGTTTTTTGCCTGCGTTTTTTGTCTGTTTTTTCGGGGAGGGCACATGTGGTTGGTTTTAATCCATTCCAATCCCGGCGACTCCGAGCGTGGAATTTTCGCTGTTCTTTTTTGCTTTGTTTTTTCAGCGGTACAATCTTCATCTCAGTCACCTTGCCTTCCTGTAAATAGAAACGATTCGTTTTATACGGCAACAGAGCGTTCGACAAACCATCTGCCGACCCGAGATGCAAACAGGTCGTCGGTTTTCTCGAAGAACAGGAATTTCTCTTCACCCCTGATAACAACCGTATAACAATCTCCGCTGTGTCCCTTTGCAAGTGTTGAAGCGGGACGAAAATCTTTTACTTCATCAATCTTAAATGTCCGGCCATCTGCCCATGTTATTGTCCGCGGCATCATATAGCCGGTTGAGTCAAAATCCGAATTTACTTTGACATATATTTTTTCGAGTATCCGTTTCATTTGTGTCCATCCTCCCAAACATCATCGGGAAATGTTGCGAATCACGCTGTACGCCACACAAATGATCGGTGGCTTACCAGTCGTAGTCATTATTTTCAGGTATTTCCAAATCTTTCAGAAAATTGCTCCGCGCTATAATGGGTGGTTCAACCAATTTATAACCCTTCCACTTCATAACACGGAATTTAAAATCAAGAAGTTCCATTGGAATCTCAAGGCTTGCTGCAGCGGAAAAAAAGGTGTTGTCTTCATTTAACGTCTGAAGCACCTCATCATCATCAAGCAATAATTCTGCCGCAAAGAGATTAGCATCCTTTTCCTGCCGACTGCTTTCATCAAATAATCCTACCTCGTTAAATGCAAACATACCAAGTTTACGGTGTAATTCGGCGTGTCCTAACTCATGCGCAACAATAAACTTCTGAATCAGTAAAGGCATATCTGAATTAACAGTAATAGTTCGGATTCTTTTGCTTTCGAGATAAAATCCCTTAATTGCATCCTGCGCTATTCCGAGCGATTGCGGTATCAGAATAATCCCCATTGCCGCACATAATTTAATCGGGTCGGTTTCATGATACCGTCTTTTCAGTCGATCAACAGCTCTTACAATTTCAGCGTAGTACAAGTACCACTCCTCCTATTGTCATATGGGCGCAATTCGCCCATGTAATCAAGATAAGAATCAGAAAAAAGGCAAAAACCTACAGTTCATTTTGACTATTTAGAGACTCTCCCAATTATAGTATAAATTATCCGTTGTACCAAAAAACGGACAATGCTCTGACAGATTCCCAAAATCTCTATGAACACTTATATTCAATTGTAATTGATGTAATCAGCTATCTTTTCTGCCGAATTTTGCCTTTGCTTCCTCTTTACAGGTAACATAAGCAGTCATTACAGCTTGGAAAAAGGCGTCTTTCTGCTCCTGAGACAGCTCACCACCGGCAAACAAAGCGGCGTTGTCGGCAAGAAGTTTATCAACATCGTGCGCGCCTTTTGCACCGTATTTTTCACGCGCCTCTTCAATGTAGCTGTCCTTTTCAATATCCTCCATGGGGTTTTTGCAAGTGTCGTCTGATAAGAACTTTACCGAAACACCAAGTGCTTTAGCAAGTTTCAGCATAGTTCCCGGACGGGGTTTTTTCTCACCTTTCTCATAAGACACAATAGCACGAAGGGAAATCCCTACTGCATCACCAAGCTGAGTTTGTGAAAGCCCAAGCTGCAGTCGCGCATCCTTAACTTTTTCAGAAAATGTCTTCATTTTTGATAACCACTCCTTCTGATTTTATCTAATGTTCAAAAAAGTTCAAAAAATATATTGACATTTGTTCAAGTAAGTGCTAATATATCGTTGAAAACAATTTGAACTTACACGCACATTATACGAAATTATTTGAACTTTGTCAATAGCAAAGTGCATAAAAGTTCAAAAAATTTAGAAAGGAGTCGGTTATGATAAAATACAATGATGAAAAAATCCAAGGCTATATCGAAGTACCACATTTTTTATTAAAAAACAACCCGCAAAGAAACCTTGTCGTATTCCCGGCGGACGGCGGAGATCATTTTCTGAAACACGGTATTGTAAAAGACACTATACTGTTTTTTGATACTGATTTGGAATTTGAGGAAGGAAAAGTGTCCTGTTTTATCAGTAAAAACAAAAACGCCACAAAAAGATTCAAACTTTCCGACACAGACATGGATTTAGAAAACTATAATCACGTCGGAAGATTGGTCGCTACACAAAGGAATTGCGAATCAGGATGAACGAATGCAGTACTACAGAGTAGAAAGGAACACAAGCAGAGTGAACAGAGAATTTCGATTGAAAAGAACAGAAAATATGATTTACTCCCCGCAGCAGGGAATCCCGTTGGGAGAGGCCGTCATTCTCCCAAACGGCACACACGGCATCCGGTTCAAACGGAAGCGAAAAAACGGCGAAGTCACAGAAGTAGTTACGTTAGACAAATTGCATGAGCTGGTTATGCACGACGACAATAAAACCAGTGAGTAGGGTCCCGACATACCGAGGAACCACTCGGAATATTTTATCTCCCGCTTGAGCAGGAGCTGAGTCAACATACCGAACACAGCCGGCACAAGCATCGCGCAGACATATTATGTGTCTGTGGATGTTTGTGCCGGCTTTTTTTGTTTTCCCGGAAAGTAATGGCGGTCGCTCCGCCTTACCCATAAAAATAATATCAAAGCCTAAGTGCGCATCAAGGCAGGATATTGATAACATTACAAAAGCTGATTGTTCAGCTGAAGTAGCGTAATCGGTACCCTTACCTTGCTGCGCTCTTTTTTGCATAGGTCGGTGCCGATTGGTTCCAACCTGTCTTTTTGTCCTGTCCTGATTGCCACTCGGGAGAAAGGACAAAACAATGACAGTAAAGTACAAATTTGCAGACGGAACAGTATCAGAGGTAGAGGTATCGGAGGAAATCGGTACATACATTATGGATTCCCGCCGTAAAGAAAGTTCTGCCAATCGTAAGGAAAGATATCACTGCTGTCCGCTCGATGCCATCCTTTATGAAGGCAACGAGTTTGGATACGAAGAAGGTAACTATCTGGAGGATCGGGAGGATACAGAGCTTTTAAAGGAAGTTCTCAACTGCCTGACAAATACACAGCGCAGAAGGATGCTTCTTTTCATCGAAGGGTGGTCTTTCCGTAATATAGCGGAACAGGAAGGCACCAATCATAAATCTGTTGAGGAGTCAATTAAGGCTGCGCAGAAAAGAATTCAAAAATTTTTGAACAACACCCCCACAAAATGACGTGATTTTCTCCTTATAGTGAAAGACGCAAACAAACGAGCTTTCAGAAAGGAAAAGAAAAGTGAAACACAGCCTTAAAATCAGTGTTTCGGACAAGCCGGTATCCGGCGGCATCTTAGCTTGCAGGAAGGTTTCTCTGCGGAAGAAAGTCCTCGACAAGCTGCTTGGTCCTGAACAGAAGGTGACCGTGATCGTTCCCGGGCAGTCGGTCGAGTGTATTTCCATCAAGGAGCTTGCGGTGGGAGGTGCCTGTGATGAGTAGAATTCAGTTGCTGAAAAACGTGGTTGACGATCTTCACAGCCTTGCTGACGACATCCGGGCGATTGCCGACGCTCTTGCCTGCGATGAAACTCCGGTAAAAGCTGACGCAACATCTCACGAGCCGGATCAGCCGGAAATCTCTCTGGAGGAAGTCCGGGCGGTCTTGGCGGAGAAAAGTCACGACGGTTTCACCAAGGAGATCCGTGAGCTGCTGGAAAAGTACGGAGCACCGCGACTGTCCGAAATCGATCCCGCCAACTATGCGGCACTTATGAAGGATGCGGAGGTGCTCGGTAATGCCACCTAACCAACACGCGCTTCTCTCAGCTTCCTCCGCTCACCGGTGGACACACTGCACTCCCTCCGCGCGACTGGAGCAGGAGTTTGCCGACAGAGAAACCGAGGCGGCAGCGGAAGGTACAGCAGCACACGCTCTCTGCGAACACAAGCTGAGGCGGGTACTGAAAATGCGCTCAAAGAAACCGGTCAGTCAGTATGACTCAGACGAAATGGACGGTTATACAGATGACTACGTCCAGTTCGTCAAAGAAGCCATCGCGGAAGCAAAGCAGTACTGCAAAGACCCGATTGTTCTCATCGAACAGCGGCTTGATTTTTCCTGCTATGTTCCGGAGGGTTTCGGCACGGGCGACTGCCTGATTGTGGCGGACAAGCTCCTCCATATTATCGACTTCAAATACGGTCAGGGCATCGTGGTCGAATCCGAGAACAATCCGCAGATGATGCTGTATGCCCTCGGTGCCTTACGGCTGTTCGACCATCTCTACGATATCGACACGGTTTCCATGACGATCTTTCAGCCCCGGCGCGAGAACATCAGCACATGGACAATTCCCGTCGATACACTCGTTGAGTGGGCGGAGAAAACCCTCAAGCCCAAAGCCGAGCTTGCTTTTAGCGGTGAAGGCGAGTATGCCGTCGGCAGCTGGTGTCAGTTCTGCAAGGCGGCGGTCAAGTGCCGCGCCAGAGCGGAAGCAAAACTGGAGCTTGCTCGATATGAGTTCAGGCTGCCTCCGCTGCTAACAGACGACGAGATCGAGGATATCCTCTCCAAGCTCGATGATTTGCAAAAATGGGCTAAGGATATTTTTGCCTACGCTCAGGAAGCCGCCATCAACCACGGCAAACAGTGGAATGGCTATAAACTGGTGGCATCGCGTTCCAACCGCAAATACAGCGACGAGGAAGCAGTCGCCCAAGCTGCTGTCAAAGCGGGTTACAAAGATATTTACAAAAAGTCCCTCATCACCATCACCGAGATGGAAAAACTCATGGGCAAAAAGACATTCGCCGAGGTGTTAGGCGGACTTGTCGTAAAGCCACAAGGCAAACCCACGCTCGTCCCGGCATCCGATAAGCGTGTGGCTATCAATGTTACGGGTGCAAAAAATGATTTTACAGTGATAAAAGGAGAATGAAAAATGGCAAATCAGAATTCAACAAAAGTAGTTACAGGTATCGTTCGTCTTTCCTACGCAAATGTATGGGAGCCGACTTCCGTCAACGGAGGTACTCCGAAGTATGGAGTTTCGCTCATCATTCCCAAGAGCGACAAGAAGACCATTACCGCTATCAACAAGGCAATCGACGCCGCGATTCAGGCGGGCATCGGCAAGTTCGGCGGCAAGATCCCGAACAAGGCGGCGCTGAAGCTACCCCTCCGTGACGGTGACGCCGAACGTGATGACGAGGCGTATGCAAACAGTTATTTTGTCAACGCCAACAGTCCCACCGCTCCGCAGATTGTTGATCGCGCCGTTCAGCCCATCCTCGACAGATCCGAGGTGTATTCCGGCTGCTACGCGAAGGTTTCTATCAACTTTTACGCATTTAACTCAAACGGCAACCGCGGTATCGCCTGCGGTTTGGGTAATATCCAGAAAATCAGGGACGGCGAACCTCTTGGCGGCAGATCGTCGGCAGCGGATGACTTCACCGCAGACTATGACGATGACGACGATTTTCTCGCCTGATATCGGATAACATTCGGGGCTGAACATATATCTCAGACACACAATTTCACTCCTAAAAATCAGCTCTGAGTTTATCAAATAATAACGGTGGGCGGCGTTCTTCGTTGCCTGCCGGATTTCGAGGTGATACAAATGGAAATATGGAAAGATATTCCGGGATACGAAGGAAAATATCAAGCCAGTACAGAGGGACGCATTCGCAGTGTAAACAGGGTCGTAAAAGGTAAGTGCCATTTTACCGGCGACAACTTTGATCGTCAGATAAAAAGTCGTATATTGCGTCCCGGACGTTATTGCAAAAGCAAGCATATATCGGTAGTTCTTGGACACGGAACAGTGGGAAAGCCGGTTCATCAGCTGATAATGCTGACATTCGTCGGTGAAAAACCCGAAGGAATGGAAGTATTACATAAGAACGGAGACCCAACGGACAACAGATTGGAAAATCTCCGATATGGCACACGCACAGAAAACATTCTTGATGTTTACAGGCAGGGCAAAAAGTGGAGGAAGCTCAGTATCGATGATGTTGAAAAAATACGATTTGCCTTGTTTTGCGGGATTACAGGTACAGAACTTGCAAAACAGTATGGTGTTTCGGCAACCACAATCAGCAACATAAAATCTGGGAGGACTTTTTGGTGGATATAAAAACATTATCCTTGGACTTAGAAACCTATTCCTCCGCACCGCTTGCCAAATGCGGCGTGTATAAATATGCTGAATCACCGGATTTTGAAATCCTTCTGTTCGGTTACGCTGTTGACGGCGGAGAAGTACAGGTGGTTGACCTGACCGCCGGAGAGAGCATTCCGAAAGAAATCATCAATGCTCTGACAGACGATTCGGTAATAAAGTGGGCATACAACGCACAGTTTGAGCGTATCTGTATTTCCCGGTTCCTCGGTTTGCCTACCGGACAGTATCTTGATCCGGCTTCATGGCACTGCACGATGGTTTGGGCTGCAACGCTCGGTTTGCCGCTGTCATTGGACACTGTCGGCGCCGCGCTTAAGATGGAAAAGCAAAAACTGAAGGAAGGCAAAGACCTGATCCGATATTTCTGTACCCCGTCCAAGAACCGCGAAGGACAGATGATCCGACATTACCCGAAGGACGCTCCGGACAGATGGGAAACCTTCAAAGCTTACAACAAACGCGATGTTGAAACCGAAATGGGCATACAGGCGAAGATCGCCAAGTTCCCCGTTTCTGAGAGCGAGTGGGTAAATTACACCCTTGACCAGCAGATAAACGACAGGGGCATCATGCTTGATATGCCCTTTGTCAGAAACGCTATCTGCTGTGATAACAACTTCAAGGATACACATCTCAGAATGGCGCGGAATCTGACCGGGTTGGATAACCCCAACTCGCCCGTACAACTGAAAGAATGGCTGTCCGAACAGGGCGTCGAAACGGAGTCACTCTCAAAGCAGACTGTAGCTGACCTGATAGAATCCACCGACGGTGAAGTGGAGAAAGCATTGATACTGCGTCAGGTGCTCGCCAAGAGCAGCGTCAAAAAATACACCGCTATGGAAACCGTGGTCGGGTCTGACAGCCGCGCCCGAGGTTTGATTCAGTTCTACGGCGCTAACCGCACTGGCAGATACGCGGGACGGCTCATACAGGTGCAGAATTTACCGCAGAACCATCTTCCAGATTTGCAGGAAGTTCGCTCCCTGATTCGTGACGGGAAGTTCGATGCGGTCGAAATGTTGTATGACTCCGTGCCGCAGGTGCTTTCCGAGCTGATTCGTACCGCTTTCATTCCAAAGCCCGGCTGCAAGTTCTTTGTGGCTGACTTTGCTGCAATTGAAGCGCGTGTAATCGCTTGGATGGCGGGCGAATCGTGGCGAATGGATGTATTCAAAGCCGGCGGCGACATCTACTGTGCTTCGGCATCTCAGATGTTCAAAGTACCGGTTGTCAAACATGGCGTCAACGGTCATTTGCGACAGAAAGGTAAAATCGCGGAGCTGGCTCTCGGATACGGCGGTTCTGTCGGTGCGCTGAAAGCAATGGGCGCAATAAACCTCGGGCTGCAGGAAAGTGAGCTCAAACCGCTGGTGGATATGTGGCGAAACTCTAACCCGCGCATCACAAAACTGTGGTGGGATATTGATAAGGCTGCCAAAGAATGCATCAAGGAGCGCAAACCCGCAGAAGCGCATGGTATTCACTTCATTTATCAAAGCGGAATGATGTTCGTTCGGCTCCCGTCAGGCCGAAACCTTGTATATGTAAAGCCCCGCATCGGCAGAAATCAGTTTGACGGCGAAAGCATCACCTACCATGGCGTCGGTGAGCAGAAAAAGTGGACAAAGCTTGAAACCTATGGTCCCAAACTCGTGGAAAACATCGTACAGGCAACGGCTCGGGACATTCTCGCTGAAGCTATGCTGAGACTCTGCCGCTGCGGATACAACATCGTCATGCATATTCACGATGAAGCGGTTATCGAAGCACCGGAGGAAACCTCGCTTGATCACATTTGCACTGTGATGGCAGAGTGTCCGTCATGGGCACGGGGACTGCTTCTGAGAGCTGACGGTTATATCTGCGATTTTTATAAGAAGGATTAAGGTGAAAACAAATATATGAGTGTAAACAAATACAACAGCGAGGGCTATGTCGACCCGACGGCATACGAAGCCCTCACCATCATAGAAAAAGAGGTCAGGGCGAAAAAAGCCTATCGTCCGGTGGTGTATGTATGCTCACCGCTGACCGGTGACGTGGAGCGGAACACCGCAAACGCCAAAAGGTACTGCCGTTTCGCGGTTGAGAAGGGATGCATCCCCATAGCTCCGCATCTGTATTTTCCGCAGTTCATGGACGACAACATTATATCCGAACGAAATCTCGCGTTATATATGGATATTATCCTGCTGTCAAAGTGCGCGGAGCTGTGGGTATTCGGAGATTACATCTCCAAAGGAATGTCAATAGAGATCGCCAAGGCGAAAAAGAAAAATCAGCCGATAAGATACTTCACTGTCGGCTGTGAGGAGGTCAGGAAATGAGCATTTTGAAAGCAATTAACACAGAGTATAAAGGTTATCGCTTCCGTTCCAGATTAGAGGCTCGGTGGGCGGTGTTTTTCGATGCCTGCGGCGTTGAATGGGAATACGAGCCTGAAGGTTATGATCTTGGTGACGGAATATATTACCTGCCGGACTTTCTGCTTCATGATGTTGCCGGAAGAGCAGGCGGTGATTTGTATGTCGAGGTTAAGGGCAATATGAGTGATGCTGATGCCGAAAAAATCAATCGGTTTATTTCAATCGGAGCAGCCGAGGCAAAAGACTATGGCAAAATTCAAACTGCTATTCTCGTAGTAGGAAAAATTCCCGAAGGAAACAGCATTGACGATATTATTTCTTTTATCTGCACCGAGGCATATCAAAACCGCAAAGAGCCGTACTACTACAATTTTTCAAGCATTGATCTTGATTATTTTGCCGCACACCCCGGCATTAACAGAGATGGAAAATTCGAGCTGTTTGGGGACGACTCTAATTATCTTTGTGATATGGATGAGTCGGCAACAGAAGCCGCCTATCGAAAAGCTCGTCAAGCTCGTTTTGAGCACGGCGAAACACCTGATTTCAGGAGGTATTGATGATGAGAGACTTATCAATAGCCTACGGCAACAGCAGGCAGGCCAAGAAATGGATCAACAAAACTATTAGCTTCAATGATCTGAAAGAGCGTCTGAAAACTACCATTCGAACCACAGAGTCGGCGGAGGAATACGCCAGAATGAACAAGGCGCAGAGAGACGCCGCCAAAGACCACGGCGGATTTGTCGGAGGTGTGCTGAAGGGCGGTCGGCGCAAGGTTGATTCCGTTGAGCTGCGTTCCATGATTGCTCTGGACGGAGATCATATCGACAGAGATTTTCTTGACCGCTTCAAGGAGATTGCGCCCTTCACCTCCGTCATATATTCGACTCATAGCAGCACCGAGGATAATCCCCGCGTCAGAATCATCTTTCCTATGACAAGGGATATTTCCCCCGAAGAGTTTGTGGCAGTTTCCCGCTACACTGCTCAAACGCTCGGGATCGATTATTTTGACGAATGCTCCTATCAGCCGAATCAGCTGATGTATTGGCCGTCAACACCGGCAAACGGTCAGTATGTGTACATGGAAGTGGACAAGGAGTGGCTTGACCCGGATACCATTCTTACTGCTCACCCTGAATGGACGGACCCGACAAGGCTCCCGACCTCCTCGCGTGAGAGCCGGGCGAACACCCTCGCACAACAAAAAGTTCAGGATCCTCTTTTGAAGGACGGCGTTGTTGGTTTGTTCAATCGAGCTTTCTATCCGATCACAAGGGTCTTGGAGGAATTCTTATCTGACGTTTACGAGCCTACCGCCAACGAAAACCGCTGGCACCTTATTGCGTCAAAAAGCATCGCCGGTGTCGAGGTAATTGACGATAAATTCGTTTACAGCCACCACGCCAAAGACCCGGCGTATATGCAGCTCTGCAACGCTTTTGATATTGTCCGTATCCACAAGTTCGGTTCAGTCGACAACAAGGCGTCCTTCAAAGATATGTGTGAGTTTGCCATGCAGCAGGATGAGGTCAAAATACTCGCCACCAACGAACGACTTGCGGATGCACAGACAGATTTCAACGCTGAAAACGAAGATTGGAAAACAAAGCTGGTGTACCATGCCAAGAGCGGTCTGCTTGAAAACAGCGTGTATAATCTCAACCTCATCCTTGCCAATGATCCAGATTTTCAGGGCTTTGCCTTTAACGAAATGGCAAATCGTATTCAGATTACAGGTGATTTGCCATGGGACAGACCAAAGGGAAATATGTTCTGGCGTGAAGCGGATACAGCGCAGCTCAAGTCCGTTATTGACATACGCTATCTGCCGTTCTCCAGCCGCAATCATGATGTGGCTTTTACAAAGACGGCTGATGACAGGCATTTTCATCCTGTTCGGGATTACCTTGACGCTCTGCCTCCGTGGGACGGCGTCAAGCGCGTAGAAGATTTGTTTATACGCTACCTGAAAGCGGATGATACGGAATACGTCCGCGCCGTCACGCGAAAAACCTTTGCTGCAGCTGTAGCGCGCATCTATGTTCCCGGTATCAAATTTGACTGCGTCCCCGTGCTTGACGGTGATCAGGGTATCGGCAAGTCAACTATTGTTAAAGATCTTGTAACATCCGAGTATTACTCTGAAACATTATCTCTGACTGATATGGATGACAAGTCCGGTGCTGAAAAGCTTCAGGGCTTCTGGGTGGTTGAGATTGGTGAGCTTGCAGGCATGAAAAAAGCGGATATTGAGAAAGTGAAAGCTTTCCTCTCAACCTCTGACGATAAATACCGTCCGAGCTACGGAAGGGTCGTCGAAAGTCATCTCCGTCAGTGCATTATCATTGCGACCGTTAACGGTGAGCGCGGCTACCTTCGTGATATCACCGGCAACAGACGCTTCTGGATCATTAAGGTTCATCAGAAAAAGCAGAAAAAGTCTTGGAACTTCGACGAAGCCTTCCGTGCACAATTCTGGGCGGAAGCAAAAGAAATCTGGCAGTCCGGTGAGAAGCTTTACTTGGAGGGTGATGTGTTAGATGAAGCCGAAAAAGCACAGCGAGGTGCCATGGAAGCCGATGAGCGCGTCGGAATGATTGAAGAATATTTGAATACACCTCTGCCTGACGACTGGGATGATTTGGATATCTTTTCCCGCAAAAACTTCCTTAACGGCACAGAGTTCGGCGTCCCCGACCACCACGGGAAAAATATCCGCACTGAGGTCAGCAACGCGGAAATATGGTGTGAGTGTTTCGGCAAAAACCTGCAGGAGTTGAAACCGCAGGATAGTTACGCTATCGCCGCAATGATGGCGCAGGTTCCCGGCTGGGAGCGAACAACTCAAATCAGGCGGCAGCCTCTATATGGCAGGCAGCGTTTGTACCGTAAAACATTGTAAGCAGACACACACAACACAACTGTTTTCCTTATATTTGATTGAGAGTTTTGAAAGAGAAAAGGAAATCCTGTGAGCACACACGCGCGAATAAATATAAGGGAACAGTTGTGAATTTGTGATTCTTGTGTCAGATTGGAGAAAAATGTCAGAGAAATCTACAGAGCAAAAACTTGTAAAAGCCGTAAAATCCAGAGGCGGTATTGCACCGAAATTTTTCAGTCCGGGTTTTGACGGAGTGCCTGACCGCATCGTGCTTCTTCCCCGAGGCAGGATCGCTTTTGTAGAGCTGAAAGCCAAAGGACGCAAAATGCGCCCGCTGCAGGTAAGGCGAAAAAGGCAGTTGGAATCACTCGGGTTTTCGGTGTACTGCATTGACAGCCCGGATCAGATTGGAGGGATACTCGATGAAATACAATCCTCATAACTATCAGACCTACGCGACTGACTTCATTCTCAGTCACCCCGTTTCCGCTGTATTTCTTGATATGGGCTTAGGCAAAAGCGTCATATCACTGACTGCCATCTTCGACCTCTGCTTGGACAGCTTTGAGGTTCGTAAGGTTCTGGTTATCGCTCCTCTGAGAGTGGCACGGGATACTTGGCCGACGGAGATTGAGAAGTGGGATCACCTCAACGGTCTGAGTTATTCGGTAGCGGTTGGTACGGAAACCGAACGTCGCGCCGCACTGCTGCAAAAAGCAAGCGTGTACATCATCAACCGCGAGAACATCACATGGCTGATCGAAGAGAGCGGACTTCCGTTTGATTTCGATATGGTGGTCATCGATGAGCTGTCATCGTTCAAAAGTCACCGCGCTAAGAGATTCAAAAGCCTTTTGAAAGCACGACCGGCAGTAAAACGGATCGTGGGACTGACAGGTACACCTTCCTCCAACGGTCTGATGGATTTATGGGCAGAGTTCAGACTGCTCGATCTCGGAAAACGACTCGGTCGGTATATATCCCACTATCGTGAGCGGTTTTTTATGCCGGACAAGCGCAACGGCATGGTGGTGTTCAGCTATAAGCCTCTGCCTGGCGCTGAGGAGGCGATATACAGTCAGATATCCGACATCACCATATCCATGAAAGCGGAGGATTATCTGCAGATGCCCGAATGCGTGTATAACCAAGTAAAGGTCGCTTTGTCGGAAAAGGAACGGAAGATATATCAAAAATTCAAAAAAGATTTAGTCGTTTCTCTCAAGGGAGAAGAAATTGATGCCGCCAATGCCGCTGTCTTATCAAATAAGCTGGCGCAGCTTGCAAACGGCGCGATCTACGGCAACGACGGAAAGATAATCGCCGTACACGACAAAAAGCTCGATGCTCTGGAGGATTTGATTGAGGCGGCAAACGGCAAGCCTGTATTAGTGGCATATTGGTTCAAGCACGATCTGGATCGAATCAAAAAGCGCTTTGGCGTACGCGAAATCAAAACATCTCGGGATATTTCCGATTGGAATAACGGCGATATTCCCGTCGCTGTGATTCACCCCGCCTCTGCCGGTCACGGTCTGAATTTACAGGCAGGCGGCTCAACGCTGATATGGTTCGGCATCACGTGGAGCTTAGAGCTATATCTGCAGACAAACGCGCGGCTGTGGCGGCAGGGACAGCAGTCAAAAACCGTCGTCATTTATCATATAGTCGCGGAGAAAACGATCGACGAACAAATCATCCGCGCTCTTGAAAAAAAGGATAAAACACAGGCGGCTCTCATTGACGCCGTCAAAGCAAATCTGGAGGTGTAATATGGACAGAAATTACGAAGATCTGGTTCAGGCGATTGTTGTCCGAGCCGCTAAGGATTACAAGAAGGTTCTCAGAGTTCTGATAAGGAGACCGAGAAAACAGGTCGCTCTGGATTTGAAATCGGATATAGAAGAGTTTTTCCTTTCACAATGGTTTCGCGATCTGACGTCAGTTAACGGCGAATACATAATCACAGAATTACAGAAGGAGGTAAATTTCTGATGACAGCTAAGGAATATTTCAGACAGGCATACAGATTAAACCAACGCATCAACTCGGATATTGCGGAGGTTGATGAATTGAGGGCTATGCTCTCCAACATCACCTCTTCGGCATTGGATGAAAAAGTAAAGCGTTCCCGTAACGGCGGCGCACCATTCGTCAGCGCCATTGAGCGCATTGACAAGCTTGAGCGAAAGATCGACGCCGAGGTTGATCTATTTGTTAATCTCAAGGAAGAAATGCGAACGGTTATCGGCTCGGTGGACAACCCTAATGAGCAAATGGTATTGAGATACCGCTACATCCACAACTACACGTGGGACAAAATCGGGATTGAACTGAATGCCGACTCCCGCACCATTCGCCGCTGGCACGGTAAGGCGCTCAGCCATGTAACTCTTCCAAAAAATCCGGTGAAAATCTGAAAAACGCCCGAAATGTCCGCCTTTGTCCCTTGATGTCCACCTGCCAAAAGTGATATACTATAATTAGGGAAATCGAATATAAATCCAAGCCTTGTGGTGTAACAGCCGCAGGGCTTTTCTTTTTGCCCGGAAGGAGGTGTGGTTATGCCAAAGAAACCACGGCGTCCGTGTTCCTATCCCGGCTGTCCGAACCTGTGTGACGGACAGTATTGCGAAGAGCATCGGAAACAGGCAAAGCGGCAATACGACAAATATGAGCGTTCCCCGTATGTCAACAAGAAATACGGCAGAGCGTGGAAGCGTATCCGTGACCGCTATGTTGCCGAGCACCCTTTGTGTGAGATGTGTCTGGAACAGGGCAAGCTCACCCCGGTGGACGAGGTGCATCATGTGCTGCCCGTATCAAAAGGCGGAACCCATGCCCGCGGAAACCTGATGGCGCTGTGCCGTTCGTGTCACAATAAGATCCATCACGAGCTTGGTGACAGATAAAAATGCCCGACCTTCTCAGCCGGGCAAAACTCTATGCGGATATAACATTTAAGCGGGAAATCATACCGGGATCGCTTTGAAGAAAACTCAGTAATCTTCTGGCCGAACCAACAGGCTTATTAGTGCCTGCTTCCCATGCTTCAACTGTCTTTACAGACACGCCCATTACTTGGGCAAATGTAATTTGAGTCATTCCGAGCGAAAGACGAACTTCCTTAATCTCATCTGCTTGAAAATCGGGAACGGGATTTACAGTACACTTAACGACTCTTGCATTCCCTGTACCGGATTCATATTCAATAGCTTCGTTAAGACCTTTTATAATGCTTTCATATACGCTCATATTATCATCTCCTGTTTTCACAATTTGTTTTCAGCACATCAATCAGCTTATGAACTTCATTTCGTTCTTTTTGCGTGAGATTATCTTTTTCATTTTTAGTATATGCGGTAATAAGGTAAATACGCTCAAAAACTGCAAAATCAACGTAACAAACTCTCGCGCTGCCGCTTTTACCGCGCCCTTCAAACGCAACCCGGATTTTTCTCAGCCCACCGGTACCCCTAATCAAGTCTCCCTTTTCGGGATTGATAGTCAACTCTTCCTGCAAAGATTTTAAATCATCATCGGTGAATCCTATTTCTTTCCATCGTTTGTCAAATTCAGGAAGCATTACGAATTCTCTTGTCATATCTGCATCATCCTTCGAATACATTATACCCTATATAATAGGGTAAGTCAATAAGTTTATTAAAATTTTTGAAATCCCAACTTGCATACGGTGTTTGATGTATTGAAAAAATGAGATAATAAGCCATTCTTCGTTTTCTGATTTCTTTGATTTGGGATATTCAAGATACTAAATAGTCAGTGCAAGCACTAAATAAGCTAGTTTTTATGAGGATTTTAAACACTGTATGCAAGTCGGGATTTAAATTTTTAAATCACTTTACAACAAAATCGAATGGGTCGCGTCAACTCAAGGGCAGCAAGGGCGGTCTCAATCTCTGTGGCCGATCAGCCGGGCAACGGCCCGGGGTAACGTGCGCAAAAAAGGCGAAATCAAAAGGGTAATAAAGGACCCGGAGCGAAAGGCGGTGAAACAGTGCCAACAAAATCGAATAATACAGGCGGCAGAGGCGGTGCGAGACCCGGTGCGGGACGAAAAAAATCCG
>JBGUWM010000229.1:0-7839 GCA_045221175.1 Acutalibacteraceae bacterium | reverse complement strand
TTCGGACTTTCAGTGGGGGTTATAATCCCCCACTGAAACCCCGAGGAGCTAAAGCTCCTGCGGTGAGGTTGCCTCGTTGCAGCCGATGTTAAGCGAGCTTACATCGGGCTTTGCTCCGAGTTAAAAACCGCCTTGCAAGACCGTATCGGTCAACAAGGCGGTTTTTGTCTTTCGCTTTTTATGTTCTGCCACACAACAGAAAGCCGGTGAAACCCTTTGACAGTGCTTGTTTCACAGTATGCTTTGCATATTGGTAAATGGAAAGCGAAAGGATATAGAGCAGACGATATCGGTATAATATACGAAACGATACTAATATAACCCATTTTTTTGTCAATTTAGCTTGACTAACTATGCCGGAATGATATAATGAGAATGGGAAAAACAGGAAATACAGGAAAAGACGATTTGCGGAAACTGAAAAGGGAGGCAAAAGCTTTGTTTTATACAATTACGTTGAACCCGTCCATTGATTATATTATGCGGCTGAAGAACTTTACAAAGGGTATGACTAACAGGACGATTGCAGAAGAATACTACATTGGCGGAAAAGGCATTAATGTATCATGTGTACTGTCTGAGCTGGGTGTAGAAAGTACAGCGCTTGGGTTTGTGGCAGGCTTTACCGGAGCTGCCATTGAACAGGGGCTGCAAAAAATGGGAATACGGGCAGATTTTATCCAACTGGAAGAGGGTAATTCCCGTATCAACGTGAAGATCAAAGCAGGAGAAGAGAGTGAAATCAACGGACAGGGACCGGAAATCAGCGAAGAAGCGTTTCAAAATCTGTTAAGCAAGCTGGATCAGATACAGGACGGAGACACGCTGATATTGGCAGGCGCCATACCGAACACACTTTCTCCTGATGCCTATCACAGAATTTTAAGCTGTGTCAGGGACAGAAAAATCCGTATAGTGGTTGATGCAGCCAAAAAGCTGCTGACCGACTCCTTGCGTTTCAAACCCTTTTTAATCAAGCCCAACCGGCAGGAATTGTCCGAAATCTTTATGAAGCAGATGCTGGGAGAACAGGATATTATCGAATGTGCCAAAGAACTGAAAAAGCTTGGCGCCAAAAATGTCATTGTATCACTTGGTAAGGACGGTGCCATGCTGATAGATGAGTTTGGCAATATTCATAAGATCGGAACACTCAAGGGCAAGGTAATCAATACAGTTGGTACCGGCAATTCAATGGTAGCCGGTTTTCTGACAGGCTATGACCGTACCGGAGATTATGATGAAGCGCTGCTGCTGGGTACAGCGTGCGCCAATGCAACGGCATTTTCGCCCGGACTTGCCGATGCTGCCGGAATCGAAAAAGCACTCAGGCAAATGCGTGAGCAGCAGACAAAAAACTGAAAAGCGGTGTGACAGTACCGAAAAATAACCTTATAACAGAAAAAACAAAACAAATGTTTGATTTTTTCGGAAAAGTGTGTTATAATTGGTATCAGTAAAAGACTATTCTTTTTTGAGGGTGTGATACCATGAGAGTTGTACTTTCCAAAACCAGACAAAAAATACTGGATTATTTAAAAGAAGCCTATGCCAATGGTGAGATGCCCAGCGTCAGAGAAATCTGCGATGCAACGGGGCTGAAGTCTACTTCTACAGTACACGCTCACCTGAAGGTACTGGAGGAAGAGGGATATATCTCACGCAGCAAGGGACACAGATCAATTCGTATGCAGGGAAGAGAACCCTCAGTCGGTGTACCGGTGGTTGGTAAGGTGACGGCGGGACTGCCGATTCTGGCGTTTGAAGAAATATCCGGATATATTCCCTACTCAGCGGCAAAAGCAGCAGGCAAGGAGCTTTTCGCCCTGAATGTCAGGGGAGAGAGTATGCATGATATAGGCATTTATGACGGTGATATTGTCATCTGTGAAAAGACGGAATATGCCGAGAACGGTGACATAGTCGTGGCACTGATTGAAGATGAAGCAACGGTCAAGTCGTTTTACAAAGAAAACGGATACTATCGCCTGCAACCGCATAATCCGGATTTTGAACCGATTATCGTTCCGGAATGCCGTATTTTGGGCAAGGTGATCTCTTTGTACCGTG
The DNA here is from genome assembly GCA_045221175.1 of Acutalibacteraceae bacterium. GTDB lineage: Bacteria > Bacillota > Clostridia > Oscillospirales > Acutalibacteraceae > UBA1213. The sequence goes on along the minus strand of JBGUWM010000229.1, from coordinate 5,769 downwards.
AGCTGTAATAAAAGCCCGGCATAGCAATATCTCAACAGAATATGGTTAACAGAAGCGTCGGAAAGAATCCGGCGCTTTTTGTGTTTTTGCAGGAATCATTTTTGATAACAGATTATTGGATACTGTTATCATATATCATGAAGACCTTAACGAAAAGATTCGCAGCCTTAGAAAAAGTTGCGGTTTCCATTTATATGCGTAGTCGTTTATGGTATCATTCATCAAACCTCGTTTTCGGTGTGTCGGGGACTTTACCCCTGACTTCCATTGCTTCCTATGAAAGCTGTCCGTTATTGATTGGAAAACAGTATGATAACTGATCTGACGGATCAAAGGGGAGGAAGATAGGTTATGACAGAGTAGAAAAAACAACATATTCATTCAATTTGACTGAGCAAGGAAAGACTGATCTGCTATTGAAAAAAAAGCTGAAGTATGATATGATATTTTTTACAGAATCGTAAAAAGACATGAGAAAGTGAGCCGACATGATGAAGATAAAAGAATTAACAAAGAAGGGGCAGCTCAGATTGGCAGCGATGCTGCTGACAGTCTGTTTGCTGATCATGGTGTTTCCCGCAGCAAGAGTACGGGCAGCCAATGTCATAGACAGCGGTGACTTTGTGTTTTCCGTACTGGAAGATGGCAAAACTGCCGAAATCATACAATACAACGGTAAGAGTCTGTATGTATCTTTGCCAACCACTGTGGATAAGTATAAAGTGACTCGTGTCGGACCGGCGGCATTTATGTCCAATAAAACGGTGAAGGAACTGGAAATACCGGATTCATTTGAGTATATCGACGCCCACGCATTTTCCGGCTGCCAGTCGCTCAAGAAAGCGGAGATCAGTGGAAACGTAGAAACGATCGGAGAATGCGCCTTTATGAACTGTACAGCCCTTGAAACGGTTGTGTTGTACGAGGGCGTGATGAATATCAGTGATTCTGCGTTTTCCGGCTGCACTGCGCTGAAAAGCATTGAACTGCCGAACAGTGTCATCTCATTGGGAAAATATGCATTTTTTAACGATTCATCTCTCGAAAAGATCACGATACCCGCTACGATCAATGAAATAGGAGGTTATGCGCTGGAAGGCACAAAATGGCTGAAGAATCAGAAAGATGACTGCGTTACGGTAGCCGACGGTATCATGATAAAGTATAACGGAAAAGAAAAATCGAAAAGCCTGCCCGAAAAGGTGAAACAGATTGGTGATTTTGCCTTTGCGGGACATCAGGAGATTGACACGATACTGCTGCCGAAAAGTGTGACGAAGATAGGAGTATCGGCTTTTGAAGGTTGTGAAAAGCTGACGACAGTAGGAATACCGGATTCTGTCATAGCGATTGGAGAACGGGCGTTTTACGGCTGCAAGCAGCTAAACAATATTACACTGCCTCAAAAAATTGCAATATTGGATAAACAGGTTTTTGCCGAGTGTGATGGGCTGACAGCCATCACGATACCGGTAAAAACGGAAACTATCGGAGAAGAGGCGTTTTTCTCTTGCGACAAGCTGAAAACTGTTAAGCTGCAAAACGGCGTCCGGGTAATTCGTGAAGGCGCATTTTCTTCATGCTTATCATTGGGAAGACTGATCTTTCCTGAATCGCTGAAGGAACTGAATACAACAGCCTGCAATAAATGTCTGAACCTGACCAGAGCAGAGTTTAACGGCGATACACAGATTAATTCGTTTTGTTTTGCGGACTGCAAGCACCTGACGGAAATCGTATTTTACAAGAATCCCACGAATATTAATGATTATGCCTTTGCAGGTCTGTCAGATCTGATACTTTACAGTGAAAACAGTTTGTATGTAGAGGAATATGCCCGCAAAATCAAAGCGAACAGTGACAATATCAAAAATCTGCCACCGTATGTAGATCAGGGGATTCTGGAGAAAGAGCAGCAGGAAACACCGCCCGGCTTTTCGGGAGTATACACTCTGATTGTTATTGTGATTCTATTGGTTGATTTAACAGTCGTTGTATTGTTCAGTCTGTATATTCTGATGTTCAGCAAGAGAAGAAGAAAAAGACGATCTTCTCCGAAGTATATGGCAGGAAAAGGCACTGAGCGGCAAAGACCTGCTGCGGAAAGACAAGCCGCTTCATCGGAAAGCAGACAAGGATCTGATACACAGCGTCATGTCAACCGGACTGCTCCGCATCGTGAGAGAACGAGTGACGGACCAAAGCATTTACAGAACCAAAACCGACCAAGAACCCGTTACCCGGAAAAACGACCTGATAACGGCGAACGTCAAAAGCCAAAATATTGAATAACAAAACAGCTATTCTTTCCGGCATCGTGAAAGAATAGCTGTTTTTTTGATGAATTGTTTTTGCTAAAATAATTGAATCTGTCGACAGAAAACGAAACGCTCTTTCCGCAAAAAACTGTGTTGCATAAAGCCGTAAAAGTGTTTGTAAAAGAGTGTGCAGTCCATCATCTTTACTGCATAGTCAATCTTTCTTGTTATGATCACATTTTAGGATAAGGAGAATAAACGTCTGAGCATCAGCAGGGAAAAGTGCTGCAAAAACGAATGATGTATCTTGGATTTTAAGTTGAAACAGTATTAGATCATCACTTGAACCCCGCTGCGAAGGTGACGAGGTTACAGTTGCTTATTGATTCATTGAACGTGTTTACAGAATGACACAAAACTTGATCCAGTGTCCATAATTGCTCTGGACGGTTATTTTACCGCCAAGCGCTTCGGCACTGGAACGGGCAATGGCAAGTCCCAGACCGTAACCGCCGTTTTTACTGTTTCGGGCTTCGTCCTCACGATAAAAGCGTTCGAAAATTTTGTTGAGTTTATCCTTTGGAACGCCTTCACCGGTATTGAAAACTTCAATGATTTTTTTGTTATTATGCGTATATAGTTTAGCGCTGATAAATCCTCCGTCAGCGGAATACTTCACGGCATTATCCAGAAGAATGGTAATGATATGCTTAACCATACTTTCATCGCCCTTGTAAAAGAGATCAGGTTCGGCACTGACTTCGAATTTTTTGCCGGCTTCAAAGATTTTACTTTCAAAGGGGAGGGTTGTCATCAAAAAGGTGTCGCTTAGAGAGAATTGGGTGATAACAGGCTGGTGGTTGGATTTATCTTCCAGTCGGGCAAGGCAGAGCAGTTCGTTTACCAGCTCGCTCATGCGCCGGGTTTCGGAACGAATATAGCCCAGCCATTTGTTTTCTCCGGTTTCATTTTCAAGCACATCAACATTAGCGCTGATAACGGCAAGAGGTGTTTTGAGTTCGTGACTGGCGTTTGAGATAAAGAGTTTTTGTTTGTCAAAGGCGTTTTTAACAGGTCTGACAAGCCAGAACGCCAGTGCAACCGTCAGGATAAAGAAAAGAATGATGGTGAGCAGTCCGATCAGTGAAGTGGTGAACATGAGATTGCTCTGAGCCTGCTGATAGGTATGAATATCCATAAATACGATGATGGAGCCATAGTATTTAGGTGTGATGTAGTAGGCGTAGTGTCCCATTTCTCCGAAAGTATTGCCTGAAGTCAGAACTTTGTTGGCATAGCCGATAATTTCGGTTCTGTCGACAGTAACGTCTCTGGTGAGAACAATTTTTTTGACCTGATAATCGTAGGTAAGCTGAATGGAGAAGCAATCACTGTAAACGGTAGAAGGTTCTTCAAACGGATTGTATTCTTCCCGGACAGAGGGGGGATAACCGTCCAGATCAGCAATGCGCTTGATCTTCGATTCGATTTGTGTGCGGTTGCTTGCGGATTCAACCATATTAACGGAAAACATGATACCAAAAACGGCGGCGGTAAGTATGACGGTGATAACCACAATGATTTTGATTCGGAGTTTACTGATCATTTTGCACCATCCAGACAGTAGCCGATTCCACGCCTGGTTTTAATCTGAACGGTAGAATGCAGCATACTTAATTTTTTCCGCAGAAAAGAAATATACACCTCAACATTATTATAGTCACTATCGTCGCCGCTGCCCCAGATTTTTGACACGAACTGTTCCTTGGTGGTGATTTGATTCGCATTGGAAATCAGCAGCTCCATCATTTGAAATTCCTTACGGCCCAGTACCACGGAATTGACGCCGCAGATGATTTCACCTTTTTTCAGATCCAGCGTAATGTCACCGTATTTTGGATTGATATCCTGTACGATTCCTTTTCTTCTGGTCAAAGCCCTGATTCTTGCCAGAAGTTCTCCCATGGAAAAGGGCTTTGTCAGATAGTCATCTGCGCCGCAGTCCAGACCTTTGATCTTATCGTCTGTTTCAGAACGCGCTGTCAGCAGCAGAACAGGTGTTTCTATCTCTTTCACTCTCAGATAAGACAAAACATCAAGACCATTCATTTTAGGCAGCATAATATCGAGCAAAATACAGTCATAATCACCGGAAAGAGCCAGTTGCAGTCCGCTTTGTCCGTCATTGGCAATATCCACATTGTATTTTTCACTTTTCAGAATGGCACCGATTGCTTCTGCCAGTCCGATTTCATCTTCAACGACCAGTATTGTCATTTGCACTTAACCTCCGTCTGATAAAGCTATCGCATAAACAAGCCGATTCATAATAGCGTTTATACCGGAAGTTTGTTAGTCCGGCGTCTGCAAGTTTATTTGATAACAGTTTGATTTATACTTTATTATATTACAAATAATGGCGAGTCTGCAACTATATTTTCTCTAAAAGTCAGGCTGTTGATTGCATAAAAGAATGATGAACGAGCTTTCGGGTGAAATAGCGGGTCATGATTTTTGATGAAATCATGACCCGGAGTAGGGGGAGTGCGGGAGGTTTGCACTCGCCTGTCGGCTCGGGTGGTGCTTTTGCCTGCGGCAAAGTGTCCGCCGGACATCCGCACCCCCTGCAAACCTCCCGCAAGGACACTGACGTTTGCCACGGTTACTGTCGAAAACAATTTGGTCCAAGTCTTTTATCTGATTCAAAAGCTGCTTTCTATTCGCTGTGACAAGCTTTTCCGAAAAAGAAACTGCCGTACAGTATGGAATATATACGATTCTCCTTTTGAACAGCAGATTTCCGTTGTGTCGATACCCGGACTGTAAGAGTTGTTCGGGTATCGACTGACGGTTTGCCGGTACCTTTACTTTGAAGAGGTAACCGACAAACGCCCGTATTTCTTAACAACGGCAGGAATGGACGTTCCTGTACGATTCTTTACTGTATCATGTAGAATAGAATAAAATCCTGTACGGCAGTGTTTTGAAAAGTTTTAATTTCTAAAAGTTAATATCTAAAAGATTACTTTTTCTTTTTAGAGGTTGTCTTTTTAGCGGCTTTTTTGGGAGCTTCTTCCTTCTTTTCAGCTTTAGTAGCAGCCTTGGGGGCTACTTCCTTCTTTTCGGCTTTAGCGGCAGCCTTTGGAGCTTCTTCTTTCTTTTCGGCTTTAGCGGCAGCCTTTGGAGCTTCTTCTTTCTTCTCGGCTTTAGCAGGAGCCTTTGGAGCTTCTTCCTTCTTCTCAGCCTTGGCAGGAGCCTTTGGAGCTTCTTCTTTCTTCTCGGCTTTAGCAGGAGCCTTGGGAGCTTCTTCCTTCTTCTCAGCTTTAGCAGAAGCTTTAGGAGCTTCTTCCTTCTTTTCAGCCTTGGCAGGAGCCTTGGGGGCTTCTGCCTTCTTCTCAGCCTTAGCAGGAGCCTTGGGGGCTTCTTCCTTCTTCTCAGCTTTGGCAGTAGCCTTGGGAGCTTCTTCCTTCTTCTCAGCTTTGGCAGTAGCCTTGGGAGCTTCTTCCTTCTT
>JBGUWM010000228.1:0-27502 GCA_045221175.1 Acutalibacteraceae bacterium | reverse complement strand
CCGATGTAAGCTCGCTTAACATCGGCTGCGACGAGGCAACCTCACCGCAGGAGCTTTAGCTCCTCGGGGTTTCAGTGGGGGATTATACCCCCCCACTGAAAGTCCGAATGGCACCCGCCGCCTAAGAGGCGGGGGACATCGGTGATTGGTTATAGTTTGAGCCGGGCTACTCGGCTTTCAATTTATCCGGCGTATATTCCTGGCTGATACCTGATGATGTTACATAATCAAAGGATCCTTCTGCTTCGGATTTTATCGGGCTTGTTTCCGTATCTGTATAAGCGTCCGATCCCACAACATCTTCACGGTTCTGTTTATCATTAGAAACACTGATTATACTTTCGGTCTGTTCGTTTTCTGTATTGTCGGAAAGAATAAGACAATACTCGTCAGGCTTCGGGTCACACATCCCCGTCATGGTTTTTTCAAGAGAATCAAGCAAAAGCTCTTTTCCGATACTGTCATAGTATTTTTCGAGGTTTGGGGTTATCGTCAGGGTGTAGACCGTATGATTTCCCGCTTTATGGGCTGCAACTCCTATGCCGCTGTATTCCGATAGTTCTGTTGTACCATTGTCAGAAAATTTTGCAGAAATAAAGTGAACTTCATCTCCTATGTGGTTTTCTTTTTTCCATATATCAAATAGGTTTTGAGGGGAAGAATCGGTTACAATCGCCTTATGTTCCATTTTACCGTTTGCAGCATAATAAATTTCAAAAGGCATTTCTTCAAGAGCTATATCTTCAGAGTCCTCTTGTACAGGAATTTCCGAGTTTTCTCCTCCGGCAACTCCGTTTTCGTATGATCCATCATCAACCGGTCTGACTAAGCTTGTGCCGACCGCAGAGGAAGCACCCGAATCAACAACCACATTACTGCTGTTTTTCACATTCCGAACGATAAAAACCACTGCACACGCAAGAACTGCACAGGCAGCCACAGAGGTTATTGCCCAAAATGCCTTTTTACCGCTTTTCTTCGGCTCGGCTGCCTTTTCGATAAGCTCATCATCAACATTGCCGATGCTGTCAAATAAGTCGAAGTTTGTCATAACAATCCCTCCTCCTCCAACTTGGCTTTCAGCTTGTTCCTCGTCCTCATCAGCATGACCTTGACCTTACTTTCGGAAAAACCAAAAAGCTTTGCGATCTCCTTTACGGATTTTGCATACCAGTACCGACAGAGAAACACCCCCTGTTCTGTGTCCTTTAACTTTCTGACAAAAGTGTTGATGGTTTTATCAAGCATTGCTTTTTCCGTTTCGGCAATCGGGTCGCCATTTGCGGCAACACATTCTGATAACTCGTCCAATACCTCTGCTATCTCACCGCCGCGCTTTTCTGCATTTTTTCGTCTCCATCTGTCAATGGATAGCCTTCTTGTTATCTTTCCGAGAAAGGTTTTCAGAATACTCGGTTTATGCGGCGGCATACTGTTCCATGCAGACATATAGGTGTCATTCACGCTTTCTTTGGAATCTTCTTCATTGTGCAGAATTCCGTAAGCCACAGCATAACAGTATGTATCGTATTTTTCCGATGTCGCAGTGACAGCCTGCTCGTTTCTGTCCCAATACATTTCTACGATCTGTGCATCCGTCATAGCAAAGACCTCCTTCAAAGTCCTTCTATATTACTACTCGTATTATATCATAATTGGTTACAAACTATTATATTATCAGACAAATTTTTTATTGCACAGAAAAATCCGGTTTGTCCGAAAAATCATTTATCGGAAAAACCGGTGATAAATGGTGCTGTTGTACATTTGTTAATTCTGTTCCTACTCCAATTAAAACAAATAAACCTCTTCGATGAAGATGCCGTCACGACATTTTTCAAACTTCTCCGGACACCTGTCACCGACGATGTGGATTTTCAAGTCGTCGGGTCGCTGTTCATAACAGGGTTAGCACTGGCGTAGAGGTACTTGTGCAGGCTGACAGGATTGCCCTGACAATAAGCGTATTTGTTAAGGCTCGGGCTGTTGGTAATGTTTCCTTCAATAACGTCCTGATTGATAAAGCGCTTGATCTCGGGCTGTAATACCTCGCGCGCATATAATACAGTCCGCTGCCATCGGTTTCAACCACATAATCGGTGCGGACATTGTTTACAACAACAGCAATACGGTTGTTTTCGGCATCATACTCATAGGTGGCATTTCCTGCGGAAACAAGACGGTTGCGGCAGTCGTAGGTGAAGTGCGTCATCACGCCATTCAGCGGATCGTATGTCATATTGCCGTCAGCGTCATATTCTACATCTTCGCCGTTGAACTTTATCAGTCGATTGGCCGCATCATACTGCATGGTTGCCGATGAAACACTGACGGTTTCTTCTGCAACATTCTGCGATTCGGTTTTGATAATGTGTCCGGCTGTATCGTAGGTATAAGTAAAGCTGTTGATTACCTTGCTGCCGTTTATGTCGGTCTGCTCAATAAGCTGTCCGAGAGCATCATACCGGTAAGTCTCAATGCTGCCGTCGGGACGAATCAGCTTTGTGAGCCTGCCGTTGCCGTCATACTCGTAGTTGGTGGTACGGTTGTTCCAGTCAACTACATTCTTGAGCCTTCCGGTCGGGTAATACGAATAACGGACGATTCTGCCGCCTGCATATTCCAGCGTTACAAGATTTCCAAGGGTATCATAGCCATACTTGACTGTGTTTCCTCTGAAATCCGTGTACTTTGTCACACGGTTCATACAGTCATATTCACGGGTTATCGTTCCGTTTTCGTCTGTCACCGTCAGCACATTACCGTTGGCATCGTAGGTATAGCTGATCGTTCCCAGACTGTCTGTAGCACTTGTGATGCGTCCCATCTTGTCATAAGTATAAGTCGTTGACTGATTTCTCGCATTTTTGCTTTCTGCAAGCAAGCCCTGTGCGTTGTAGGTGTAGATATGCTTACTTCCAATCGCATTTTCACTTTCGGTCATGCGGTTCATGCTGTCGTACTTATACTTGCTGACACCGCCGTTCGGATCGGTGATCGTTTTGACATTTCCTATGTTGTCATAGCTTGCCTTTGTCTGACCGTTCTCAGCGTCAATGACCTGTATCATCCTGCCGAACGCATCGTATGAATAGCCGGTTGTTGCCTCGGTGGCTGCCCCCTTATCGGCAACGGTTAAGGTCAGACGGTTCATTCCGTCATAACTGTATTCTGTCACCGAATTCAGCGCATCCGTGGTTTTTGTCATATTACCGGCTAAATCATACTGCGTTCTGGTATAAGAGACACCGTTGGCGTCTGATACCGCAATGATATTGCCCATACTGTCATATTCAGTTGTAAAGACATTTCCTTCCTCATCTGTATAAGTCGATACTCTGCCAAGTCCGTCATACTGATAACTTACCGTATAGCTCGTGTTTTCGTCAACTACGGCTGAAACTGTTAACAGTCTGTTCTGACTGTCGTATGTCATTTTGACTACTGAACCGTCAGGTGCGGTTTTTTGTGTACAGTTGCCGTTTGAGTCATAACTATAGATTGTCGTATTTCCATTGGCGTCTGTCTCGGAAATCAAATGTCCGTACTTATTATACTCGTATGTGACCGAATTATCAAGAGGATCGGTCACTTTTGTCAGGTTGCCCGAATTATCATATTCGTATTTGTAGCTATTGCCCGCTTGATCGGTTTCTTTAATTTTCCTCCACGACTTATCATACTCATAGGTAACATAGCTGCCGTCAGCATAAGTCACTTTCTTTTCCTTGTCCGACTGATAATACTCATAAGTCGTTGTCTGACCGTTCGGATTTGTTTCACTCACAAGTCTGTTGGCTTTGTCATAAGTATAAACATATCCTGCATCATTACCGTTCTGATCCTTAAAAGCATTTCCGGCAGAATCATACTGAACCGTTTTCAGCGCACATCCCTCTGCATCATACAAGGTTGTGATATATGTTCCGTCAGAATATATCGTCTTGACATTTCTGTATTCATTATCATACTCAATGCTTTGCAGTGTTCCTATACTGTCGCTTAGCTTAGTCAGCGCACCTCTGCCGTCATATTCAAAATTCTGAACATTTCCCGATTCGTCTGTAACACTTGTAATATAATCGTACTTATCGTAGGTGTATTTTAAAAGTGTCTGCAAATCGCTCAGCAGCTCCATAATCTGATTGGTACTGCTGCATTTCATTTTTCTTGAATTGCCGAGTGCATCGGTAATAGAAGTGATATTACCATTGTCATCGTAAGTATATGAAATACTGTTTCCCTGCTTGTCTGTTTCTTTGGTTTTATTGCCTTTTTCGTCATACTCAAAGGTAATAACGTTTTGGTCGCTGTCGTATGATCAATTGGATTACAGGCAGACTAAACTCCTTTTCTTCATCGGTTACCAACGGGTTCACAGAAGGCTGTAACAACAAGATCAAAGTACTTAAAAGAATTGCTTACGGTTACAGCAATTTTCGCAGATTCAGAAATCGTATTCTGCAGATCTTTTCTTAGCTAATGATCTCTTAACGCTGAACAAGCGACAGCTTCTTTGCCATCGCTTGTTCCATTCTTCTTTTCTGTTTTAATTCGGCTTTACCCCAACTATTGACAAAGAGCCGTAATATCACACATAATCTATGGCATTAAAAAAGGCGAAAAGCCGATGCTTTTCGCCTTTTTTAAGTGGTCGAGGTGACAGGATTTGAACCTGCGGCCTCTACGTCCCGAACGTAGCGCTCCACCAAACTGAGCTACACCTCGTTCTTAAATTAAGCCTTGAAATAAATTCAAGGCTTAAAGTTGGCTGCGGAATAGGGATTCGAACCCCAACAAACAGAGTCAGAGTCTGTCGTGCTACCGTTACACAATTCCGCATTATGAACTTTTTTTATTGTGCTGTTCCTCACAACATTGACTATTATACTATGCTTTGTTTTATTTGTCAAGCATTTTTTTGAAATTTTATATTTTTTTTTATTAAGATCTGTGATTCATTTCTTTTCTTACACACTCAGATCACATTAAACTATTCGAATTAATAACACTATTCATCACTCAGATTAATATTCGTACGCTCCCTATATTCTCTTTATCATCTATTCATTATTTCACGATCCAATTTCTGATTAGAAATTGCAACCACCTCTGCTGTCTAACTCTACGTTTATCAAAGTTACGGTCAAAAATAAAAGGCACAATCAGAAATAATCTGACTGTGCCTTGTTCTGCATCATTGATTCTTTATTTACACTCTTTTGTTCCGGTGATGTGTGACAATCGAACGAACGAACATAATAATAAAGAGAATAAGAAAGATTACTGTCAGAACGATTCCCGATATTCTTACAATGTGTTCAGCGTGAATCATTTCAGCAGATGTTGTATATTGTTCTCCATCGGGCAAACGGGGCGTTGTCATTTCTGTCTTTGATGTTTTCGAATCTGTTTGATCATCAGAATGAGTCTGCTCTTCATGATTGACCCTCTCGCAATATACGATATATCGTTTTGAATTATCCCAATAAGGATGACAGGTTAATAATGTCAGCATATCCTTCTGTGGAATAATCCTGATTTTGTCTGTTTCAAACGGGTCTATAACAATGATTTTTTCTACACGATAGGTTAATTCTTCCCAAAAGTTGGTCAGTCTGACGATATCTCCGGGCGTCAGCTCTTCTATCTCTCCGAAATACCCCATGGATCGATGCGCCGCAATTACACAGTTTGTGTTTTTTCCGCCGATCGGAGCGCTGGTATTATACATGACAGCCGCACCTTTTTGGAGGTTTTCATAGTTGGCTCCGATATATAACGCCAGTCGTATCCCCAGTTTTTCAATCGTTAGATATCCTGTCATATCATTCGTCAAACCGTAATGCTCAAAATGGAACTTACCTGTCGTATAACTGAAAGCATCACGAAGATCGGTTTGATTCTCTTCAAAGATCCTTTCATTGTACATCTTCATCTCTTCATACAATTCCGGAAATATTTTCTGCTCAGTTCTGTCTTTTGCAGCGTCCGTTATTTTTTCCTCTGCTTGTGCTGCGGTTACCTTTTGTTCAGCTTTTGCGCACTCTACTGCAGATTCAAAACTGATAATTGATTCCTTATTGCTGATACTTCTCTGCCACATTAGAATATACGGCTGTACTAAAATAACAAAACCTGTTATCAGCCCTGCAAAAGCTACAAAACTAATTATTTTTTTGATCATCTTCATTTTTCGTTACCGCCTGTGTTTGCTGCTTTTGACGTTTTCTTCTTATGGCAATACGATAGCCTGCAACTATGGTTATTACAACAATAGCCGCAATTCCAATTCCTGCAATGATTGCGTACATATATTGTGTTCCCCATGTATTAAGCAACACTGTTCCTCTCTCCTGCTCCAGTTCCTTCGCTTTCTCATAAGAAATGCGGGTACCTCTGACCAGCAGTCGATGACTGTTGACTCCATACGGCGTACAGGTTACAAGAGTTATATAGTCTTCATCACGGTCTATATGCAGCGAATCGGTTTCATTCGGTAATACTACCAGCTTTTGATCTACCTGATAGGCAAGCTGCTCTCCAAGTACATGAACGTAAAACACATCTCCCTCTTTGAGCTGGTCAAGGTTGGTAAATAATTCCTTGTCTGCTGTTCCGGTATGTCCTGACAATACACAATGAGTTCCCTTGCCGCCCACCGGCAGACTCGTCCCCTGCAGATGTCCGATTCCCTTTGCAAGAACTGCATCATCTGTATAATGATACAATACCAGCTTACAATGTATTGACGGAATCTCTATTGAACCCATGGCTCCATCTCCATTCTGGTTCAATAAATCTATATACGGATGCTCTTCTAAATCAAGAGCATCCGCATCAAAGGGGTCAATCAGTTTTATCTTGCTGTTCATTAAGCCACGATTGTATTCACGGCAATCTTCCAACATTGTGTTTTTCTGTTCGGGCGCTAACTGCTGCACCTGATTGTCATAATACTTAATCAGCTCCTGTTGGCTGTTCTGAAACAGTATATTGCTGATGACAGGATATACCAGGATCCCTGCTCCGGCTAATACGATCAGAACAGCAAACAGAGTTATCAGCTTAGTTTTCATCAGTTGTAGCTTTTACCTTTTTCTTTTTATTGGCAAGTACAATCACTGTGCCGCCTACTGCTACCAGTACAATACCTGCTATGGCGAGCATCCAGTTGCCAAATTCACCGGTTAACGGAAGTGTAAAGCCCTTCTGGTTGAGAACTTCAAACTCTATGCCATACGCATTGGTTGTATCCATCTTCTGGATTGTAAGATATACTTCATCTACCATTGCTGTAGAGCTTGCCTTATTCTCTGCATTAAAGAGTGTCAGAGCATCTGTATCTATAATGTCTGCATTGTTTTTCGCTGTGATAACAACCTTGATCGGATTTACCGTGTTGTAGCCTTTTGATGTGAGCTCTGTATTGTTCTGCTCTACCAGATAATAAGTGCCTTCACCAAGACCATGCAGTTTCAATTTACCGTCTGCTGTCAGCGTTAATACATCTGTCTTGGTTGAATCGTTACTATCTGCTCTAACAAAAACACCCGCTGTGCCTGTGAACTGAATGGATTTTTCTTTTGCTTCGTCACTGAACAGCTTAAAAGTTACTTTATCGAAGAGATCGGTTGCACCATCGCTGAACACCTTATCTACTTTCAGATCATAAGTATAAACCTTGTTCTTATCTTCGATTGTATCGTTTGTTGAAGCATCAAAGGGATCATTGCTGTAAGTGAACTTTGCATCATTTTCGGTAGTGCTGTTATTTGCTTCTCCTCTGAGCTCGGCATGATAAGTGATCAATACATCTCTTGCATCAAGTCCAAGCGTTTTCAGTTTAACAATGTTAAAGTTGATAGCAAAGAAGTTAGTCTTTGCAGTTTCTGTATAATCGGTTTCCCAGAGTCTTGCTACTGCATCTGCTGCTGCAGCATTATTATTGTCTTTGTCAACAAGATAAAAGGCTGTTCCGACCTTTTTGACAACAAATGTCTTCTCTACTGCATTTCCTGCAGCATTGTAAATTTCAACCTTCAATCCGTCAACTGCTACACCACTGACGGTTGCATCTGCTGCAATAAAATCCTGATTGATCATCGTGTCACGGAATGTATAAACATATTTGCCGCTGATCTTTTCACTGAAGTTCTCTGCATCAAGAGCTACATCCTGATCAAGAAGCTTTGTTGCATCAGCAAAATTATAGCTGGTGTACGCAGGAATATGTGATTCTACTTTGTATTCCAGAATGTCTCCGATATTTGCTGTAATCTTGTCATACTTTGTGCCGTTCTCTTCGTCTTCATCAACCTTTGCGTTGGCAGTGTTTTTCTTTACTTCCTCTGCATTGTTGTTTTTGTTGGCATCGACAAGATTATCAACACTCTTATCAATGGTAACAGGAGTGGCTTTCAATGTAACGTTCGTTGCCATAGGAACATTCAGAATGCTTTGGTTGATGACGGATTTATCATCATCTGTTGCATCATCATTTGTGACAACCGCATAGTAACCATAGATTAAGCCGCTAAACTTAAACTTGACCGGTGTACCTTCTTTGGCTGCTGTCTGATCGGCAGCAAAGCCCTTTGCTCTGATATATCTGCTTGCCCAGTCAGACAACAGTCTTGCGTCACTGGCATCTGATTCCGGTCTGTCAGGAGTTACTGTGATAATTCTTGAAACAAGATCCGCTTCAAAAAATTCTTTTTCCAGCTTGCCCTTATGCCCCGTGCTGTGAGCTGTATTATCTATGACAATATAATCCTTCTTCTCTGTACCTTCCGGCTTCGTTTTGCTCAGTACCAGTGCATTGTCTGTCAGATTATAGCTCAGATACAGTGTGTTCTCAGCAGGAAGTGTACTTTCTTCTGCTGTGTAGGCAGCTTTTGCTGCTGAAAAGAATGCCTTGAAGTTATCTGTGACTACATACAGATTCTGTGAATCGGCTGCATTTGTCATTGCTGTTCCGGCTGTCCAAACTGCATCTTTGTTAATAACAAGCTGGAGCATCTCATACGCTTTGACTTCGAAACTGTCTGATACCTTTGCAGGAATAGATACTTCCAGATCGCCTGTCTCTGTTACAATCTTAACATTGGCAGGAAGTGTGGTTGTCTGTGCGGCATAAGCCGTCATTGTCATTGCTGACATGGGGACAGTTGCAATTAATGCGGCCGCAAGAATGGATAATAACTTGGTCTTAGCTGTTGTTTTCATAATAATCCTTCTTTCATAATTACTTTTCCGCTTCATTTTCGAAAAAGCGTTATTTTTTTGATGGTTAAGACTCGGAAAAATCAGAGGAATGGCTCCCTCCTTTTTCTCTTTTGCATTATCTTCAACAGAGCGATACAAGCAACACCAAGGCAGATCAGCATTGTTCCAAACGCAATCGTTGTGGTAAAGTTGCTGCCTCCTGTAACCGGCAGTTCCATTGCTTTGGTGTTTTCGACTTCAAAGCACAGATCATGAATATAGTTGTCCTGATCATTTTTAAGACCATCAAACAAGTTCATTCCGGTCAACATATTGAAGTCTGCCAGCGATACATATCCGTCAGGTTCCTTGGTTTCTCTGATCGTATAGTAAATTGCATGGCCCTGTGTATCATAAAGCGGCAAATGGAGAAACTCTATCAGCGCCACTTTATTGAACTTCTTCGGATCGACGGTGACGACAACATAATATTCCCGCTCTCCGTTGATCCTGCGCCGCAGTACAGAGTATTCAAAGCCGTCCTGATGGTATTTATCATTGACGTCAATGACTCCACTCTGACATAAATCATCGTACCGCTCTTTGTTTCCGATAATCAGCTCATAGTTAAAGGTTATATTATCCGTTGTGTAATAATAGTATCGCTTGCGATTATCAGAATGCTCGGTGTGAATGATATATTTGACAGTTTGATTTCCTGATCTGACCGACAGCTCATTTGTCTTTTCGTTATACATTTCAAGCTCTTTGAAGCGGTTCAGATTTGTATCATCACCGATGAATACCTTGGTATACAAAGTGGTACTCTTGGTCTGATAGCTTTCTGTCAAAGTGTCCCCTACACCATTCTTTGAACCGTAAAATCTTGTGTCATCATTTGCCTTTGGTTCAGCAACCTGATACAAACTAAATTCTGCGCCTTCCAGCGGTTCTCCGTTTGTCGAATACTTCGTCAGTGTTACCGAACCAAGTATCTGGCTGTTGATAATACTGTGTACCCGCTTGGCATTAACAGGGTCTGTGTTATCACTTTCAAATACATTGTAGTATCGGCTGATATCGGCATTATTTGCTTTAAGAGTGATCTCTTCTACGGAATAATCAATCGTTCCGTTTCTGTTCTCTGTCTGCAAATAGATTCTATCGTCGGGAGCTGTATTCCAATGATAGGTATGCTGTGCTGCATTTTCTGAAATTGACAGCTTTTTCTCTACCGCTGCTGACTCATCGCCATTTTCAATGTAATAACCCCTGATTTCTCCGCTGACGTTGGTGATCCTCAGCAGTCCGTTATAAACCGTTTCTTTTGATGCTGTTTCAATACCACAAACAGCGATTTCAATCGTCGTTCCTTCCGAAATACCATAGATCATATTATCCCATTTTTTCTCAACCGTCAGATCCTGGTAATATAATCCCAGGTTCCAGTTCGGACTCGAATAATTGACCGTCGGTACTTTATCTTTTTCAGGCATGATAACACTATTTACAAGGCTGCACTGCTGAAGCCGATTGATGTTGCTGTCGCTGTATTCCGCCTTGCTCCTGTTGCCTCTGTTTGCCAGAATATTTTCCAGAGAAGTAACACTGAGCCGTTCAAAGGGCAGCGGCTGTTTACTGTCATTCTGCAGCTTGGAACGGAACTGATAATCCTGATTATCGTCTTTAAAGATAACCGTGTATTTTCCGGGAGCAAGTTCTGTAAAGGAATACTTGCCTTCTGCGTCAGTCTTAACAGGCTCGATTTCTTTGCCAAGCACATTGATGGCCGGTGATAATGTTCCGTCCTCTTCAACTTTTCGCAGCATTACATCAATATCGGAAATCGGATACTCTAATTCCTTTTTCGCTGCATTGGGCTGTTTATTATTGTAATCAACAGCTTCTTTCGTATTGTACATTCCGTCATGATCCTGATCCATCCATACTACTCCGGACAAACTTCTTTTGATCGTTTTGATCGGAACAACATTCGACACGAGCGGGGTTGAATACACCTTCTGCCCCTGAAGATTCGTACCTGTAATTCTTCTGTAAACAAAACTATTATGATACTGACAACCACCCATCTGTGTCTTGCTGACCGTTTTCTCATTACCTGATTCCAACAATACACCCGGATTATTCCTATCCGTTGACTTCATCGTAATCATAATATCCACACGGCTGTTGCCGCTGATGTACGGTAGCAGCGCATAAATGGCAGGTGCATTGTTGATTGCCGTATTTGTATCTGAATAGGCCGGTTCAACAACGTTAAGATCAGCGTATGCATAACTGATTGTCTTTTCTGCCTCATTGACTTGAATTGCTGTTTCCGAAACTGCTATCTTTTCGCTGTCACTAACGGCACTAACCAGTTCGTTGAGTTTATTGATATTTTCAGAAACTGTATTATCCCAATGATGGCGGTTAGCCGTTACCGACAGTTCTCCGGACCTCTCCAGAAAGCCTTCAAAGTCGTTCCGGTTGGTGAATGTGATCTTCATGCTGTCAATTCGATATCCACCATACATATTCGTTCCCCGCTTGTCATTATTATGCGGAAGAACATCTGTAATCTGTATGTTGTACGTCGGTCCCTCCAGTGTATTGGAGTATACAACATGATAGACCATGTCCTCGCCAAGCTCAAGCAGCTTTTCTTCTACAGACTTTACGATTCCTTCGCCTGCCGTTAACAGAATATTAATTGTTTTACCATTACTGTGTTGTTCGGCTGCCATCAGATCGAATTCTGAATATTTGGCATTGATGTGTGCAATTACCGGCAAAGCCGTTCCTGTTTCTTTGATATCGTTATCAGGATCCGTCGCATCTCCGATAAAACAATCAAACAGTATTTCAGGAAGCTTCTTGTCAATATCCGATACAAATGTCCTCAGGTGCAGTATCGTTCCTTCCGGCGTTTCTTCCTGCTCACATTCCCAGTTCATCTCTTCCGCAGTATAGTTACTGTATTTATAATCCAGATTAATACTGCCGTTTTTGAAATGAAGGTCTTTGGGCAGCTCAACGTCAATCTCTATATCTGCGCTTTGTGTTCCGTTTCTGACCAGTGCTGTTTTGTTAGCTCCGCTCGCAATCGTAACACGAGGCGTGATACGATACTGTACATCCCGTTCCCCTTCTGTAATGACATAATCCATTTTTACCCTGTTCGTATGAGGAATCAATGTGTTGACGTTCAGATCTACTTCAACGTCAACAGAATACAGCAGGATACTGTTGCCCTTATCCATTCCGTTATGCGTTCCTCCGACTTTTACACCGTTTCGATATCTCGATTTGATATAATGGTCGGTATACGCACTCAGTTGTATCGGGAACTTTCCTTCCTGCGTATAAATATGATATACCTCATCAGCCATCGCACGTTCTTCCTCTGTCATCTGCTCCGCTTCGGTTGGTTCGCTTGTCAAAGGAATGTTCATGAACACGTTCTTTGGCAAAACTGCTCCATAAATCGGCGGAACATAATCGTCACTGTTCGGATTGGTTGTTTGCTGATCGGTATTATACTGCATATCAGTCCATTTGAACTGATAGGAATTCTGATAATGGACACCGTCATAATAATCGAGTTTGTAATACGGACGGTAAGTATACCATGCACGAACATCATTAGTCGTACAGTAGGTGTTGCCCACCATTGTGAATTCTCCTGTAACATTGGCTTTTGCACAAGCTGATATCGTGTTTCCGGAACGAATAACCGTATCGCGGAATTCATACAAAATCGCTACGCACTTTGCATCGTCTCCCAAAGCAAGATGCAGATCGTCCAGCGTACGGAAATACATCAGGTTTTCTTCACGATAACAGTCCATATCCGCCGCACCGCCGTCATCGTATTCAATATTCGGATTGACGGTGGTATCCGTATTCATCACCTTGTTCCAGTTGGAACCGTCCGGCTTCGCCCCGTAAAGAATTGTCAGCTTGTACTGCGTAGTGACATTTGACCATGTGGTCTCCGTTTCTCCTGTACTGATTCTGAAACTGTCACCTATGATTTTATTCAGATTGTTTCCGTTCTGTACATTGATGACAGCCGGAGCTCCTACAACGGTAAATGCATCTGCGTCAAACTTTTGCAGAATATTATACCCTGTCATATAGTTATACTCGAGAACGTTGAAAACTGTTGCATTATATCTCGGATCTCTCATGGCATAATACGGTGAATTTTCGTCAGCAGTATTATAGCATTCGCTGTTAAAATAAAGATCTCCTTCAATGTAAACCGTAGAATTCAGCGGAGTGTCTCCTCTTCCGTTATCATTATAACCTGTGCCGTTGATATGCTCGTTCTTTTGATTATTGAAGATATTGGATTTTGAAATAGACGTACCGCTTCCTCCGGGTGACAATACAAGCGCCTGGGATACGTTGATGTAATTATCCATATATCTTCGCTCATTGACTGCAAGTCCATGCGTTTTCAGCTCATTGGAATCAGTGAAATGATAATATTCATTCATGCCGTCAAGGTCCTTCTTGATCTTTTCTTCCGTATCAAGATTGGACGCACATTCTACCTCGTCCGGCTTCTGCCCTGTTACGCTGACTGCTTTCATCTTTGTTGCGACCGCATCCATATAAATCTGATAGTAACCATAGTTACCCTGTTCATCATCATGTGGATCCAGCGGCAGAATAAGCTGAATATATCCTGCACTGAAGGCTTTGACCGCAGATGACTGAAGCTGTGAGCTTGATACTCCCCCTGAAAGTTTTGTCGGATTGAGGTCTCCGTTGAATTTGTAACCATCAATCTTTACATGCAGCTTTGTTTCTGTTTCTTTGTCTGCGTCTGATCCTGTCATGACCCAGCCTCCGCCGTCAAAGCATGACTGATCATCTCCGCCGGAATTGTACGGCGCTGCACCGTACGCATAATGCGAGTTCTTATTTTTCGAGTCTTCATCGTCCCAGCTCATGCTGACAATATCCAGATTGGAATTCAGATCACGACCATAGATTGATGAGTTATTCTCTTTATATGCCCATACAATCGGTGCATCTGTTCCGTTCTCGATTTCCTGACGATAGGAATTATACAGTTTTCCGGCAAAACTCAGATCAAACTCCATTCCGTCTGCAGGCAATTCAATTCCGGTCAGACCTTTGATCGTAGGATCGTTATACAACTCTACCGTTACACCGAAACCAAGCACTGTTCCAAATACAACGTCTTCATCTTCCGCCTCGGATTCTCCTACCTCTGTCTTATAACGGGTGTTGAAATAACCTGTGTGCAGCAAATTGGATTGATTCAGTACCATTACATTGTATTTCGGCGCTGCTGATACCGTCGCTCTTTCTGCCTCTCCAAAACGATGCGGAGATGTATCGTTTCCGTTAAACCACATCTCAAATGTAGGCTTGAAAACTCTGCCGTTTTCCATACCCTTTACTTCAATGAGTATGTTTTCTTTCTGAGCACCTGCTGCAATATCTGAAGGTGTCAATACCTTCTTGATATAGCCTGTCATTATCTGAATGCTGTTGCCGTCTTTATCAACCGAGGGTGTGATGCTGACATTCGACATGGTTGGCGCTTTTATTACCGCCTGATTCCTATCACAATCCAATACAACTTTTACCTTGATCTCACAGTTGTAATCTCTGGTGTATTCCTCCAGCTTCGGATCACCTTCAAATGTGTATTCCAACTGATATGTTACTGTATCGAAACTTCTTACAATACGGTTTTCTCCGTTGGAATCGTTTCCGGGCTGCCATTCGATTGCCTGATTTTGCTCATACAGTTTACCTTTATAACTGATGTAATGAAGTTCTTCTTCATTGAATACATAAGTCTTATCGGATAGTACTGCTCCACTGTCCGGGTCATCTAACAACATAAACGCCAGCTTCTCCTTTGGCGCTGCATCGTCCAGTTTTTGTCCTCCATAAGTCTGACCGTTATCAAAATAAGTCAAACCGTCAACCATCTTCTCAACCTTCAGATGAGTTATTCTGAAATCGCTGTCGATTATACTGTGTGCGTCCGCATCAAATTGTGATGCAGTAATCTGCAGATTATTGCAGACGTTGATCTCATGCAGAATATATTGTCCGGAGATCAGGTCTTCACCAATGCGGTTTTCTCCGACATAGCTGTCGTTCTTCCAGACATTATACTTGTCGCCAACCGACATTCCGGTGGCAGCTATCAGCGTAATAGACGGCGTATTCTGCGCTGCGTTGCCTAACTGCTGATTATAGGTATTTGTTCCTTCCCATGCAGAGTAAAAATCATTTCCGGCTGCTGTGGTGATAGAACGGTTGCCGTATACTGACGCTCCGTCTATCAGCGTCATCAATGTCGATGAATTGCCCGGTATAGGATTTTGCGCACAACCGCCTCCCAGTTCTGCTGTGTTGCCCGTGATGACTGTTGAAGCACCCGCAATTTGTACCATATTATTGAATTGATAGATGCCGCCGCCTCTTACCGCAGTGTTTCCTGTGATAACGGTTCCGTCATCTATATAAATATTTGCATTATAAGCAAACAATCCGCCGCCGGCTCCCTGATTGATATAACTATAGTGATATACAGAATCATGCTTGCTGTACGTCGTTTTATTATTCCTGATGACAGCGTTGGCTGTTCTCACGGAACCGGAATGGGCATAGATACCGCCTCCGGCATATCCTCCGATGTTGTTTTCAATTATCGGTCCACTCTCTTTTGTAAGTCCTACTACATTCATCACTCCGCTTTGGTTAAACAAACCGCCGCCTTGATAAGCAATGTTTGACGTGATGGTACCGCCGTAAATATTTATTTCACCGCCTACATTGCAAACAGCTCCCCTGCCGATAGTCTTGGGATCATTGACTGCTGACGATGTGTTATTCTTTATGGTACCGCCATACATTGTGAATTTTCCTGAGGGTGATCTTACCAGAACAGCAGCACCGTTTCTTGCGACATTGTCTGTCAGCAGTCCGTCATACATGATAAACTCGCCGCCCGCAATACATACAGCTCCACCGCCATAAGTCACATCATCTCGATTGGCTCCTGCCATACAATCACTGATAATACCCTGCCGCATTACAACTTTTCCGCTGACAACATATATTCCGCCGCCGTTTACTGCTGCGTGTCCGGTGATTCTTCCCTCTGTTACAGGCTTTTCATAGGTATTTTCTCCGACTTCAACCTTACGCTTATTGTCTGTAATTTCAAGCTGTCCTCTGCTTGTGATGGCTGAAGCTCCTGCTCCCCGCAGTGTGTGTCCGTTCAGATTCAGGTTGACATTGACGCCGGAACCTATGGTAACGCTTTCTACCGAATCGTCTACCATGATAACTTCACCGCTTTGTCCTGACGCTGCCAACGCTTCAACAGCTTCCTGTACCGTTTCATACTCGGTTCCGTTATATACCGCTACTATCTTGTTCGTCGGACGGTAGTTGATGGTATACGGATAACTGCGTCCTAAAGGCCGGATTTTAATGATATCCGCTGTAACAGTTCCTTTCGTCTCGTCCAGCCAGCCGATACCCTTATATTTCTCTGTCAGCTTGAACATATCGCTCGCTTTCTCAATCCACATATTCGATGAGCGATAACTGCTATTGTATTCAATGAAAATATCATTGCCAACAGCGGCCTGATTACCATATAGCTTTCCGAAATCTTCCAGAATCACGTTTGTCAATCTGCCTGCCACAAACAATCCTCCGCCTAGGTTGCCGGCACTGTTGTTGGTGATCAATGCATCGTCCCTGATAACTGTATCTTCAACACGACTTGCATTGTATACCCCGCCACCGTTATTCTTGGCAAAATTACCGGTTATTCTGGTACCTGTAATCCGGACTGTCAGGGTTTCATAATTGTAGTAATTCCAGTTAATGTTGGATTCTATTAACAGACCGCCTGCGTTGGATCCGGCTTTATTATTTCTGATTTCACCGCCGGAAAGCGTAACATTGACACGATCTCCGTTTAACGCAGAATACCCATATACATATATACCTCCTGCGCTTGCATCTGATACGTTATTCTCAACAACGCCTCCGGTCATCGTCAGATAACATGTCGGAGAAGATACAGACCAGCAAATGCCGCCGCCTGTTGATACAGAATGATTATCTCTTATTTTTCCTCCTCTGATGAGCAGGCTGGAATAGTAAATCTGTAATCCGCCGCCGCTTCCATAAGAAGTATTATTCCGGATCTCGGCGCCGTCATCTATAATAAAAGTATTGCCGCCGTTTTCTGTATAAATACCTCCTCCACGAGTCTGAGCCGTATTATTCTCAATAACAGAATCTTTGAAAACGATCGTCGCTCCGCCCAGACCACTCGTTGCTATACCTCCGCCGTAACGTAACGCTTTATTGTCATGAATATGGCAATGAATCAGCGTTTTCGTTCTTGCATATCCGCTGTTGGCAAAGATCCAGTTTCCGTCATCTCGTGCAAAATTGTCATATACCTCGCAGTTTTCATAGGTGACGTCACGCAGGTTATTATCCCACATACCCGATCCGCCTGACGCAGAGTTATGATAGGACTTGATATTTCTGACCAGCTTCGTTCCTTCAATGATATTCGTGTTTTCAGGGTTTTGAATAACCAATCCTGCAGCAGTTGTCTTAGCTGTGTTGTCGTGGAAAATACTGTCCTCTACCAGCAGTTCTCCGCCTGCTACACGAAGGATAGCGTCGGAGCCCACAGACGTATTGTCATGTACGTCAAAGTTTCTGACGGTTACTTTTTGTGACTGCAGGTATAGAGATGCATTGGATGAACCTGTTGTGTGGTTCTTGACTTCCACATTCTGTGCAAGCATCATCTGTGTGCCTGCAAGCACATTATAACAATATCCTGCAGCATACGTATTCGTTGAATGGTTGCCGTCAAATACTGTTTTAACATCTTCTTTTCCGAGAATGAACGGATAATTCTTATTGCCGGCCCTTTCTGCCAGAATTCCTCCATAGTTTACTGCTCTGTTTCCTTTGATCAGACAGCCGTAAATCTGAAAATTGTCCGTATCATTGACATTATTATATCCGATATAATAAATACCGCCGCCACTGCCGGCAGTTGATACATTGCCTTCAATGGTACCGCCTGCTATTGTCAGAACTGCGTAGTCATCCATTCTGTCGCCACAGTGCAGATGAATTCCGGCACCATGACCTGAGGATTCATTAAAGCTTACATTTCCGCCTGTCATCTCAAACACAGAGTGACTGTTGGCTGAAGAATTAAAATAGATTCCTCCTCCGGCGGCTGAGGCGGTATTATTGCAGATTGAACCGCTCTTCAGATATACTTCCGAGGGATAGAAAACCTGATTTACCGTAACACCTGATGTGCTGTACAGCCCCGCTCCGTTTCCGGTATAATCAAAACCGGATACTTCAATATCCTCTATGGTCAGCTTACCGCCATTATGATAGATTCCTCTGGGCTGCTTGCCTTTATTTTCCTCGGGACCCAGAATCTTTCCACCGCCAACACTGTCCCTGAAACAGACATTTGCGGCGTAGATATAAAAGACCTGATTAGAGTCCGGTGCAGAAGTAATGGTGTGCCCGTTAAAATCAACTGTAATCTGTATCGCATTGGGATTAATGACGACATTTTCAGTAATATCCTTCAAAAGCCGGATCTCCACATCGTTTTCTCTGCTGACGGCTGAGGAAATTGCTTTTTTCAGTGTTACAAACTGTTCTCCGGTATCTGTAAATTCCGCTACCGGATCAGTGCCGTCCAGAGATTTAGCAACAGATAAATAATGATTGCCGATAACACTATGATTCGTTGATTTTGTCAGGTCATCTTCAATGTTCTGATAATCCGCCGCCTGGGTATTCATTGCTTCTTTATCCGTTACGTAATAAATACCCGTCTGATCGTCTACCCAACAGTCAAATTCTTCCAAACCAAAGCTTTCTACTGCTCTGCTGTCTGTACCATCTTCGTTTTCATTAATAAAATAGCTGCCACCGTTAATTCTCAAATCATTACCATAGCTTGCTGCTTTATTCTTATAAATCTGCGAATTTTTCATGTATAAATAAGAGTATCCGTTGGCAAGATATACACCGCCCGTTTCTCCGGTGGATACATTTTCTGTTACGACTGAATTGCTCAGATAAACACGACCATAATAAATATAAATACCCGGAGCATAAGTTGACTGATTGTTGTGGATCGTTGTTTCATTTACATAAACCCGACAGTTACTCCCGTATACATAGATCATTCCATAACCGTTTTTGCAAATATTGTCATAAATCTGACAATTGTTAATATTTGCAGTCGTTGTACCTTCAATCCATAGCGCAGCACCATTGTTGCCATTGGTATTCTTGATGGTGGTATCAGTTAAGGTGACATTCGATGTGCCGTTCACATAAATATTTCTTGTGATACTGTCTGTTATTTCACAGTCCTCCATTGTGAGAGTTGCATTCTCCACACGAACCATTGAACTGTTGTCACTATAGTTATTCTTTCTGATTATTACATTTACCAGTTCCAGTTCTCCCTTACCGTAAACCGCAACTGCCGTACCCCATCTGGCTGTATTGTTGATGACAGAAATATTCTCCATGCGCATGGTACCTTCAACAAGTACGCCGCCGCCCCAGGTTTCTGTTCCTTTGAGCGATCCCCTGCCCTGCGATATCTCTGAAGTACCGACGCTGTCTTTCAGGTTCAGTTCTGCCCCCTTCTGAACATTGATGACACTTTGTTTTTCACCATACAAAGAAAAACCGTTCATCTCAACATTCGCTGTAACGCCGTCCGGAACAACAACCGTCTCACGATGAGATTTGAGAAGTTTTATATTGTTATCTGCCACCGTTCCATCAGCAACAGCATTGATTGCCGCCTGTAAACTGGGATAAACCTTTTCTCCAATAGAAGCAACCGCTTCCATCTCAGTACCAAAAGTGTAAATACTGTATTTTGGTGTTTCTTCGTTATCAACCTTTGTTTTATTATTCAGCTCTGTTGTTTTATAACTTGCTTCATTCTCATCATACCAATATGATTTAGAGTCTGCATTTTCCATAGAAGATGCTTTGACTACCTTCATATATGACGGAACATAATAACGCAAGTCGGCGGACTCACCAACATAGATATCACGGCCGCCTGTTGTTGCCACATTATCATGCAGCTCGCCGCCGTATACTTCAAGAGCTTCGGTTTCTCCTTCTTTATTCTCTTTTGCATTCAGATAATCCCTGTAGTAATAACCGTTGCCGGATACAAATATTCCGCCGCCATAATTCGCTTTATTGCCGATGATCTTTCCGCCGTTATACAACTCCACTCGACCCGCATCACCCATGTAGACGCCGCCGCCGTTGCTTCCTGCCGTATTACCGGAAATGGTCATTGCTGTTGATATTTCAATCGACTGGGCAGCATAAGCAGGCTTATAATAATTATCAATCGTAGAGTTGCCGCCAATACGAACAACACATATACCCCCGCCGCTGCCATTGGCTGTATTATTACTGATTTCTCCTCCTGTAAAGCGAATCTGCTTGCCAAGCTTTCTGCGGGTGTTAAAATAAACACCTCCACCGCTGCCTGTTACTGTGTTTTCAGTAATCTTTCCGCCCATCATGTGGAAATTAAGGTTTTCATTACTTCCGAAAATACCGCCGCCTGAACCTGCCCTGTTCTTTTGTATCAGAACGTCTTCACGAATATCTACTGTGGTGCTTTCAAAATACATTGCACCGCCATTACCATTCGATACGTTGTTTTCGACAGTAAATTCACCGCCAAGATCAGCGATACATCCATTGAAAAATATACCGCCGCCGCTGCCTCTGGCATGGTTGCCTGCAACATAAAAATTCCCACTGATGTCGACGGTTGCCCCGGAAAAATAGATACCGGCGCCATCACTAGACGTTTCATTATTAATGACCTGTCCACCGGTAATAATCGCTGTACCACCGTCTAAGAATAAACCGCCTCCACGGCTGAGTGTTTCTAAACAGTTATTCTCTGAAAAAACACCGCCCGTCATCGTTAAACTACATCTGTACAAATAGAACCCATTGCCGGCTTTCCAACCATAGGTATGGTACATTGTAGAATTGTGGTGAACATTCATTCCTTCTTTAACATACACCTCACAGCTCGTGGCAAAATATGCTCCTCCGCCGCTAATTGCTGCTGTGTTATAACTGATCTCGCCGGAATTCAGATTAACAACTATGCTTGATCCGAGATACAGTCCTGCTCCACTATGTGTATGTGTTTCTGTTGTAAGTGTATTTCCCGTTATGGTAGATGATACCATAGAAAAAGTGGATCGGTTATCTCCGCTCTGTCCACCTTCCATAAAAATACCGCCGCCGTAAAAATCAGCACTGTTGCCGGACACGGTAGACTGTGTTAAAACAAAATCGGTTTTTGCAAAAGCATATACTGCTCCTCCACGATTATGAGATTGGTTTCCGTTCAATTCGGATTTATCTAATGTGAGCTTATTCCTTACTTTCGGCAAAGCATTATGGAAGAATATTCCTGCTCCGCTTCCACTTGCTGTATTGTTATTAACTTTACACTCTGTCATGCTTACCTGTGACCCGTCAAGGCTGGTGGTCATGAACATATATATGGACCCGCCGTGTCCGTTTTGTGCTTCATTTTCTGAAAATGTACTTTTGTCAGAAATCAGGTTCACTGTATTCCTGAAATACATTCCTCCACCCTGTGCAGCCGTGTTACTGTCAATATGTGAATTTGTCAGTTGTATTGTTAGGGGATACTGTACATATAATCCACCACCGCTCTCTTCAGCCGTGTTATTCTTCAATATCAGTCCATCATAGCTGTAGCTGGCTGTCATACCGTTCTCACAGGTACGATAATAATAGATTCCACCTCCGTTTTTGGCTTTATTGTCAGTCAGTGCGCTGTTCTCTATTTCAACACAATCGCCCTGATATGCATATAATCCGCCGCCCTGCAGCTCACTCTCACAATTCTGAACGGTACTTCCTTTCAGCTCAACTTTGCCATGGTCTTCAACAATAACACCGCCGCCGTTCATGCTGCTTTTATAGCTATCAATAACTATGCCGTCCAGAATCGCCCGTCCGCCGTTTACGATGTCAATTCCTCTGATATCGCTCACACCGTCAGACTGCAGTTTACCCGTTTCTCCACTATCTTTTAATTTGAGATTACCATATACGATAATGTGGCTCTTTACGGAATCACTGACTACAGGACGCAGTGTGTAACCGTTCAGGTCGATGACAACAAAAGTGTTGTCGGGAATAACAATATTTTCATTATAATCCTTGTCCAGAATGATTCTGCCGGTGCCTGCTTCATCGTCTGTTCCTGTTGATGCGATACGATCAATCGCATTCTGCAGTCCTTCTGCCGTGATGTCAAAAATCTGCATTTCATCACTTTCAAAGTCAGGATCGGCTGCCGATGCTCCTTTGAACAGATTGCCTATGACAAACGTAGGCATCAGATTGAGCATAATGCACGCAGCAACTACCAGCGCTACCACTTTTATTTTTTTTGGTTCGGTATGGATCTTATTCATATTGCGTTCCCCCAATACAAACAGTACTGATAACAGTTTGTGAATGTTTATCTAATATTAAGTTATGAATTGATACATTTCCTCAATAATCGCACAGAATAATACCTATCTTATCACAATAGTGCGCACGTGTCAAGATTGTTCCCTAATATTACCAGTTTATATTATTTTTCTACAATAATTTTATAAGAAATTATTGATTTACTATTTCTTAAACCATGAGAATCATATCTTTTCGACTAATACAATCAATTAGCATCAGCAGCGCTATTCTGCTATATCCCAATATGTTGTTAATACATGGAGATTCATTCTTGAATCCGGCAATCAACATATCAACGTCAATCATTATTTCGGCGTACAATTGATATCACGATGTGTTCTTGACTTTTATATTGGTTTTCCGGCCGCTTTTGCAATAAACCAAATGATTAGTTTTAATAACAGCTTATTGTTAACTGCTGATAATGTTGGTAATATTTTCCTAAACACCGAAGTGATAGTCAACTGCCATCAATATCAACTCTTCTTAAATAATTCCTTTCAACTGATTCTTACCATCAACACATGAACCATTCTTGATTATCTAATCTGATCTATGCACAACAAAAAAGCCGAAAGAATGATTCCTTCGGCTTTTTGATCTTTCTGTTATTCATTTTTTCCGCATTTATGATGCTTTTCAGAGTATCTCCAACTTAATTTCATCATCGGCGGCTGTCAGATGAATGGCTGCAATCGCACCAAGACGACTGTTAACAATAGCAGCAGCTATCTTGTCTTCCACTTCCTTGCGAATCAGGTTTCTAAGGTCTCTTGCTCCGCTTTTACCGCCGTATGCTTTTTTGGCAAGACTCTTCTGGGCTTTTTCATCAAATGTAAAGCGGATACCCTTTTCATTCAGAGAATCAATGTATTCGCTCAGCATCAGTGAAGAAATTGCGACAAAGTCTTCTTCTGTCAGATGTCTGAAAATAATAATTTCATCCAGACGACTCAGAAATTCGGGCCGCAAAAATTCTGACAATGCGGCTCGTACCTTGTCAGCAGTTGCCTCCGCTTCTGTTTTGGCAAAGCCAAGAGCATTTTCACGTCTTTCACTGCCTGCATTTGACGTCATGACGATGACTGTATTGCTGAAATTAACTTTCCTGCCCTGTGCGTCTGTTAATACACCTTCGTCCAGAATCTGCAGCAATATATTCAATACATCAGGATGTGCCTTTTCAATTTCGTCAAACAAAAGAACGGAATACGGACGGCGGCGAACCTTCTCCGTAACTTGTCCAGCCTCTTCATAGCCTACATAACCAGGAGGCGAACCAATGATTTTGGATACAGAGTGCTTCTCCATATATTCGGACATATCCAGACGGATCAGCGTTTCAGGCGTATTAAACAATTCTGCCGCCAACACCTTGACCAGCTCTGTTTTTCCTACACCGGTAGGGCCAACAAAAATGAAGGAAGCTGGTCTGCGTCTGGGGCTGATCTGTACACGGCTGCGCTTTACTGCGGCTGCCAATGCTTCTACCGCTTCATCCTGACCGATAATCTTGCTCTTGAGCTGCTCTTCAAGATCGGCTAATTTGTTCAGTTCATTCTCCTGTACCTTAGACGCCGGAATACCTGTCCATAATTCGATAACATGGGCGATATCTTCTTCTGTTACTTCGGCTGTCAGACTGCTTTCGTCCGTTTCGCTCATGATCTTTTCTAACTTCGCAATATCATAGCGGACTGTTGCGAGCTTCTCGTAATCTATTTCGTTTTCAGATGTAAGCGATTCTTCCTGCTGCTTCAGTTCGCTGAGTTGTGCGTTATTTCTGTCAAAATCTTCCAGTTCTTTGTTCCGGAGCGCTGCGTGTGTGCAGGCTTCGTCCAGCAAGTCGATTGCCTTGTCAGGCAGAAAACGGTCAGTTATATATCTTTCTGAAAGAATGACCAGCTTTCGGACAATCTCGTCTGAAAGTTTCACTCTGTGATATGCTTCATAATATGTCTTTATGCCCTTTATCACTTCTATCGTGTCGCCGATAGACGGTTCTGCTACCGTTACTGGCTGAAAACGACGCTCTAATGCGGCATCTTTCTCAATGTATTTCCTGTATTCGTTAAACGTCGTGGCTCCGATTACCTGTATTTCACCCCTTGACAAGGCAGGCTTCAGAATGTTTGCGGCATTCATTGATCCTTCCGAATCCCCTGTTCCCACAAGACTGTGAACTTCGTCAATAAACAAAATGACATTGCCGTCAGCTTTTACCTCTTCGATCAAGCCCTTGATACGGCTTTCAAACTGTCCACGGAACTGAGTCCCCGCTACCAGCGCCGTCAGATCCAACAAATGAATCTCTTTGTTCTGAAGACGCATCGGTACATTGCCTGCCGCTATCCGCAGCGCCAGCCCCTCTGCAATCGCTGTTTTTCCGACACCCGGTTCGCCAATCAGACACGGATTGTTCTTTGTTCTTCTGCTGAGAATCTGTATAACTCTGTCCAGCTCTTTTTCTCTGCCAACAATCCTGTCCAGCTTTCCTTCGGCGGCACGCTTTGTCAGGTCGGTACAATACGCATCAAGATGCTTGCGCTTTTTCTTCTTTGGTTTTCCTTCGTCCTTCTTGTCTTTTTCTTCCTTTTTCTCGCCTTGCTTGGAACTGCCGTTAAACAGATTTTTGAACAGGTTAGGAAAACTTGGTGCTCCTCCCCGGCTGAAATCGTCTTCCTCCTCAGTGTCACCGTCCATATCTTCGTTCTGATTCATCAGTTCGTCCATGTCTCCGGGGATCATACCGGATTCCATTAATTCGCCCATCTGGTTTTGCATCATGTCGAGGTCTTCATCGGATATGCCCATTTTATCCATTAAGTCTGTTACCGGTTTTATGCCGAGTTCTTTGGCGCAGCTCAGACAATATCCTACCGATTCTGAGGAATTTGCCGTATTGGATACAAATACCACCGCCGGTCTTTTATTACATTTACTGCAGAGTATCATGTTTTATGCTCCTTTCTCTATCATCAAACGCCTTTTCGGCTGTATTCATCTGATGATCATTTGTAGATTTCATAGTGATAAATAACAATATCTTATGGCATTTATGCCTTTGTCTGTTTGTTTTTTTCTTTGATCAGATCGATAAACAAAAGTGTATACATTACCAGTGAGAATAACATCGCAGCCGTTGTCAATGACAATAGTGACAATGTCAGAATCGCATTGGTATAACTCCATATTGCACGCAGCAAAATTAGTGTTGTCACACAGGTATAAAAAATGATTGTTGACAGCTTGCCGTACCAACGGGCTGCAGGCGGCCGAATTCTCAGTTTCAGCAAAACCGCCCCTCCGCTGAGCATCAGCAGTTCCTTGATCACCAGAACAATGGTAAACATTCGTATATCCGGATACAGAACGTTAACGCAGATGACAACCGATATCAGCGTCAGCTTGTCGGCTATCGGATCCAGTATTTTTCCGAGATTGGATACCTGATTGAATTTTCTGGCAATAAACCCGTCCATCATATCTGTAAATGCAGATAATAATATCATAACTCCCGCCATGATATAATTCTGCAGCAATAAAAACCTTGTTAGGGGATAGATTATGATGATTCTCAAAGCAGTCAGTGCATTCGGAACCGTCATGTTGCTTTTGATCGACTGTTTCACGCTTGTCTTCATGCTTCTTTAAAATCTCTCCTTTCCCGATTGTTGATCAATAGCTTATCAATAGCATTCCCTGAAAAAGACGTGTCACACAGCCGAAAGCCATGAAATAATCAGATCCGGAAGATTGATAGCTGAAATCATACGACAAAAAATGGTATTATTAATACTCTCTTTGAGTGAAGCGCAAGATTCCGGTGAAATAAACATCGCAATAAAGTAGATAATCAATCCCAGCACCATCGCAATCAAAATAGCTTCCGCTATTCCGATCAATGCGCCAAATATTCTGTTCGGAACACCCAATACCGTTTTATTCACGGTTTTCGAAAGCTTCTTGCCCACAAATGCCACAATGACCATCAGAACTAAAAACAATAAAACCGTCAGAATACTTGACACCGTCTTGACTGCATAGGGACGAATCAGTTCCTCTATCGTTTCGGGAATTCCAATGACTGAATCCTTGATGCTAACAGACAGGCTGTTTTGGTCGATGCCAATCAGGGCAAATGTATTCCGGGTAAAATTAGATACGTTCTGCATTACTGCTTCTGCCGCAACTGCCGGATCCGAAACTGCTATCCCGGACGTTGCCTGAGACAATCCGTTAATAACATTTGATCTGATAAAGGAGTTATAAATCACTCCCCCCAGTAGTCCTGACAGCATAGCTGCAGCAATCATGGACGCAATTGTACCGACTGTACTGATCACCATATAAATCAACCCCCGCTTGTAGCCGGAGTAAGCAAATAGTACAATCAGCGCCGCAATGCCGATATCCATCCATACATTCATATTATCACCTGTTTTTCAGCTTTTTTCTGATGATTCCCTATTACTATATCATATTTTGGAAATAACTACAAGCATATTTTTATACATTTATTGGTACACCGTTTCAGAAAAATACTGTTTCCTTTTACCCAAGGTTGTTTTTAACTCGGAGCAAAGCCCGATGTAAGCTCGCTTAACATCGGCTGCATTGATCCAACCTCACCGCAGGAGCTTTCGCTCCT
>JBGUWM010000227.1:0-9023 GCA_045221175.1 Acutalibacteraceae bacterium | reverse complement strand
ACAAGCGACAGCTTCTTTGCTATCGCTTGTTCCATTCTTCTTTTCTGTTTTAATTCGGATTTACCCCAACTATTGACAAAGAGCCATATTGTATTGTCTGATTAAATTAAATCTAATGAGCGACAATTCGTCAAAGGTCTATTTTGTCAGTTTAAGATCAACTATATCAGGTATAGTTCTTGCCTCTCGCAACATAAGAAGTATGCAGATAGTGATGAGCCTTTTCTTTGCCAGGAGCCTCGAAGAAGTCATCATATACCATCTTAATAACAGGGCTTTCCTCACAAACTCTGAATTCTGCATTCTTATCATAGTCATAGAGTGCTTTGGAACGAAGCGCCTTAAAGTCAACATAGTTGCTTACACTGTCGCTTCTGATCGGCTGTCCGCCACCGTTAATGCAACCACCGGGACAAGCCATGATCTCGACCATCTGATAATTTGCTTCGCCCTTCTTGATCTTCTCAAGAAGCTTTCTTGCGTTGCCCAGACCAGAAGTAACCGCTACATTGATCTTAACACCTGCTATCTCATAAGTGACCTCTCTAACAGCTTCAGGTCCACGAACTTCTTCAAAGTCAATCTTCTTGAAGTCGCCGTCAAGAAGTCTGGCTGCAGTTCTCAGAGCAGCCTCAAGAACGCCGCCTGTTGCACCAAAGATAGCGCCGCCGCCTGTTGCCTTGTTAAACGGTGCATCAAAATCTTCTTCCGGAAGTGCTGTAAAGTCAATTGCCGCACGCTTAATCATTCTGGCAAGCTCACGGGTTGTCAGTGCTACATCCACATCATCATAGTTTTCGTCAGAACGAAGCTGCGGTCTTGTAGCTTCAAACTTCTTGGCTGTACACGGAATAACGCTGACCACAAAGACATCTTTCGGATCGATGTTATTCTTCTGGCAGTAATATCCTTTCAGAACTGCACCGAACATAGCCTGTGGTGATTTACAGGTAGACAGATTCGGGAGGAATTCAGGATAATAATGCTCTACAAACTTAACCCAGCCGGGGCAGCACGATGTGAACATCGGCAGTGTTCCGCCTGTTTTAATTCTCTGAACCAGTTCGTTTGCTTCTTCAATGATGGTAAGGTCAGCAGTAAAGTCCATGTTAAATGCCTTTACGTTTTCACCCAGTCTCTTGATTGCTGCTGCCATCTTGCCTTCAACATTTGTACCGATAGGCATATCAAAACTCTCGCCCAATGTTGCTTTAATTGATGGTGCTGTAAAGAAAAGAACTTGCTTTGTCGGGTCGGCAATAGCGTCCCATACCTTGTCTTCCTGAGACTTCTCTGTGAGTGCGCCAACAGGACAGCTTACTACACACTGACCGCATCCGACACAAGGAGCATTATTCAGGCTCTTGTCAAACGCACTGCCGACATGAGCACTGAAACCTCTCTGGATAGCGCCGATAACAGAAATAGACTGAACATTCTTACAGGCAGCAACACAGCGCATACAATTGATACACTTGTTATTATCACGAACGATATAGGGTGAAAGGTTATCAATCTCGTAGATTGGTTCTTCAGTGGGAAATCTATCTTCGTCTACGCCATACTCAGCAGCCAGCTTCTGAAGCTCGCAATTCTTATTTCTGACACAGGACAGACACTTTTTGTTGTGATTGGAAAGCAACAGCTCGATTGTTGTCTTTCTGGATTTGATGACAGCAGGTGTATTGGTGAATACTTCAAGACCTTCTTCGGCAGGATATACACAAGCTGCCAGAAGACCTCTGCGATTCTTTGCTTCTACCATACATACACGACAGGCACCGATACAGTTGATATCCTTAAGATAACAAAGGGTAGGAATCTCTATGTTAGCTTCCTTTGCAGCCTGTAAAATAGTGTATCCCTTTGGAACTTCTACAGGGATATTATTGATTTTAAGATGTACTGTTTCCATGAATCTATGCCCTCCTTATACTGTATGGATAGCGCCGAACTTACAGTTGTTCATGCAGACACCGCACTTGATACATTTATTTGTATCAATAACATGAGCCTCTCTGACTTTACCGCTGATGGCGCCAACAGGACAATTTCTTGCACAAAGCGTACAACCTTTACACTTATCTGCAATGATTTCGTATTTGATCAGTGACTTACATACGCCTGCTGAACAGGTCTTATTGTAGATATGATCAACATATTCCTGTCTGAAGAACTTCAGTGTGGAGAGAATCGGGTTCGGAGCCGTCTGACCAAGTGCGCACAACGATGACTTCTGCATATGCTGTGAAAGCTCTTCGATTTTTTCAATATCTCCATCTTCGCCCTTACCCTGAGTAATCTTATCCAGATACTGAAGAAGTCTCTTGGTACCCACACGACAAGGTGTACATTTACCGCAGCTCTCATCAACTGTAAATTCAAGATAGAACTTCGCAATATCTACCATACAGGAATCTTCATCGAGAATGATCATACCGCCGGAACCCATCATAGAACCGATTGCCAGCAAGCTGTCATAGTCGATCGGAGTATCAATATGTTCTGCGGGGATACATCCGCCGGAAGGACCGCCTGTCTGAGCCGCCTTGAACTTTTTGCCGTCCGGAATACCGCCGCCGATTTCTTCAATAATTTCACGAAGAGTTGTTCCCATAGGAATCTCAACCAGTCCGACGTTGGTGATTTTACCGCCAAGTGCAAATACCTTTGTACCCTTACTGGTTTCTGTACCCATAGAAGAATACCATTTGCTGCCTTTGAGAATAATCTGAGCAATATTAGCATAGGTTTCAACGTTGTTGAGTACGGTAGGTTTGCCGAACAGGCCCTTAACTGCCGGGAACGGCGGACGGGGACGAGGTTCACCTCTGTTGCCTTCGATAGAGGTCATCAGTGCTGTTTCCTCACCGCATACAAATGCTCCGGCGCCCAGTCTGATTTCGATATCAAAATCAAATCCTGTGCCAAAAATATTCTTGCCCAGGAAACCATACTCTCTTGCCTGTTCCAAAGCAATACTGAGTCTCTGTACAGCGATAGGATACTCTGCTCTTACGTATACAAAGCCCTTATGTGCGCCGATTGCATAGGCTGCAATTGCCATAGCTTCGATAATACACTGAGGGTCACCTTCGAGAATGGAACGGTCCATGAATGCACCCGGGTCACCTTCGTCTGCATTACAAGCTACATACTTAATGTCGCCCTGTGAAGCTCTTGCAAACATCCATTTTCTGCCTGTCGGGAATCCGCCGCCGCCACGGCCACGAAGTCCGGAATCAAGCACTTCCTGAATAACTTCATCAGGGGTCATAGTTGTCAATGCTTTATACAAAGCCTGATAACCATCCAGAGCGATATACTCACTGATATTCTCAGGATCGATTACACCGCAGTTTCTCAGTGCGATTCTGAGCTGCTTT
The DNA here is from genome assembly GCA_045221175.1 of Acutalibacteraceae bacterium. GTDB lineage: Bacteria > Bacillota > Clostridia > Oscillospirales > Acutalibacteraceae > UBA1213. Next base: position 5,637 of record JBGUWM010000227.1, on the reverse strand, counting down.
TTATAGAAGTTTGTTTCCGACAGGGAAATAATTGTGTTATCATCAATAACAGTTTCCTGATACAGAAGATCTCTACAGACAACGCCGTCTTTCAGATGCTCCTTTACAACGCGCTTAACGCCCTCGGAATCAATCTGCGCATAGAAATAACCCTCAGGATAAACGATCATGATCGGACCCAGTGAGCAAAGACCGAAGCAGCCGGTGCGTACTACCAGAATCTCATCTTCAAGACCATATTTTTTCAGGGACTCGTCCAGCGCTTTCAGAACCTTTTTGCTGCCGGATGATGTACAGCCTGTACCGCCGCATACAAGCACCTGCTTGCGGTAACCGGTATGGGCTGCCATTTTTTCGCCCTCTTCTTTGACAACCTTACGAACCATTACCAGTTCTTCGTGTTCTTTTTTGATCTTATTCAGTTCTTCCAGCGTCATGATACACTTCCCCCTTCTTTTGCCATGTAGTTAGCCAGTATCTTATGAACCTCGGCCGGGGTAAGTTTACCATATACTTCCTCGTCGATCATCATTACAGGAGCCAGTCCGCAAGCACCTACGCAGCGGCAGGAATCAATTGAGAACAGACCGTCGGGAGTACATTCACCGCTCTTGATGCCAAGCATTTTTTCCACCTCATCAAGAACCTTGTCCGAGCCTTTTACATAACAGGCGGTTCCCAGACAGACACTGATCTTGTGTTTGCCTTTGGGCGTCAGGCTGAAACGAGAGTAGAAGGTTGCTACACCATAAACCTCGCTGAGTGATACATTCAGACCGTCAGCAACCATCTGCTGTACTTCAATCGGCAGATAACCATAGATTTCCTGTGCCTCATGCAATACAGGCAGCAAAGCACCCGGTAAATCTTTGTTTTTTGCGATGACTTCAAGAAGCTTCTGTTCTTGTTCCTGAGTGCCCTTAAATGACGGAAGGGATTTATCAGCCATTTATATTCCTCCATATCTGTATGAAATTTATTTTCCGGAATACACATTATGTTGATCTTTTCAGGACATAATCGCTATATCCCAGAATATATGTCTATTATATTCTATTTTATAAAAAAAAACAAGATTTTTTCGTATATTTCTTTTATTTTATCAAAAAAATTTACAGAAAATTCTCAAATTCCGCTTTATTCCCTCAGTTTAATACGACTAATTGTAGTGAAAAACAATACCTTTAGTATTATAACAGTATGTTGTCTTAAAATTGTTTTTGTATTATATTATCTTTTGTGCATTTTTTAATTTTTGTTTATTTGCTTTTTTAAAAAATCTCTTGACAAAAACAGAAAACTAAGTTATAATAACAAAGCTGTCAGAAATTTGCGGATGTAGCTCATCTGGTAGAGCGCAACCTTGCCAAGGTTGAGGTAGCGAGTTCGAGCCTCGTCATCCGCTCCATTTTTACAACTTAATAACTGCGGATGTAGCTCATCTGGTAGAGCGCAACCTTGCCAAGGTTGAGGTAGCGAGTTCGAGCCTCGTCATCCGCTCCATATCGCACCTCATTGTATAATCCGATGAGGTGTTTCTTTTTATTTAACGGCATGATCTTCTTCAAAAAACATTCCAATTACTGACTTTAGGCTGATTCCGAAAAGGATGTTTTCAGTTTAAAGCGGTGCCCTATGCGCAGGCGGACAGTTTAGGCTGTCCGCCTTTCGTCTTGTTTGGTTTCTTCTGCTGCGTCGGTTGTGTTCGGCAGAGCAAAAGTTCCAATATAGCGGAAATAGATGTCGATTTGCTGCGGTGAGGTTTGACTGTGCTTTTTCTCACGTTCGTGAACAACGATTTTGCTGATGAAGGTTCGCAGTACCTCCGGCGTCAGTTCCTCTACATGAACATACTTCCTGACAATATCAAGGAATTTCTGCACATTGGTACACTCGTTTTTGAGTGTATCAATTTCTTTTTGTAAATCAGGAATTGATTGCTCAAGCTCCTTTTGTTCATCGTTGTAATCAAGGGATAACATTATGTACTGCTCATCGCTGATACGACCAAGTACATTATCCTCGTACAAACGCTTGAAGAGGGATTTCAACTCAACAATTCGCTTTTCGACTTTTGACAGTTCAGCGGTTTTGGCGTTCAATTCTTTTCTGTACTGCGAGGAAGTCTTTTTACTGATATAATCAGTGAACTTCTTTGTGTTATTTCACGCGTAGTAAAGCGCCCTGTTGATTCCTTCCAATACAATCTCATCAAGCACAACCTCTCGGATAGAGTGTGGCGTGCATTTTTCTTTGCCTGCATGCTTACGATAATTTCCACATATGAAATTATAGTTTTCACGCTTCATTGTTCGTCCTCGATAGAGGTAATGCTTTTTGCCGCAATCGGCACAGTAAACCAAACCGCTGTATTTATCAATCTCTCCTATACGGGTTCTTCGGGCTCTGCCCTCGCGTACCTTGCGGACTATGTCCCAAGTTTCTTGGTCTATGATAGCCTCGTGAGTATTCTCCAAACGGAGTTGTTCTTCCTTTGGAACCTTGATGGTGCGCTTGTCCTTGAATGAAGCGATTCGCGTTTGACAGTTAATTTGTGTTTCCAATATAAATCTCGTTGTCGAGAATATCGGCTATTGTGCGCTCATTCCACTTATATGAATTATCTGTGTCCGTGTGCGTGCCGTACCTGCCTTCCTTTTGAAAGCGATAGAAGGTGGGTTTGAGGGTTTTCTTTTCATGCAAAGTCTTTGCTATATTGCTCGGTCCGATTCCTGATGCACACATTGAGAATATCATTCTTACCACCGGAGCGGTTTCTTCATTAATCAGCAGATGACATTCTTTTCCGCTGTCAGGGTCACGGCGGTAACCGTATGGAATGGTTGTTCCCAAGCGTTGACCTCGCTCAGCTTTCGCTTTGAACACAGTGCAGATTTTCTTGCTTGTATCACGGGCGTACCATTCGTTGAACAGATTTTTGAACGGTGCCAGCTCGTTATTATCGCTGAACAGCGAATCGTAATTATCGTTGATAGCGATATACCTGTCTGATTTTGTATTCTTCTTGTTCATAATCAAGCTCTTGTTCAGGCGTTTCATTTACTGCGTTGGCTATCATGCCGATACCTAAACCGAGAAGTGTACCGAGAGAAGAGCCGTTTTCCTCGGCTTCGATACGTTTTCTTTGCTCGTCAGGGTCTTCGGAATCGTTGTCAACGATTTTAGAAACAGCTCCGGCAAGGGTACTAATTCCATTACCGACGTTGGAATAGCTGTCGGAAATTCTCTGCGTTTCAGCTTTGGATTGAGCGCGTTCTCTGAGGTGTTGCTCGTAAAGTTCACGCGAATCTTCCCAGCCTGTCGGCTGAATTTCATCTAAACTACTATCGGGGAACTCCCTGTGCATTAGCTCACGCTCGATATTTTCCTTTAGATATTTGTCGCCGTGTAGCTTGATGTCACGGCAGCTTTTGCCATTGGGACAGTGGAAGGTCAAATATTTTCTCTCATTTGTCCACGTCATATGGTAACCGAGTATGGAGATGTTTCGGATGAATTCATCCTTGCTTCCGCTATACTCCAGCGCTTTATCAATATCCTTCGACAGCTTATCTTTCCAACTGTTGCCTTTTAACCTTACACGGTATTCTCTTGACAACACACTATTTCTGCCGCCTCGGTACGGTTGGAGTACGGAATGTCCGTGAGCAATACAGATTTCGTCGCTGAGCTTGCGCAACTGTTTCAGCGTGGAAGGCGACTGCCGCAGCTTCATACCCGATTCAAAACCGACGGAATTGATAACGAAATGCGAATGAATATGGGCGGCGTCGCAGTGGGTAGTGACTAAAACTTCGTGACCTGCCCATGCTTTTTCGTCAAATTCAAGAGCAACTTCGTGCGCTTGTTCGGGAGTGATTTTCTCTTTTGGAGAGAAGGATTGCGCGTAGTGGTAGAAGAAAAATCCGTTGTCTTTGCCGTAAATTTTCTTCGTCGCCATGAATTTTCGGAATGAATTAGCACCGTCACAGTTGACTCCGCTGATTAATTGCCGTTTGGATTTGTTGTCGTAGGTCTTGTACTCCTGCTGACAGTAGTTGATGACCGCTCTCATGGCGAAACGATTTTGCCGATGTTCGGGGATATACATGACGGTTGCCATGGTTAATCATCTCCTGTCAGGCTGAGAATAGCGTTATAGATTTTGCGCTGACCTTCGACAACAGAATCGAATTTACCGAAGAAAAACCGTTATGAATTTATCTTCCGCACAATTTGGTTGATGTTGTTTCCGATACGTTTCAGCCTACAAGCACCTCCGACAGGTCTGTTACCGTGATATTTGTGTTTCTCGAACACGCAATCAAATAGTCCGTCAAGGTCATTTGCGCCTGTTTTGCTTTGGTAATAATTTCTTCCTTTTCTTCTGCCGTAAGACGAATGGATATGGTTTGATTCCGTTTTCTTTTTGCCAAATAATACCTCCGTGCTTGATATGAAAGTGGGCGCAGGGCTTCTGCCCGCATTATGCGACCGAGCGGACAGCCGGGCGCTCTGCTTTCCACAGCTACACCCACGTTTTCGTTAAATTCTAGTTGTGCCCAAACTCTCCGAAGCTTGGGTTGACATCTTTAGAGCGAGCAACTTGCTTATCTTTGGCTGAAGAGCCGACACGTCTGCAAATTCGGGCTAACAGGCGCGTTCAGGGACGACAGTGACGACATTTTTGCAAGCGGTGTTTTTATCGTCCTTAACGTCACTATCGTCACTTTCGCCTGCGTAGCTGATACTGAGAATTCTCTTACCGTTACTGCGGTTTGACTGAAAGGTAACGCCGTTTTCTTCAAGCTCACGGCGGTATCTGTTCATCCTGCGCTTCAAGGATTTGGCGCTGAACTCCTTACCACAGAAGGAAATAAATTCATTTGTAAAATCTGTATTTGAGCCTTCAAAAGAAATCTTTTTTTCATGAACTCAATCAGCAGACGGATGTCATCCGGCAGCAACATTTCGGGGTTGTCCGAGCTGTCGGAAACGAAATACCAAACGCAGTTGTCCTTGTCAAAGTAAAGTTCAATTTCTCTGTCCTCAATGTCGCGCCCGGAACAATAGAGAGTGGCGTTGGTGGAACAGCACTTGCTCTTATCGAGAACAAACATCGTGTCCACACCACCGGCAAGTCCGTTTGTACCCGACAGCATATTGAACGGGTCGCTGTCACCCTGCTTGCGAAGATGGTGAACAAGGAGAATGGTAATCTTCAATTCTTCCGCGAGCTTTTTGAGAATTTCAACCTCGTTGTAATCGTTCGCATAGCTGACCTCGCTCCCTGTGTTACGAATCATCTGGAACGTATCAATGACAATCAAAGCCGTCCCCGGATGGTCGGCAACAAAGCTTTTGATTTGTTCTTCAAGCCCTTCACCAATTTTGAAGCTGAATGTTGTAAAGAAAATATTGGGAGCCTCGTCGGTAACGGACAGCAGTCTTTCCTGCAGCCTGCTTGCGGTATCCTCAAGACTGACGTAGAGTGTTGTTCCTTTCATAGTAGGAAAGTTCCAAATAGATTCACCCTTCGCAATACGAACACACCAGTCAAGCATCAGCCAAGACTTGCCGACTTTCGGTGCGCCGCCGATAATAGCAAGTCCTTGCGGCAACAACTCTTTAATCACA
>JBGUWM010000226.1:0-33957 GCA_045221175.1 Acutalibacteraceae bacterium | reverse complement strand
GTTTCAGTGGGGGATTATAACCCCCACTGAAAGTCCGAATGGCACCCGCCGCCTAAGAGGCGGGGGACATCGGTGATTGGTTATACTATTCTCAAATAAATAACGGACTGCTTTAACATGAAGCAAGGAAAGTCAGGGACAAGGCACCCCGAAAACAAAGTTTGATGAATAAGCCAATATACTTTTAAGCATATAAATAAATCCGCAGCCTCTGAAAAGGCTGACGAAGTTTTAATGAGGGTGTTCTTTTTATATGATAACAGTTTTACGCTTCCTTGATAACCGATAGAAAGAAAAACCCGAAGAAATCAGCTTTCTTCGGGTTCGTTGCGATTGATTTGTTCCTGTGCATCTTCCGACAGTGTTTCTTCCGATTGAAGCGGTACCAACCGTTTCAGAATCTTTACGCCTTCATAACACAGCTTGAACTGTATTTTGCCTTTGTACCGGACGTTACAACTCTCACACACCGCTATGGTACGAAATGCTTTTCCTTTGACCGTCCATTCCTCAGTACAGGTGCATACGGCGCCACATTCGGGACAAAGAAAATACATTTTTTCCCGGTCTATCAACGGGTTTTCAAGATGGTAGATGAACGTGTTATGAAAATTCAGCTTTTTATAAAACTCATCGTCTACAAGCTGAATATATGGTTCAAAGCACCGCCGGTCATATACCTTCTTTAACACTCTGGCAGTGAGAATACTGTCGCCTACTGCACGGTGAAGCGGTATGTCTGACATATCAACAGACAGCTTTTCGGCGGCTGTCTGCAGTGCCATCTGATTTTTATCTGCAGAATCTATCGCTTGTTGACAATACGCCTGAACGTCTGCATAATACCGCAGAAACGGGATTCTTTCGGATTGATAATAATACCGGCAGTTTTCCTCCAATGCTTTGAGATCGCTGGTACTCCAGCTCATGATCACACAGTCCTCTGCAAATTTTCTGAACTTGCTGACAGCATAGGTAAAGGTAGACCCGTGTTTCAGATCTTCATTTGTTATTTGCGTCAGCTCCTTCACCTTGGTTTTGAGGCGCCTGGTGATCTCCGGCCGGACAAATATGGAAAACTGCCCGATAAGCTGCATATTTTCGTCTAATTTTACAGCACCGAATTCGATAATCTCGTTGATAAATCCTTCCGTTTTTGAACTGTACCCGCTGTTCCACTCCAGATCAAGGATAACATACTGCATACTCAGTTTCCTCTGCTCTGTGCTTTCAAGCGCTGCTCCTTGTTCAAAATGGTTTTTCTCATTCTGATCGACTGCGGGGTAACTTCTACCAGTTCATCATCATTGATAAACTCCAGTGACTGCTCCAGACTCAGTATTGTAGGCGGCGTCAGCTTCAGTGCGTCGTCTGATCCGGAAGCTCGGGTGTTTGTCATGTGCTTTTTCTTGCACACATTTACTACCATGTCTTCGTTTTTCGGATTGGCGCCTATCACCATGCCTTCATATACTTCTACACCGGGACCGATAAACAGCCTGCCTCTGTCCTGTGCTGCAAACAATCCGTAGGCTGTGCTTTCACCTGTTTCATACACGATCAGCGAGCCTTGCAGCCGTGACTGAATATCCCCTTTATACTCTTCGTAACCGTCAAAAATATGGTTCATGATACCGTTTCCGTTGGTGTCTGTCATAAACTCTGAACGGTAACCCATCAGTCCTCTTGCGGGTATTCTGAATTCAATATGCGTAACGCCGGATTCACGGGTCCCCATATTCATCAGTTCTGCCTTTCTCGGACCTAACTTTTCCATGATAGCGCCAACATAGCTGTCCGGTACTTCGATCATCAGCAGTTCCATCGGCTCCTGCAGTTTTCCGTCAATCTCCTTCATGATAACCTTAGGACGGGATACCTGAAATTCATAATTCTGACGGCGCATTGTTTCAATCAATATGGAGAGGTGCAGCTCTCCTCTGCCGGAAACCTTAAACGTGTCGGCAGAATCCGTTTCTTCTACCTTCATGGCTACGTTCGTCTGTACTTCCTTGAACAGTCTGTCTCTCAGATTACGGGAGGTTACATACTTGCCCTCTCTTCCTGCAAAAGGACTGTTATTAACCATAAACAACATGGATACAGTCGGCTCGTCGATCTTGACAAACGGCAATGGCTCCTGATGCTCCGGATCACAGGCTGTTTCTCCGATATTCAGGTCGGCAATACCAGATACCGCTACGATATCTCCGAGTGCAGCAGAATCTGACTCTACCCTCTTCAGCCCCTCAAACTGATACAGCTTGGTAATCTTTGCATTTTTTCTGCTGCCGTCATTATGACACAGTGTTATACTTTGTCCAACCTTGCAGCTTCCTCTTTCTACTCTGCCGATACCGATTCTTCCTACGTATTCGTCATAGTCTACGTTTGAAAACAATAACTGAAGCGGTCCGTTCATATCTCCCTGCGGTGCAGGAATTTCTTCCAGAATCTTCTCAAACAGCGGCTGCATATCCGTTCCCGGCTGGTGAGGATCCAGTGACGCATAGCCGTCACGCGCCGACGCATAGACAACAGGGAAATCAAGCTGATCTTCGTCTGCTCCGAGTTCAATAAACAGATCCAGTACTTCGTCAACGACTTCTTCGGGTCTTGCGCCGGGACGGTCAATTTTATTGACCACCACCAGCGGCTTTTTGCCCAGTCCCAAAGCTTTTTTCAGCACAAAGCGGGTCTGGGGCATACAGCCTTCAAAAGCATCAACTAACAGCAGAACACCGTCTACCATCATCAGGATTCGTTCTACTTCTCCGCCGAAGTCTGCATGGCCGGGTGTGTCTACTATATTGATCTTGGTATCTTTGTACATTACAGCCGTATTCTTTGATAAGATTGTGATGCCTCTTTCACGCTCCAGATCACCTGAATCCATCACACGCTCCGCAACCGCTTCGTTATCTCTGAATATTCCGCTCTGACGCAAAAGCTGATCTACCAACGTCGTCTTTCCGTGGTCAACATGAGCGATGATTGCTACGTTTCTTAAATTCTCTCTTGAATCCATTCCTATCCCTCTTTTTTATACCGGAGCCGGACTCCCATCATTTTTTAACTCGGAGCAAAGCCAGATGTAAGCTCGCTTAACATCGGCTGCATTGATCCAACCTCACCGCAGGAGCTTTAGCTCCTCGGGGATTGGTTATAGGAGAAAGGGCTTTTGGAATGGACTGACAGGATAACGCAAATGACGGGTCAGTCCCCGGAAAGTGAGATACGGTAGTTATGAAAAAAGGTATATGGTTTGTGATACTGACCCTGTTGCTGACAGCGGCAGTGATTGTGGTGCCTGCGGTACAGTCTTCGCTGACAGAGCACCGGCAGTCGGGTGAGACAGAAGTAGAAAAATCAAAAAATAAGATCGTACAGGAGTCTGACGACAGTTCTTCCGTACAAAAGGACGACCGTCAGAACCTGAAGGACGACCACGTGACGTATCTTGTGCTGCTGCAGGAACCTTCGTTGGTCGAAACCCTGCTGTCTTCAGGGACAAAATATACATCTGTCAGGGAACTGATTCTTTCCGCACAGGGAAAAAGCCGTGCGGATGCTGTGAAAAAGAGTCAGGCGGTCGCCAAAGCGAGTATTACCAAGCTGGTGCCGCAGGCGGATTTCAGCGGCAGCAGATCGTATTCGGCACTGCTGAACGGCATAACGGTAAAGGCTCCCGAAAGTACCCGTGAAAAGCTTGAAAAGATCAGCGGCACGGTGGCAGTTTATCGTATAGAAGACGAATGGTATTTTTTTGATGAAGAAAGCAGTATGCCGGATTTGGAAGAAAGCGCCGATGACGGTGACAGACCATCCGGAGAAGTCAGCGCCGATGACGGTGACAGACCATCCGGAGAAATCAGCGGCGGTGAAGCTGACAGCATGACGGAAGAAGAAAACGGCGGTGATGAAAAGACCGAACCGCTATATCCCAACGGACAGAAGCTGTCTGAAGCATACCGCAGACAAACCGATACCGATGGAGAAACGGCGCAGCGCTTTCAGGGGGAAGGCGAGCTGATTGCGGTATTGGACAGTGAATTTGACGTGCAGGACGAGGCGTTTTCCCGCTTGCCGGAAAATCCGGTTCTGTCAAAAGAAAGCGTCCGTTCAGTATCCGAGCATCTGAAACTGAACATAAAGGAAGAGCTCAGAGGAGAAGAATGTTTTGTCAGCGCCAAGATTCCTTTTGCTTATGACTACGGGGAAGATGACGGAGAACCTTACGATTATTCGCTGCTGCACGGAACAAAAACAGCTTCCATCGCAGCGGGCAGCTACGGTCAGGAAAACGGGAACGGTTATCAGGGGATGGCGCCGCAGGCGCAGCTTGCCTTGATGAAGATTGCTTCCGGAAGAAACGAGGCGGGCAGAATTGTCGTTCAGACGGACGCCATGCTGGCGGCTCTGGACGATGCAGTCAAGTTGGGTGCGGACGTTATCAGCCTGAGTGCCGGTAGTTATGAGCTGCCTGCCGAGAGAGAACTGTACCGGCTTGTTTTCGCAATGCTTCGTCAGGCAGGCATCAGCGTTGTGCTTTCCGCCGGTAACGGCGGCAGTGAAGCACGGCCTGCCGGAGATAGTTTTTATGCAGCGGACAATACGCTGACGGCAATGGGGGAGGTTGTCGCTGCCGGTTCGGTACAGGGCAGTTATGAAGTGAAGCATTTCATTACGCTGCAGAACAAAAAAATATATTACCGCAATCTGACCCATCAGGCTTTGGCGGATAACATACAGTATATGCAAGCAGTGGGCAGTATCCTGAACAGTGAATTTGAGCAGGAACAGTTCAATGAGTATTATTACCTGGAAGAATTTACGGATAAAACCGTACTGCACGAGTCGGATATCAGCGGCAAAACCGTGATTCTGAACGTGGAAGACAAGCTGCCGCCGGAACGGTTCTGGAAGGAGCTTTCGGAGAAAGGGGCTGTGGCTGCCGCATTGACATCACTGCCGGAGCAGCCTCTGCCGGGAACGCTTCCGGAACTGCCTGTGATAGTAACGGAGGGGAAATGGAACAGTCTGCTGGCGCAATATCCTTCCGGAACCTTTGAAATTGATACGACAGATGACATAAAGGAAAGAAAAACAAGGACAGTATCGCAGTTTTCTTCTTACTGCGGTTCGGAGCATCAAAAAATTGGAGCAAGACTTCTGACTGTCGGCGAGGACGTTTATACAGGGGTCAGTCATACGGCGGATAAGCTGCTTACCGGAACGTCTGCCTGTGCGCCGGGAATAGCCGGGGCATTGGCATCAGTAAGGCAGTATCTGACGGAAACCGACAGCTCGCTTTACGGCGAGGAGCTGATGAGGACGGCACAGGCGCTGCTGCTGTCTGCTGCAGCGCCGATGACTGCCGGTAATGAAGACGGACAAGCTTTGTATGCATCGCCAAGGGTACAGGGCTTCGGAATGCTGCAGACGGAAAAGGCGCTGCAGGCACAGGCGGTTGTGCTTCATGGTGACGCCCTGCAAGGGGTGACGCTGGAGGACAGCCCGACAGGAGAGTACACCTTCAGCTTTGCGGTGCGTAATCTTTCCGATGATTCCGTAACGTACCGTCTTTCTTATGCATTGCAGACAGATAGTGTCAAAGACGGTGTTAACACCTTGCGCCCCCGCTCGTTGAAAAACGGTGCGGCTGTGGATTTCTTTGTGGAGGACAGACCTGCCGAAAATCTGACCCTTTCAGCAGGCGCTGTGACAGAGGTAAAGGTTACCGTTCAGCTTCAGAATCATACGGTGCAGGAACTGAAAGACAGTTTTCCGAACGGCTGCTTCGTAGACGGCTATGTGTTTCTGACGCCGTCAAAGGGTTCTGCGCTGAATCTTCCGTTTACAGGCTTTTTGGGTGAACAGTCGGCAGTGTCTCCTTTTGACAATACCGTTTATGACTATCAGCCTTCTGTAACCGGACTGAAGGGCGGTCTGGCGGCGGTAGCTTATCAGAACGGCACCTATCGCTACTGTTCTCTGGTTCAGCAGGAAGACAGTATTCTGTTTTCCAGAGACGCCGTCAGAACCGTACAGGACGACAGCAGCTACGGCCTTTCCTTTATTCTGCCGGATTTTTATACACTGCGGAATACTTATGATCTGACGCTGAGTATCAGCGATCAAAACGGAAAACAGCTTTTCAGCGAAAATGTCGGAGATGTTTCCTGTTATCGTGAATCCTATCGCCGCCCGTTTGAAAAGTTGACGGACGGCAATAAGCGGCTTCGTGAATTTTTTCAGAAGCTGACGCCCGGTAAGTATAAATATGAAGTGAAGGCAAGCGCCATGCAGTGGGACGGCAGCCTGTCAGGACCGTATGTGCAGTCATATATGGTGACTGTCGATGAGGAAAAGCCGACGGAGCTTTCGGCTGAAACATACCGCAGGGACGGCAAAACCTATCTGGAGCTGAAGGCTGCTGATCAGAGCGGCATACAGTATTTTGTGCTGTATGCTACGGCGTATGATAAAAAGACCGGTCAGTATCATTATATAGACAGTCTGGACAGAATGATAGAAGCAGGATATCTGAACAGCAATGCTTATGTATTGCTGGACAGCCGTCAGGACGAAGACGGTTCCTATGTTTTCCGGTATGATATTACTGAGCTGCAGAAGGAGCTGGGAACGCTGGTTGTCAGCACGGAAACATGGTCTTCCGACAGCTCCGACAAGTGCATTGCCTATAAAGCGGTGGACGGAGCATATCATTCTTCTTCTGTCAGAACTGCCGATACCATCGTTTACGGCACGGCAAAATTTATCTTTACCGATCAGAACGGCAATCCTGCTCAGGGTATTACTGTCCGCATCGGCACACAAAGCGCTGTCACCGATGAGAACGGCTGTGCTCAACTGCAGAAGCTGGAGCCCGATTATTACAATGCCTTATTCTCCTGCAGAGAGGAGGATTACAAGCTGCCCCAGCAGAGCTGTCTGGTATCCATCGGCAAGGATCATACAGCTTTTGAAGCAAAACTGACAGTAACGGCGCTGAAGGAATATGTTCCGCCGGCGCAGACAGGTACAGATGAACAGGATACTGCGGAACACCGTGCCGGTTCGGCAGAGGGTGAGAAGCCTGACGAACCGTTTTATGCGGTAACTTTCGTTACGATATTGCTGACGGTATGTATCATCTCTTTCCTGTTCCGCAAGAATCTGAAAGCCAGGCACAGGGACTGACGGCTTTCTCCGCAGAATCAGACAGTATAAAAAATTAGTTGTTGACAACGGATACGAATTGCGTTTTAATATAATGTAGAAAATAGTCGGAAGCTGTATTCTCATGAGAGGAACGGAGGAACAGAAATGATATATGTATTTTTAGCGAACGGTATGGAAGAGATAGAAGCCCTGACGCCGGTAGACGTATTGAGAAGAGGCGGGGCAGAAGTGGTAACGGTGGGGATCGGCGGAAAAACCGTTACAAGCTCTCATCATATTACGGTAAGCGCCGATATCGCAGAAGATGAGCTGACGGACTTTTCGGGTACAGAAGCGATTGTACTGCCCGGAGGAATGCCCGGAACGCTGAATCTGGAAGCCTCTGAAACAGTGCAGAAGGCGATAGCTTATTGCGCCGGAAAGGGTCTGATCATTGGTGCGATCTGCGCTGCTCCCTCTATACTGGGTCATGCAGGGCTGCTGCAGAATAAAAAAGCCGTGTGCTTTCCGTCTTTTGAAGGAGAACTGAAGGGCGCTGTTCTCAGCGAAGAATATGTATGCCGTGACGGCAACATCATTACTGCCAAGGGTATGGGTGTGTCTTTGGACTTCGGACTGGAGCTGCTTGCAGCAGTAAAGGACCGTGAGGTATCCCAAAAGGTAAGGAATGCTGTTCAATGCCGATAAGGAATACCAAAGAAGAAAAGAATTGCCTGCGGACAAAATTCAGGAGTATCAGGCGCAGTATTACCGGAGAAGAAAAGAAAAACCGTGATTTCTGCATTTTCAAAAAGGTAGTGTCACTGTTTCAGTATAAAAAGTCGCCGCTTTTGTTGACCTATGTATCAAAGGACGAAGAGGTGGATACGTTCATGCTGATTAAAAGGGCATGGAAGGACGGCAAAAAGGTGGCGGTTCCCAAATGTATAGACGGAACCTGTGAGATGGATTTTTATTACATTACTTCGTTTGACCAGCTTGAAAAAAGCAGCTTTGGTGTGCTGGAACCAAAAACGGAGGAATGCGTCAGACTGACAGACAAGCCTGCGGACAGCTTTTGTGTTGTACCGGGCATGGCGTTTGACTGTCAGGGCTTTCGTCTGGGCTACGGCAAAGGCTATTACGACAGGTTTTTGTCCGATTATGAAGGCTTTACGGCAGGAATATGTTACAGTGACTGTGTCAAATGGAGCCTGCCCAGAGGCAGGTATGATAGGCCGATAGCCATGCTGATCACAGAAAAGTATTTTCGCAGGATCAGGACTTCCAAGGAATAAAGGAGGATTTTCTCGCATGAGTGATGAGCTTGAGAGAAAACGACAGGAAAAAATAGCAAATTTCAAACTGAATATCAGCGATGAGGAAGAAACTCAGACAGAGCTGAGCAGCACTACTTCGGAAGAAGAACAAGCGTCTCCTGATGAAGCGCCTGTGACAGAAGCAGTACAGGCGGAGGAAAGCTACCCTCAGAATGACGAACTGAACAGTTACAGCGCACTGCCTTCCGCAGACGGCGCAGAGCCGGATAAGCAGAGTATGAAGCGGGCAAGGAAAATCGACAAAAAACGCCGCAAAAAGAAGGCAAAGAAAAACAGAGTGATTTTCCGGCTGGTGTGGCTTGCCATGATACTGTTTGTGTCAGTCATGATCGGTGAGTTTGCTATGGTAGGCGTCAACGATATGTTTGGCGTGGGCAGAGAACAGGAAAAAAAGGTAACGGTTACCATACCGCAGAATGCAGATATTGATACCATTACGGACATTCTGTATGAAAACGGTGCCATCAACAATAAATGGTTCTTCAAGCTGTATGCAACCATGACAAAATCCACAACGGGCTTTACGCAAGGTACGTTTGAGGTGGCGACCAATAAGGATTATCAGGCGCTGATTAACTATATGCAGTCGGATATGAACCGTACCGACGTTGTGACCCTTCGCTTTACGGAAGGTATGTCGCTGAAACAGTATGCAAAGCTGCTCGAAAAAGGAAAAGTCTGCAGCGCTGACGACTTCCTGAAAGCGTGCAACTCCGATGATTTTGACGAATATGAGTTTATCGGCAGTATCTCTAACCCCGAGAAACGGTCTTATAAGCTGGAGGGATATCTCTTCCCGGATACTTATTATTTTTATGTAGGCGAAAAGGTAGATACGGTCATTGAAAAATTCCTTGCCAACTACCGCAGAAAAGTATACGCCAAGAAATCCCGTGTTGTCGGCTATGACAAGAAGATGACGATTGCAGAACGGGCGGAAACGATCAATATGACCATGGAGCAGGTTCTGACGCTGGCTTCGCTGATTCAGGCAGAGGCTGCCGACAAGGAAGATATGTATATGATTTCTGCAATTCTGCATAACCGACTGGCAACGATTCCGAATGAAGGTATGAATGAAAACGGTGAAGGCGGTCTTGATAAACTGCAGCTTGACTCCACCAAGTATTATCCCTATACTTCCAATGAGGATATTCCGCTGAAGGAGAGAGCAACCTTTAAGAGTACCTACAATACCTACAACATTATCGGACTTCCCCCGGGACCGATCTGTAACCCGGGATTGGAGGCAATTGAAGCAGCACTGACAGTAGGCGAAACAGATTATTACTACTTCTGTCACAAGTCTGCAACCGAAAATGAAGCGGCCGTTTCATACTATGCGAAGAATATTGAAGAACATAACGAAAATCTGAAAAAAGCAGGTTTACAGTAATTCTGCAGCTTTTCACAGGGACTTTTATACGAGAGTCCCTGTTTTGTTTGTCATTATACGGATACGATTCTGTCACATATCACCCGAAGAACCTGAAATAATAACAGACATTCCGTATCTGACGGTAGAGTGTTTCAAACTCTGCTGATGATGGAGTATTTCGCTGCCTGCGGGCAGCGAGTCAGTGGGGCTTTTGCGTAAAAGCCCCCCCGACACCCCCGAAAACGTTGATGAAAGACTCTTTGTAACATTAACGCTCAATATACATCATTGGCATGGTGAAGTGAGTGCACGAGATGAACTTGCACTTTCAGAGAAAACAGCCACAAGCAAGTTGTCAGGCTTGTGGTGGCGGAATGTCTTACCGGCAGCGGAATAGAAGTGACAAATCCTCATTAAGTAACAGCGGACTCGTCCGGTGCGGTCACGCACTCACGCACTCACGCACTCACGCACAGTGTTCATAAATCGTACATAAAATTTTAACAAATTGATGTTTAGTATAGCAAGAAAACTATGATAGAATGTATGAGTATAGCTGTATACTTTGTAGAATCGAACAAACTGCAAACACAACGGATTCTTGGGGGGCAAAGAAATGGAATCATATTCTCAGCTTTATACAAAAAAAATCGTGGATTCAATTATCCATGGTCTGGAACAGAAGCACAGCAGTATTCTGTTCGTTAAACATTATAATACGCTAAACGTACCGATTGATGATATACAGGAAGCTGTCAACAGAAGCAGTCTACAGATAGAACTGCTGTATCACGAGTTTTCTGCGTCAAGAATGCAGGAAGCTTATGAACCTTTTCTGGGCTGGATCAAACAGATTTATTTCAAATTCTATTATCATGTTCCGGTGTCTGAGCTGCTGGAAAAAGCAGGCGTTTATTATCTTTCCCGTTCGGTACTGGAAAGCTATATCCTGACAGGCAAGTGCGTTCGTACAGAGGAAATGCTGGCTGTCGAAACAGATTATGAGCTCAGCCGTTTTGCGGATTCTTTAGCCGATCTGTTTGCTTATGTTTCCAGGGAACACACGCTGTTTCTGGTGCTGAACCGCTTGCATCTTGCTGAAAATTCCACGCTGACATTTCTGACGAAATTTATCAGTAAAACGTATAACAATATTTCTTTCCTGGCAAATTATAACGAAGCTTATGTGGTTCCGTCCTATACACAGTTAAGATGGTCGGCGCTCGTCCGCAAAATTGAGGATATGAACTATATGCTGGACTGGAATGTGCAGGACGCTCAGACCGATATCAATATTACAGAAAGCTTCGATCCTGTCATGGCGGAGTTTCCGAATTATCTGATTCTGATCAATAACATGATTCAGACCGTTGCCATCAAACAGGCATTGTATTATCTTAAAATACTATATAATAAGATGACGACAGAAAAGGTGACGATCAGCGCTAAAAACAGGGCAAGGTTTTTTACACTGTATGCTATGGCGTCTTTGTATGATAAAAATATTTCACAGGCACAGATGATGTGCGGCAAGCTGAAAGACGTCAATTCACGGCACCCTAATCTGAAATATACCTTCAAATACCATTATATTCTGGCGCTTTGTCAGAGCTTTGAAGGACAGCGAAGCCTTGCCAAAACCAACTGCGATGCCTGTACTGTCATTGCAGAAAAAATGGCTTCTCCCAAATATCAGTTTCTGGCGCAGCTTTTGTTCTATATCTATTCGCTGGACGGCTGGAACAATACCTATCGTTGGGACAGAAAGTTTGAAGGACCGGAGATTGACGCTTTTGCTGTCAAAGCAATGGAATATAAAGCCTATAATCATTTAGCGCATATATTATTTTTTGGCTGCGGCAACGAAAAAGAAAACTTTATCAACGACAGCCTGACCTGCGAGGATACCAAATACTTCAAAAAAGCAATGGAACTTGCGAATATGCTGAACAATGAACGGCTGATCATTGCTGCATGGCGCAAAAATGTGTTTATGGCACAGGGTTACGGCTGCTTCGGGTTTGTTGACTATTATTACAAAAAATGTCTGGAAATTATCGAGCGGCAGAATAATCCCATAGATGAAGCGAGTATTTATAACGGACTGGGCTTTAACAGAATCGTCAGCGAGCAGTTTACGCTTGCCAATGATTATTTTAACAAGGCACTGAACATTTTCTTTGCCAAAAAGAAATATTATTTTGTGGCGGAAACGCTTTACAACATGGCTACCAATGCGATTCTGGCAGATAACTATGAAACCGCTTACAATCATCTGAACAGTTGCATTAAAATTTTGCGTGCCATCAAAAAGCACCGTATGAATATCTGTAATATGTCCAAGGTATACGGAATGCTGGCATACTGCAGCTATAAAATGGGAATAGACTACAATGCCCATTTTTATCTGAATAAGATGGAAAGAGTCCTTCATCATATCCTCAAGCCCGAGGGAGAGCCGAACTATTTCCTGTGGGACGATGATATGTTTTTTTATTACTTCATCTGCGGCTTGCTGGAAAAAACGGACAACGTACCGCTGGCTCAGGAATATTTTGATAAGGCGCATTATCATATGCTGCGCTCTGACGGTTTGCAGTTTTTTGTGTACACTATGTTTGCACTGGAACAGGCGGATTTGTATGAGCGGCAGAATCTGCCTGAAAAAGAAAAGGAAATACTGGAAGCCTGTATGGATTTTTGCGCTTCAAAAGGCTATAAGCATAAAGAAGAAATTATTTTTGCCAGACTGCATAAGCAGGCGATGATCATGAAGTATGTTCCGCTGCCGCTGACCGACATCAACAAGTATCAGATTGAAGAGCTGGCGCAGCTTGGTGAGATGGAAATGATGCTGGCTGATAAAACAAAGGGCATTGATTTTCTGGTTGCATGGCAGGAACTGATTAATAAAGAAAACTATACCGCAGAAGATGTGATCGGTAATTCTCTGACGATGATGCAGAATAACTATAATCTGGACTGTATCTTTTACGTTGAGATTGTCAATAAGCGTCCCGTGCTGCGTCACGTCTGCGGAGACAAAACCCTTGATGAGGAACAACTGGAGGTTATCACGGGATATCTGACAAGGCATAAAAAGGAATTTGTTGTTTCAAGATATGACCGTGAGTTTTATGAGCTGTCGGTATTTGTGTCTGCTCTGGGCGTGAATAATATCGTGTCCTTTGGCTGTGTTCCGCTGTCTGTGGACGATGAGCTGACCGGGTATATTATCGCTGCCATTGAGCTGCATGATAATATGACTAATAATATTACGTTTCTTGACGTTAACGATATTACGATCTTCAAGTTTGCGCTGCGGCAGTTGGCAGATACACTCTATCGTCTGAAGGCAAGAGATGAAATCAGTCAGATGAACAAAAAACTGCAGCAGAGCGCCGTGACGGATTTGCTGACAGGACTGCTGAATCGTCAGGGCTTTTCCAAGGAAGTCGGAGATTATGAAGCGGCTGTCAAAAAGGGCAAAAAGCAGGATACCTGCGCTACCGTGCTGTATATGGATCTGGATAACTTCAAGATTTGCAACGATACGTTTGGCCATGCCGTGGGTGACGTTATATTGAAAGCGTTTTCACGGCTGTTCGAAAAGGTTGCCGGTGCCAGAGGCTACGTCGTGCGGTATGGCGGAGACGAGTTTTTGATGATTCTTCCGGGGCATACGCTGCAGGAAGGCATTGAAGCCGCCAGACAGATTTATCAGGAAATAGACCGGGCAGATAACTTTATCGGAGAGATAGAGAAGGCTGTGAAAGGCACAGTCACTGTTTCGGACGATCACCGGGTTTCGTGTTCCATCGGTATTGCGTTTATGGACAGCTATAATCGTGAAGCGATGGATATAGCGCTGAAGCATGCGGACACCAAGCTGTATGCTGTCAAAAAGAGCGAAAAATCCAATTACAGCGCATGGACGGAAAAGTAAAACAGGCACATTTTTCTCCCCTCTGTGTATTGTGTATACAGGGGGGATTTTATGCTCATAAAAAAGAAATCCGCACGCAAAAGGTGCAGAAGATTTTTGAAGATAACGGCTGTCTGCCTGCTGCTGACAGCACTGTTTTTTGAGCTGCGCCTGAAGCCGGTAACGGAAGCGGTTGCCGTAACGCAGGCGCAGGCAATGGCTACGGAACTGATGAGTGCCAGCGTCAGCGAGGTGCTGACGGAATGGAACGTCACCTCGGAACAGTTGGAAACAGTGACCTACGGCAAGAGTAATGCGGTTACCTCTATACAGTCGGATGCGGTGCTGAACAATCGGCTGAAGGAGGAAATCACCCTCAGAATACAGCAAAAGCTGTCCGGTATCAACAATCACCGTATTGACGTCCCTTTGGGAACAATGATCGGCGGAGAGCTGCTCAGCGGACTGGGACCTTCTTTTCCGGTGTTCATCTCCCTGTCAGGCAACGTCCGGACCGATTTTGAAAGCAGTTTTGAACAAGGCGGTATGAACCAGACGGTGCATAAGCTGTCGCTGCACATACTTGCACAGGTGGATATCATCATGCCGTCCGATACCGTTTGTGCAACGGCAGAAACGTCGGTACTGCTGGGAGAAACGGTGATTGTGGGAGAGGTACCTTCGGGAATGCTGATGCACAGCGCCTATCAGGAATAAAAA
Organism: Acutalibacteraceae bacterium; assembly: GCA_045221175.1. Lineage (GTDB taxonomy): Bacteria > Bacillota > Clostridia > Oscillospirales > Acutalibacteraceae > UBA1213. The sequence continues at coordinate 19,430 of JBGUWM010000226.1, read as the reverse complement.
GGAATGGTAGAATGATGGAAGTGAAATTTAAGAAAAATACGGCGATTCTGAAGCTCTCAGACGGCTTTGATCTTGCCAACACATTTGAATGCGGGCAATGTTTCCGGTGGAACCGGGAGCCGGACGGCGCCTACTGCGGAATCGTGCGGGACAGAGAAGTTCGCCTGATACGGCAGGACGATTGTATTGTGATCGAAAACTGTACGGAAGAAGATTTTGATGCCATCTGGAAGTCATACTTTGATCTGGATACCGATTATGGGGCGATACGCAGAATGCTGTCTGAAAAAAGTCCGTCACTCAGGCGGGCAGTTGACGGTATTGACGGTATCCGTATACTGCGGCAGGACCCTTGGGAAGCATTATGCTCCTTCATTCTGTCACAGAACAATAACATACCCCGAATCAGGGGAATTATCACAAGGCTCTGCGAAGGCTTCGGAGAACCCTGCGGCAATGGTTATCGTTTTCCCGCAGCCGATACGCTGGCAGGACTGACAGCAGAGGAACTTGCGCCGCTGCGGGCAGGTTTCCGTGCAAAGTACATTTTGGACGCCGCACGAAAGGTTGCTTCAGGAGAAGTGAAGCTTACGGCGCTTTATACAGCGCCCATAGAAGATTGTCGGCAGCAACTGATGACAATATATGGCGTCGGAAGTAAGGTGGCGGAGTGTGTGCTGCTGTACGGTCTGCACCGGACAGAAGCGTTTCCGGTAGATGTCTGGATGAAAAAAGCGCTGTCCGGTGAATTTTCGGATATTTCCGTTCCGGAACTGGGAGCTTATGCCGGTATTGCACAGCAGTATATTTTTCATTACATGCGAATCAATGAAAAAGCATAATGCGAATTTTTTCTGAATCGGCAGAGGAATCTGAAAGCAGCGATGCTCAGCATTCACCGATGACTCAGGGAAAGAAGATAACGTCAGAGTGCTTTTGTTGAACAGCTTTACCGGCAGAACCTGCCTTTCGTGATGCAAAATGCTTTGCCGGTTTTCATCGGCTGCTAAAGTAATAAAAACCGCATACTGTCCGTTCACCGTATGAAGTGAAAGGGGCAGTATGCGGTCTGTTGTTATGCGGTTGTCAGGTTGTTGAAGCGAGGCGGTAAAGCGCTGACTTTGCCATGTGAATTGTTCAGGCAATCAGCCGCCGAGTGCGATCATTTTATCAATACATTTGCGGGCTTTTTTCAGCGTATCAGGATCAAGCAGGATTTCTTCTCCGCCGGTGCCGTTACAGCAGTCCAGTACATCTACCAATGTGGTTGCTTTCATGTTTTCGCAGAGAAGGCTTTTGGAAAGCGGATAAAAACGCTTGTCCGGACACATATACTGCAGATGCTCCACAATGCTGTTTTCTGTGCCGATAATAAACTCCTTTTTATTGGATTTGACTGCATAATTCATAATGCCGCTGGTGGAACCGACGTAGTCCGCAGCTTCCGCCACGGCAGGAATACATTCCGGGTGAACCAGCAGTTCAGCGTCAGGGTGCAGCGCTTTTGCTTCCTTTACATGACGCACCGTTACCGCAGCATGAACAGGACAGCCGCCCTGCAGCAGCCTGATGTTTTTATCGGGCAGCTTTTCTGCCACAAAGGCGCCCAGATTACAGTCCGGAATAAAGAGAATATTGCTGCTCTCCAGCTTGCTGACAATTTCTACCGCTGAGGAAGAGGTGACGCAGACGTCACAGACGGTTTTTAATGCGGCAGTGGTATTAATGTACGCTACAACCGTATAGTCAGGAAACATTTCTTTCATCTGAAGAATCTCTTCCTTGCCGAACTGCTCCGCCATCGGACAGGCAGCTATGGGACTGGACAGGATTACTTTCTTTTCGGGAGAAAGAATTTTGACGGTTTCTGCCATAAACCGGACGCCGCACATCAGAACGGTCTGATTTTTTGCGGTTGCCGCCATTTTACTCAACGCATAGGAATCGCCTGTAAAATCGGCGATTTCCAATATTTCTCTCGCCTGATAGCTGTGGGCAAGAATGCAGATGTCCTTTTCTTTTTTCAGACGAAGTATTTCGTCCTGTACTTCCTTAACTGTCATGTTGATCAACCGTCTTTCTGTTATGTGGTGTGGTTTCTTGAATGGATAATATGTCAAGTATAAAGCGAATTATGTCAAGTATGCTTGACATAATGTGCGCTATATGATAGAATTAAATCGTTCATTCAAACGAACAGGATTATTCTGTTTTGCGAAAAACCGATTTTGGTGCTCCGCAGATGGGGCAGACCCAACTGTCCGGCAATTCCTCAAAGGGAATCAGCGGATCGGAATAGTCGAATTTACAGATGGAGCAGGTGTGTTTTTCGGATTTTTCTTCTTCCTCCGGAATGTAGGTAGGAGCAAACTTCGGAGACTTGCCCTTGATAACCTTGGTATAGAACTCATAGGTCATAGGCTTGCCCTTGATTGCTTCACTGCCGGCAACCGGTTCGGCGATGAAGATAGTGTGGGTAACGGTTTCTACAGAGTGAACCACCTTGCACAAAAACCAGCAGCAGATGTCCTCCTGAATAACGGGAGCGCCCTCCTGCAGAATTTTGTGCCGCACGTTCCGCAGCTTGTTGCCGTCACGGCCGGAATTAAAGCCCAGCGCACCAATGACGGCGCCTGAGGTATTTTCTGAAAGAACGCTGACAGTGAACATACCGCTTTGTTTAATGCATTCATTGGTATAATTGCTATGGTTAATGCTGACGGCAATGGTCATAGGATAAGACGAAATCTGTATCACGGTATTGACGATACAGGCATTCGGAGCAACGGCTCCTTTGGCACCGACAGCGAACATTCCGTATGACAGGGTTGTCAGAATCTTATCATACATACAGCGAACCCCCTCTTTTTTTCATACCATCATCATACCACATCTTTCGGTATTTTACAAGAAGAAATCCGGGGATTCGCAGAGGATTACGCAAGGATTTGCAAAGGATAGGCAAGGATTTGTAAAGGATTATGCAAGGAATCTGCAAAGGGATTCGCAAGATTTTTCCAAGGGATACACAAGGTGTCTGCAAGAAAAAGCAGAGGATAGGCAAGGATTTGCAAAGGATACGCAAGGTGCTTGCAGGGAATACATACAAGGGAACCTGAGGACTGCCAAGAACAGTACAGCCCTATGGACAGACTATGTGACAGAGGCTACAGGGGGGGGAAGCGTCAGGATAATTGCTGCAGGAGATAATAAACGGCGCCGTAAAGCATGGAGCTGACAGTGCCGTAGACGATGACAGGTCCGGCAATGACAAAAAGCTTTGCACCCAGTCCCATAATCAGTCCCTCGCTCTTGAATTCTATGGCAGGAGAGACAACGGCATTGGCGAATCCTGTGATGGGAACAAGTGTGCCGGCACCGGCGTGCTTTGCCAGATTGTCATACAGACTCAGAGCAGTGAGTAAAGCGGACAGCCCCACCAGAGTGATGCTGGTCATACACCGTGCGTCCTTGAGGGGCATTCCTGCGGCATACTGATAAAGATCCGACAGTCCCTGACCGATCAGACAGATGAAACCGCCGACGAAAAAAGCACATAAGCAGTTTTTGATGATACGGCTTTTTGGCACGGCACTGCTTACCATGCGGGCATACTCTTCCTGAGAAAGATTCATACAGATCAATCCTTTATTATAAAATATAATTCTACAATAGCTTTTCCCAAAAAGCATTTTTTATGAAAAGAATGCGATGAGCAAATGAAAAAAGGTGATTGTTTTTGAAAGAAATATATCTGGATAACAGCGCCACAACGATGGTTTGTCCTGAGGCGGCACAGAAGGCGTTGGAGATGATGACTGAAAAATACGGCAATCCGTCATCACTGCATTCCAAGGGCTTTGAAGCGCAAAAGGAAGTGGAGGCTGCCAGAGAACAGCTTGCACGGCGGCTCTCTGTTCAAAAAGAAGAAATATATTTTACGTCCGGCGGTACTGAAAGCAACAATACCGCTGTTTTCGGCGCTGCTTCTGCACTTGCAAGGCGAGGCAGCCGCATTGTGACAACGGCAATTGAGCATTCGTCCGTGCTGGAGGCGGTTCAGCAGTTGGAGCAAAAAGGCTTTGAAGTCATCCGGCTGAAGCCGGACAGTAAGGGCAGAATTGCAGAAGAAGCTCTTAGTGAAGCCATCAATCAGCAGACAATCCTTGTCAGCGTCATGGCGGTGAATAATGAAACCGGAGCAATACAGCCGATAGAAGGGATCAGACGACTGATTGACAGGGCAGGTGCTCCGGCACTGTTTCATGTAGATGCTGTGCAGGCATTTGGAAAAATGATGCTGAAGCCCAAAAAGGCAGGAATTGATCTGTTAAGCATCAGTTCGCACAAGATACACGGACCCAAGGGTGCAGGAGCGCTGTATATACGCAGGGGAGCAAGAATCCTGCCGCTGCATTTCGGCGGAGAACAGGAGAACAGACTTCGTCCCGGAACCGAAGCAGTTCCGCTGATTTGCGCCATGGGTGAAGCTGTTCGTGTTCTGCCCGACTGCACAGACGAACTGACCCGTATTCAGCGCCTGAACCGCCGATGCCGTGATCAGCTTGCCGGCATCGGGAGCGTGCGTTTTAATTCTGATGAAGACTGTCTGCCGTATATCCTGAATTTTTCGGTAGTGGGTATCCGATCGGAAACGATGCTGCACCATCTTGCACAAAGAAATATATACGTATCCAGCGGCTCTGCCTGCGCCAAAGGAAAGAAAAGCCATGTGTTGACTGCAGCGGGACTTCCGGCTGATATTGCGGATTCTGCCGTCAGGGTCAGTTTTTCACGGTATAATACAGAGGAAGAAATAGACGAATTCTGTAAAGAAATTGCAAATGCCGACAAGACACTTGCAAGAAGCCGCTAAAAGTGTTAAACTTCTCTATATGAGCCGAGTGAAAAGCAAGGAGTAGGAATATGAAAGAAATAATTTTACTGAAATTGGGAGAAATCGTTCTGAAAGGACTGAACCGTAAAAACTTTGAAGATAAGCTGCTGCGTACCGTGCGCCGCAGACTGTCCAAAATAGGAGAGTTTCAGGTAAGAGCGGCGCAGTCTACAATATATGTAGAACCGGTGCATGAAGACACTGATATGGACGAGGCTGCTGACTGTGTTTCAAAAATATTCGGAGTGGCAGCCTATGCAAGAGCCTGTGTCACAGAAAAGGATATGGAACAGATAAAAACTGCTGCGAAAGAGTATCTTTCCGACATACTGGAGGACAGCCGCAGTTTTAAGGTAGAATCCAAACGGTCGGATAAGAAGTTTCCGTATACGTCGCCTGAAATCAGTGCCGAATTAGGCGGTTTTCTGCTGGAAGAGTTTCCGCATCTCACGGTGGACGTACACAATCCTGACGTTGTGGTCACGGTTGAGGTCAGGGATTTCGGCGCATACGTCAGAGCAGGACTGGAAAGAGGTGCCGGCGGCATTCCGGTCGGCACGGGCGGCAAAGCTTGTGTGCTGATCTCCGGCGGAATAGACAGTCCGGTGGCTGCCTATATGATGGCGAAGAGAGGACTGGAGCTGATGGCAGTACATTTTGCCAGTCCGCCTTATACCAGCGAAAGAGCTGAAGAAAAGGTAGTGGAACTGCTCAGAAGAGTGGCAAAATACAGCGGCAGGCTGAAAATGTATACTGTTCCTTTCACCAAGCTGCAGGAGCAGATTCGTGAAAAGTGCAAGGAAGATTATTTTACCATTATCATGCGGCGGTTTATGATGGAAATAGCACAGCGTCTTGCACAGGATAAGGGCGCCCAGGCACTGATCACCGGCGAAAGTCTGGGTCAGGTGGCCAGCCAGACAATCGGAGCCATTGCCTGTACCGACGCCGTCTGTGCGATGCCTGTTTTTCGTCCGCTGCTGGGCATGGACAAGGAAGAAATTATCGACATTTCCCGCAAAATAGATACCTTTGAGGTGTCGATACAGCCCTATGAGGATTGTTGTACAGTGTTCACCCCAAAGCACCCCCGCACCCGTCCGGAGCTGGAAAAGGTTATTGCAGAACAGGCAAAAATAGAAAACAGCGCAGCGCTTGTAGAGGAAGCGATACAAGGCGTAGTGGTTCGGGATATCGTCTGATCGTCCCTGCCCGCCAAGAAACAGGAGATGAAGGATCATGAATGCAGAAATATATTTTCCGAGAAGCGGAAAAGCATTTGGCACCACTTCAGAAAAGAGCTTTGAGAGTACCATCAAAAAGCTGAATGGCATGAATGTCAACATTATCTATAAAACAGAGATTAACCTCACTCGTGAGAGTATTGTCGAAGCGCTGAAGGTCAGTGATTCGGGAGACGATAAAATCGGTCTGATATTTGTTGCCGACGTACTGACAGCCGACAGTGAAAAACAGGCAAGGGATATTTTTGAACTTGCAGGCATTATCGGCAAGGTAAAGCGTATTGAGGGCAAGTGTCTGGATCCGATGGCGGAAACTGACGCAGAGCCGGAAGAAAAAGTTCAGAAAAGCAAAAAGAAGAAAAATCGTAAGAAAGACGCAGCAGGCGACGAACTGATTGACATCAGTCAGGGAATGGTCAATATTGAACAAAAACGGTTTTACGGCTATACAGCGGAGTATAATAATAAACTGATCGTGCTGCTGCCTGCTCACGATGAGCTTGAAACGGATTTTAATACTGTGTTGTTTACTGCCGCCAAAAAGGTTGTGGCTCCGAAAAAAAAGCGTTCCTTCTGGAAACGCTTTATCCCATGCAGAGGGGACAGACCGGTTGACGTAATCCGCAAGGTGATTCTGATACTGGCAATCTGTACCTTTATTGTTTCGTCCTGTATGCTGATCAATATTCTCTTTATTGAGCCGGCTATCAATGATCATACAGCAGAGTCGATCAAAGAACTGCTGGTGTCGACTGACGAGGGGGAAGACTCTCAGAACAAGAAAAAGACAGACGGTTCCGAAGGCGTATTGTCCGACTTTTCAAAGCTGCTGGAAGCCAATCCGGATACAGTCGGCTGGATTACGGTTCCCAATACCAAGATCGACTACGTTGTTGTGCAGTCGCCGGACGACGCCAAGACCATTGCCGAAGGAGGAGATCCGTACTATCTGTACAGAGATTTTTACGGCAATGATACAAAATACGGTTCTGTTTTTCTGGACTACCGCAGCGGTCTGGACGCTAAGAACCTGATTCTGCACGGTCATCACATGAGAGACGGCAGAATGTTTGCCAATCTGACAGACTTTGATCAGCTCGATGTCTATAAAAACACGCCGGTCTTTACTTTCAACACGCTGTATGAAAAGAATAAGTGGAAGATCATTTCCATCTTCAAGACAAACACTCTTTCGTGGCAGGGTGAGATCTTCAATTACCTGCGAGGCGTTTTCAGCAGTGATTATGATTTCCTGAATTTTGTTTATGAGCTGAGAATGCGTTCGATTATCGACTGTCCGGTAGATGTCAACGAAAACGATACCATCGTAACGCTGTCTACCTGTACGTATGACTATGAGGACTTCCGCTTTGTTGTGGTAGCCCGTAAGGTCAGGGACGGAGAAAATCCTGCGGTAGACGTTTCCAAGGCAAAGTATAATGACGATACACTCTACCCTGATATCTGGTATGAATACAGGGGAGGCACCAAGCCGGTAGTTACGTCTTTCCAGGACGCTTATAATAAAGGGGAGATCACATGGTATGACGGCAAGGGTCAGTGGTCGCAGAAGGACGACGAAGAACTGACAAGGCTGCTGAATGAGGGCAAGGATAATGCGGAAAAAATGCTTCGCAGCAGTTACGTCAAAACGAACTATGACAAGGCGCAGCAGGACGAGATAGAGATAATTATCCGCAAATATATGACGCAGATTAACGAAGCCGCCAGTGCGTCCGAGGTCAATGAGCTTTATGCACAGGCAGTAGCGGAGATCGGAGCGGTCAAGACAAAAGCCGACGTTAAGAAGGAAGCCGAAGAAAGCAAAAAGGCAGCCGAAAATTCCAAAAAGCAAGCCAGTGAGCAGGCACTGCGTGAGGCAAAAGAAGCGGCGATCCGTGAAATGACGGAGTCTGTCGGAGAAATTAAATATCGTCCAACGGAGCTTGCTCAGGTTCAGGAAATTCAGGAGAGATATACCAAGCGGATTAATGACGCCAAAACAGAGGACGCCGTCGAAAAAGCGAAGAACGACGCCATCACTGCCCTGAAAAAGATCAAGACCGACGAGCAGCTTAACAACGAAGAAAGCAGCAGAGCGGAGGCTTCCCGCCGGGCAGAGGAAGAAAGCCGCCGGGCACAGGAAGAATCCTCAAGGCGTGCGGCAGAGGAATCGTCACGGCAGGCTGAAGAGGAGCGCCGTCAGGCTTTGAGCGGCTATCGTTCAGAAGCGGTAACGGAGCTGAATAACTATGCTGACAGTGAAGATTATGATTCTGACGCATGGGAACAGGTACAGCAGATCATCAGCAGCTATACGGAAAACATCAACAATGCCTCAAGCTATGACGCTATCCGAGAGCAGGTAAATGCTGCCAAAGCGGAAATTGATCAGGTTCCCACGGTCAATGACGAGCCGGTCCCGGAGCCTTCTCCGGATGAATCTGATTCCACTGAGGACAGCAGTGAATATCAGGACGATTCGAATGATGAGGAATCACAGGAAGAAAATTTTGACGAAGGATATTAACAGAAAACAGAGGAGCGGCATTATGAAACACTATTATCGAACAACAGCAGCTCTGTTGACGGCAGCAGTTATGCTATTTTCGGCAGTCTCCTGTCAGAAGGCCGAGGTTAAGGAGGAGAGCCGGGAGGAAACGTCCGTTGTATCCGAACCCGAGCCGTCAAAAGCGGAAGAAAGCTCCAAGCCCAAGGAATCGTCCGTCGTCAAAAAGCAGGAGAGCCGTTCGCCCTCTGATCGCTATGTGGACAGCACCAACAGTATCCGGTCGGATTTTTCCGATCTTCTGGCACAAAATCCGGATACCGTCGGCTGGATCAATATGCCGAACAGTATAGTGGATTATCCTGTTATGCAGTCCGAAAAAGACGCATTTCTGATTACGCAGGGGGAAGATCCCTATTACCTGTGCCGTGACTTTTATCATAACAATATTCTCAGCGGATCCATCTTTTTGGATTACCGCAGCAAGCTGAATGCCAAAAATCTGATATTGCACGGTCACAGTATGGCGAACGGAAGTATGTTTGCCCATATTCTCGACTATAACACCTTCAGCGTCTATGAAAATGCGCCGGTACTGTCTTTTAATACGCTGAACGCACAGGGAAAATGGAAGATTATTTCTGTGGGCAAAACCAATATGCTGGATGAACACGGTCCGTATTTTGACTATATGCGGGGAGATTTTGCCAGCGACTATGATTTTATGGAATTTGTCTATCAGATCAGGGCAAGATCCATCATTGACTGTCCGGTCACGGTGAACGAAAAGGATACGCTGATGACGATTTCAACCTGCGCGTATGATTTTGACGATTTCAGAATGTTTATTGTCGCAAGGAAGGTGCGGGATGGTGAAGATGCCGCTGTGAACGTGGCAAAGGCAAAGCCGGCAGCCAACCCGCTGTATCCCGACGTATGGTATTGGTATCGTGGCGGCAGCAAGCCGGAGGTTACCAGCTTTCAGGATGCGTTGAACAAGGGAAAGATTGACTGGTACGACGGCACAAAAAAGTGGTCGAAAAAGGACGATGAAGAACTGCCCAAAACACTGGAAAAGTTTAAGGCGAGCACGATCAAAAAACTGCAAACCTGCTATAATCCCAAGGATTACAGCAAAGAGAATCAGGACTATATAAAAATGTATGTCGATGCGTACGAGGGCTTTATCAACGAAGCGAAGAATTCCGGAAGAGTCAATGCTCTGTGGTATCTGTGCAAGTCAGTCATTGATTCCGTTGAGAAAAAGACCTGAGCAGCAGGATAACAGATACAGAAAAGTCGTAACGGAGAATGCAATGGAATATGAGATTATTTTTTATCACGCAGGAAAAACGGCAGAGACCGAACGCCTGCTTTACAAAACTCTGACGCCGCTGTCCCTGAACAGGCGGCAGTCAACAGCGGCAACCGATCCGTCATCACTGGCTCAGGCGCTCAAGTCGGCACTGATGTATTCCGATATTGTTGTTATCATCGGCGGGCTTGACGGCGGCAGCCAAAGTACAGACAGTATCTTGTCCGATATTCTCTCATCAGGAGAGCAGGCGCCCGAATGCCGGAAGCTGGTTGACGAAGATGATCATATTGCTTATTATCTGACAGCGGGAGATCAGTGCATTCTTTTGTTTCCCGATGAAACAGAAGTGATTGACTCTATGCTGCAAAAAAGGCTGAAGGAAGAACTGAAAAAGAAGTTTTCACTGACCGAGCAGCAGGAATATCAACCCGATATGGCAGCGCTTGCTGAGGAATTAAAAAAGGAATTGTCTCAGCAAGGCAGAGAAAGACGCTTTTTCGGAGCAGAACTGTCTGACCGTCAGCGCAGGCAAATGAGAGGCTTGCTGCTGGCGTCCGGCATTACAGCGGCGGCAGGCTTGCTGCTGCTGGTGATTGCGATACTTTTACTGCTGCGGTGATGAAATAATAGCGAAACAGCCCCCCTTGTTTTGGCACTTGCCGGAACAAGGGGGCTGGTTTTTTGATTGACTTCCCTTTTTCAAAGCAATTGACTGTAATGACGCTATCGGTTTGAAAAGGGAGTATGGTTCATGCCGATCAATTCTTTTCGGACGCTTATCAAATGAATGGTAAGCGTTCTGATTGAAAGATATACCGTACGATCGGGTTTGTTTTATTGTTTCTTCTGACAATCCCCCTGACAGTATGTTGAATTCGAGCAGAACCTGTTTTTTAGTTTGGATTATTACTGACAATTCTGAGTATCAACAAGATCGTATGCTGTGTGCATTGGAAGTGCTTTTGATGAGTCATTGTTACGGCTTTTGAAGATGAAAGATGTTCCAACAACGCAGGAGGCTGGCGACAACTATCCGGAGGAAATGTTTGTGAGATATATTTGTGAGATAAAATTGTTTCATATTGTGTTTGCGGCATATAAATGATATAATAAGACTGTTAGTCTGACATGACAGAATTCTTAAACGGTTGTGGCTATCTCATAGCAATCAGGAGGTTTTTTTATGCAAAACAAGGCTTGTGCTGTCATTTTAGCGGGCGGCGAAGGCAAAAGAATGAAGTCCGATTATCCCAAGGTTTTGTCGGAGGTATTATTCAAGCCTATGCTCAGGTGGGTGATTGACGCCGTAAAAAAGGCGGGGGTTGAAGACGTATGTGTTGTTACCGGCAGTAAAAAAGAATATGTGGAGGAATATCTGAAGAGCCTGCCCTTTGCGGTAGAAACAGCCTTTCAGTCCGAAAGACTCGGCACAGGTCATGCGGTAATGTCCGCTTTGCCTTTTTTGAAGCAGCATACCGACAGCCCCGTATTGATCCTTAACGGTGACGCTCCTTTTATCTCATCAGAAACACTCTGTTCTGTGCTGAAAAATGCAGGACAGAATGTCTGTACGGTTGTTTCTGCGGAAGTCAGCGATCCCTTCGGTTACGGAAGAATACTGCGTATGGAAGAGGACAGGCTGAAAGCAATTGTTGAAGAAAAAGAGGCAGATGATGAAGTCAGAAAGATTCGTGAAGTGAATTCGGGCGTTTATTGTTTTCAGGCTGAAGCACTGATCTCTGCACTGGGCAGACTGCAAAAAAGCCCGAAAACAGGTGAATACTATCTGACGGATACCATTGAAATATTGCAGAAGGACGGTTGTCTGGTAGGTGTTTTTCAGGCGGACAATGCAGATTCTGTTCTGGGCGCCAATAACTGCTTCCAATTGCAGGAGCTGAATGAAATTGCCCGTCATAAGGTGCTGCGTACGCTGATGGAAAACGGCGTTATCATTCCGTGTACGGACGGCATTATCGTCAGCGCCGAAACCACTGTCGGCAGGGGTACCGTTCTTTTGCCTTCCACTGTTATCCGGGGCAATAGTGTTATTGGCTGCCATTGTGAGATTGGGCCTGCGGTTTTGCTGGAAAATGCCAGTGTTCCCGATCATACTGTGGTGCGCCGGAAAGTGTTGGAGTGCTTTTGAAAAAAACTGTAAATTTCTCTTTTCAGAAGCGGCGGAATATGCTATAATTGCTTTGTCGGAGCTTCCGAACTGTTTTTTATAATAAAGGAGTAATGAAAAATGGATATTGTTTGCTTAGATCTTGAAGGTGTACTGGTTCCCGAAATCTGGATTGCCTTTGCAGAGGCCAGCGGTATTCCCGAGCTGAAAAAGACAACCCGTGATGAGCCTGACTATGCAAAGCTCATGAATTTCCGTCTGAATATTCTTAAAGAGCATGGTCTGGGTTTGAAGGAGATTCAGGAAACAATCGCTAAGATTGATCCTATGCCCGGCGCCAAAGAGTTTTTGGACGAGCTGCGTTCTTTAACACAGGTTATTATCATCAGCGATACCTTTACACAGTTTGCCAAACCCCTTATGAAGAAACTCGGTTGGCCGACGATTTTCTGCAATACGCTGGAGGTTGCCGACAACGGCGAGATTACTGGTTTCAGAATGCGTATTGAAAACTCAAAATACACCACCGTAAAGGCGCTGCAGTCCATTGGTTACGAAACCATTGCCAGCGGTGACAGCTACAATGATCTGGGTATGATCAAAGCCAGCAAAGCAGGCTTCCTGTTCAAGAGCACGGATAAAATCAAGCAGGACAATCCTGAGCTGCCCGCTTTTGAAACATACGATGAGCTGCTTTCTGCCATTAAGGCAAATCTTGGCTGATAACAACGATATATCAAACAACAATCCCGATGAAGCAGGTTCTTCATCGGGATCACTTTTTGTCTGAGTTGTGTTGATATCGTTATTGGTGCGGACAGCATATCATTGCAGCTTGCATATGGAATCCTCTTGACGGCTGCTTTGGGTCAGAATGACAGGACGGTACGGTTATTTTGTACCGAAGATTCTGTCTCCGGCATCACCCAAGCCGGGGCAGATGTATGCGTTTTCGTTCAGACAGCGGTCAAGTGCGCCGATATAAAGCTGAACATCGGGATGCGCTGCTGTAAATGCTTTTACCCCTTCGGGAGAAGCGATAATACACATACACTTGATAGTTTTTCCGCCCAGACGCTTGATCTCGCTGACAGCGTCAATCAAAGAACCGCCTGTTGCAAGCATCGGGTCTACAACGATTACCAGACGCTGTTCAATATAGGGCGGCAGCTTGCAGTAATAAGTATGGGGCTTGTGCGTTGTTTCGTCACGGCACATTCCGATATGTCCGACCTTGGCATGAGGCAGCAGCGCCAGAACACCGTTGACCATACCTAATCCCGCACGAAGGATCGGAACAACGGCAGGCTTTCTGCCGTCCAGTATCGGCTGAACAGTTTCTTCTATCGGTGTTTTGATCTCAATATCCCTGGTCTTCATATCCGCCAGGGCTTCATATCCCATCAGCATGGCAATTTCTTCTACTAATTGGCGAAACTCGTTGGTACCTGTTCTTTCATCTCTGAGCATTGTAATCTTATGCCGGATCAGCGGGTGGTTCATATAAACGACTTTGGACATATTGGCTTGCTCCTTTATAGTATGATAATCTGCAGTTTCATTATATCACTTAACGGGAGTCGTCGCAACCTCACTTATGTAAAAAAAACGTGATACTCTCTCCGGTCTGAATAACAGATATGATCAGAGCTTTTCCGATTCCGCAGGAACGTATGATTTCTGCATCTGTTTTCTGTCTGCCGCTGCATGAAAGCAACAAGCCGGATCGTCTGATGATTTCTGCCTGAAGCAAGCTGCATTTATTTTTTGATTTTCTCCATCAACTGATCCAGTGTCACTCCGTATTTTCTGGCAATATCCTGTGCATAGCTGACGCCTTCCGGCGGCGCAATAAAGATCTTATAGGAGCGCTTTCCTTCGTGAATACCTGTGATCAGGCTGGCAACTTTCATATCGCCCGGTACCTGTTGGTTTACTTCGTCTGCCGTCATAGCCAACTCATGCATGTGTGTGTTAAAGATCGTTCTTGCCCCCAGATATCGCAACGCCCTGACAACGTCTTTTGCAATATACAAACCTTCTGCAAACGAGGTAGTGGCAAGAGATTCGTTAAACAGAAGCAGACTTTCGTTGGTAGCTTCTCCGAAAATTTCACTCATTCGTTTTGATTCCTCGCCCAGTCTTCCGAGATTCACCGTTTTGTTTTCATCAGCAGGAAAATGTGTATAAATACAGTCCACGGGGCTCAGGGTACATTCTGCTGCCGGAACGTACAGTCCGCACTGTGCAAACAAAAATACCAGACCGATAGCCTGCGTCAGAGTAGTTTTGCCGCCACGGTTCGGTCCTGTCATGATATAGATACCGTGTTCAGCCGAAAATTCCAGATCATTGCAGATGATATCCAGTTCTTTGTTGCCGCTCACCTTCTGGATAGCCAGCTTGAAGTTATAGACGTCCTTCACACGCATTTCACGCAGACGGTTGTCAATGATTTCTGGTTTACACAACGGAATGCCCTTTTCTTTTACTTGTGCAAAATAATCTGCCCAGCGGATATAGAAAAGAAATTCGGGTATCATCTTTGTCAGGCTGTAGCCGCTGATATTCGTGTATTTTGCCAGCCTGCTTTTCAACTGCTTGACAGTAGTGGAAAGCATTTCCGTAATGACCCTGCTGAGGGTGGACATCAGCGGATCGTCGCCGCTTACCTTGCCAACGGTATGTATCTTTGTCATGCCGTCAAAGCTGGTGCCGCCGTGTATTTCACTTTTCTTTGATGAAAAATCCAGAAACTTATTCAGCAGACCGGGTCTTGTGAAAGAAGTGTCGTTGATGGATACGATACCTACCTCAACAGGCACAAAACGGTTGTCCAGGTTAACGCCGATGGAAAGGCTTTTGACCTGACCGATTTCATCAACCAGTTCACGGATATCCTGCTCCAGATATTCAAAGCCGCTCTCCTGATAAATACTGCTGACAAACTTTTTCAGCTCCTGCAGTCCCTCGAAATGTATTTCGTGCTCGGACAGTGATTTGTAGATGCCCGAAATACATTTGACATAGATGTCCAGCTCCTGCAGGCGGTTGATAAGCTGCCAGATCGGCGAAGCCGTTGCGTCCTTTGCGGATTTTTCAAGATCCTTCAGATAGGCCAGTTCATCAAGCAGTTCTTTGATGCGTTCCCTCAGTTCGGGATAATGATAGATATCGTCAAACACATCTCTGCGGTAGCGTATTACCTGCGGATTGCGTTCTATTTTGATCATGATATTTTTAATGATATTCTGTTCAAATACCTCTCCTGTGAGCTTTTCACAGATATAATCGACCGAAAGGTCATTGCAAGTTTCTTCACTCAGTACTATATAATCCGGTTTTGTGTTTTTAGGATATAACAAGCTGAAATCTGCCATTGTACTGCCTCCTGTCGGTTTTTGTTACTTAGGTTATCTGTATCATACTCTGTTTTGATTGGTGAGTCAATCAACAATTATTTGTTTTTCAGGACAAAATACAACTCTGATTTCAATACGCAAATATCGGTAGAAAATAATAGCAAAATAAAAAGAGGTTATGAGTCATGCCCCTTGATTTTTTTCGTGGATATGGTAAAATGATAGACAGATTGATAACAAATGAGGGATAGTTTATGAAAATAAAACGAATCGCCCCGGTAGGATTGCTTTTGCTGCTGGCAGTGATCATCAGTATGAGCGGCTGCGCTGATTTTGCCTTTCATCCGATCGGACGCTGGGAATTTATCAATGAACAGAGGGTATATGTAGACGGCAAGTTGGTAGATACCGAAAAGGAAGAAGGCTTTTTTTCGGGATTTTCCGTCGCACTGGTTTTCCAGAAATCCGGCACGGGTTATGTAGACTCGGGTATCAAAGAAAAGCAGAGATTCAATTATGAATTTGATGACAAGCAGATTACAATCACTTATGAAGATACCAAAAGATATCCCGAACCCATTACCTACAATGTTATCGACAACGGCAAAGAACTGACCGTTGTTGCAGACGAATATGACTATCAGGAGAGTAACGGAAAGATGGCTCACTGCCGGATAGAATCTGTTTTCCGCAAGGTTTCATAAGAAAAAAACAGATTGCCCATGACAATAAAAAGCTTCATTCAGGTTTATGGAATGCCTGAATGAAGCTTTTTTGTTGATACGTAGTGCGTTGTCTTGAAGGTGCGTTGTCTTGAAGGTGTGCTGTTTTGAAAGAGTGTTACACTTGAACCGTGAGCGGCAGGGCGGGGTCCTGATGTAAGCCGCATTGAAGTCGGAAAAGATCAGCAAAGCGTTACTAATGGAGTGGTGATGTTGCTGCCGCATGGCAGGACAGTGTTGCCCGAAAGAGCGTAAAGATCGTCGCAGCGGCATTCAAGAGTAAACAGCCGTTTGCCTTCCTCCGAAAGAGGCGGAAGCTTTGACGGGGTAGAGATGATCGGAAGAGCGGCTTTTTGTTTCAGCAGACGGAGCAGTTCTCTGCCCTTGGTGTTAAAGCCGAGCAGCCGGATATATGCAGGTGCGGCGGAGCAGGTTTCACGGGTAAAGCCCAGAAACGCATGAAGCAAAATTCTTCTGAGACGAGCCATGGTATAGCGTTTGGACTTGGCTGCCTGCAGTATGGCTTCTACAGAGCATTCGGTTCTGATGGCTTTATACAGTCTGTTTTCAAGACCTTCGCTGATATCGGGAAGCTGTGCAAGTTCCTGAAGCGTCATCATGCGAAGACGGTATAGCATCGCTTTTTCCAGTTCATCCATTCTGCTGCGAAACTGCGGCGCCTGACGGCAGTCTGAAAAAAGTGCAGATACAGGCTCCGGAAAATAGGAAGCGGTCATTTCTCCGGAGATGAAAAGTTCACGCAGATAAGAGGCGCTGACAAAACCGTCGTGGATTGTTTTACTGTCATGGGCTGTGCCTGTTCTGGCAACGGTACACGGAACAATACTGCTGTTCAGAGACTCAAGTGCCTTGATATATTCCGTTCCGAGAATATTGTTGGGCGTTTTCAGAATATGGGCAATATCCTTTCCGAAAACAGCTTCCACAGCTTTTTCCCTTGCTGCGGCAAACGTCAGACCATCACGCAGCAATACCTTCATGCTTTCCGTTACCCTGCTGTCATCGGCGGCAAGGGCAGCTTGCCGCAGCAAACGGATATCGCCGCATTCGCTGCCGAAATACAGCCTGTCGACAATGCCCAGAGAATGAAGCAGTGTAACGCCGCCGAAGGCAAAGCGTTCAGCGCCGCAGCAGGCACAGAACACCGGCAGTTCAATCACGATATCAGCACCGCAGAGAAGGGCGGCTTTTGTCCTGGTATACTTGTCAAAGAGCGCAGGTTCTCCTCTTTGTGTAAAGTTGCCGCTCATGCAGGCGATCATCATATCCGAGCCGTTTTGTCTGATGGTATCCAGAAGGTATTTGTGTCCCTTGTGCAAAGGATCAAATTCGCAGATGAGAGATGAAACAGTCATGGGTTGAATCAAAGCTCCTTGTTAAATTTGCAGAAATGTATCAAAAAATATTGAATTCATTCGGCTTTTGTATTATATTATATATATCTAAGGCTTGATTTGCAACAAGCGAACAAAAAACAGGAGGATAAAACAATATGAAAATTCTTGTTATCAATGCAGGCAGTTCTTCAATGAAATATCAGCTCATTGATATGACAGACGAGAGTGTGCTGGCAAAGGGAAACTGCGAGAGAATCGGTATCGACGGTCATTTCAAACATACCACAGGGGACGGCAGAGTGTTTGAAACCGACGTTGCCATGAACAATCATACCGAAGCTTTTGTACAGATCAAAAACGCACTGATCAGCGATGAATACGGTGTCATCAAATCCTTGGACGAGGTTGCCGCTGTCGGTCACCGCATCGTGCAGGGCGGTTCACTGTTCAGTGAATCCGTTATCGTCACGGAAGACGTCATCAAGGGAATTGAAAGCCTGATTCCGCTGGCTCCGCTGCACAACGCCGCTCATGTTCAGGGTATCAGAGCGTGTCTTGAGGTCTTTGGCGACAAGGTCCCCGAGGTAGTAGTATTTGATACGGCTTTTCATTCCACTATGCCGGAAAAGGCATTTATCTATCCTGTGCCGTATGAGTTTTATGAAAAATATGCTGTGCGCCGCTATGGCTTCCACGGAACGTCACACCGTTATGTTTCACACCGCTGTGCAGAGCTGATGGGTAAGGATATCAAAGATATCAAGATGATTACCTGTCATCTGGGCAACGGATCTTCCATTACGGCTGTCAAGGGCGGCAAGGTAGTTGACACCAGTATGGGACTGACGCCTTTGGACGGTATTATGATGGGTACCAGAACAGGTTCTCTCGATCCGTCCGTTGTTACCTTTATCGCTGAGCAGGAGCATCTCACCGCTGAAGAGATGGATACCATGCTGAACAAAAAGTCAGGCTTCCTGGGCATTTCCGGCATCTCCTCAGATGACCGTGACGTTACCGCTGCTGCCGAGTCCGGCAACAAGAGAGCGCAGCTTGCCATTGACATTCTGGAATATGATATTCTGAAATATATCGGCAGTTATACGGCTGTACTGGGCGGAGTGGACGCTATCGTCTTTACGGCAGGAATCGGCGAGAATCAGAGCTCCCACCGCAGTTCAGTCTGCCATGCTCTTGAGTTCATGGGCGTGAAGATTGACGATCAACTGAACGAGCAGATGATCCGTGGCAAGGAAGGTAAAATCTCTACAGAGGATTCCACAGTAGACGTATTTGTTATTCCGACCAATGAAGAGTTGGTAATTGCCCGTGATACCATGGCATTGGTAACAAAGAACTGAAAAGATTGCCGTGATACAGACGCTGAGTGAAAAAAACCAAGCCGTTTGAATGATGTTGGTTTCAGAACAGAAAGAGAGATAAAGCATACCCGATGAAGGAGAGGAGACTCCGTCATCGGGTATGTTTTTTTGGTTGAAGACAGAAAGACAGCGGCATAACGGAAAAGAGTACGTTCCTTTTGCCGCTGAAGACAGAAAGACAGCGGATTAGCAGAATAGAGTACGTTACTTTTGCCGTTGATGACAGACAAACTACTGCATGAAGAAGCAGGAGATTGTATGGTATGGTTTTTGCGGAAGCTTTGCACAGAACAAGAGCGTTTAATTCGGGCGGGAGCACACAGCACTCCGGCAGCGGAGAGTACAGTCTTATGTACGGATAACCAATCACCGATGTCCCCCGCCTTTTAGGCGGCGGGTGCCATTCGGACTTTCAGTGGGGGATATAATCCCCCACTGAAACCCCGAGGAGCTAAAGCTCCTGCGGTGAGGTTGCCTCGTCGCAGCCGATGTTAAGCGAGCTTACATCGG
>JBGUWM010000225.1:0-2607 GCA_045221175.1 Acutalibacteraceae bacterium | reverse complement strand
AAGGTGAATCAGGCGCTGGCGATGTTTGGGATGGAAGCCGTGCCCGGCAGAAAGGTGAATGAAGAATGAGTGAGTATCGAACTGCGCAGATATTTGTGAGAGATAAACTTGCGGGCATATTGCGCGAAACAGACGAAGGGTATTCGTTCGCTTATGATACGGATTATTTATCATCGGACAACCCTTCGCCTGTCAGCTTGACTTTGCCTCTTACGGATAATACCTATACATCTAAGACTCTTTTTGCTTTTTTTGACGGGCTGATTCCCGAAGGTTGGCTGTTGGACGTTGTTGTGCATAACTGGAAGCTGAACGAAAAAGACCGCTTTGGTATTTTGCTCGCTGCCTGCAAGGATCCAATCGGAAATGTTTCTGTCAGGGAGGTGAGCGAATGAATTGCTTATGCTGCGGAAAACCGATAATCGAAACTGCTACGGAACAGGAAAAGACTACACAATGGCATAACCGTTGCGTTAAAAGATTTTTCGGGACAAAGACATTGCCTGATATTGAGGTTTCCGAAGAGGTGTTGGAACAGCTTGCCATAGAGAGCACCAACAAGGGCTTGACCGTTCCGGGCGTGCAAAAGAAAATGTCGCTGCACTTGGACAACAGCGGAGCAACGCCGAGACTGACTTTGGTGAACTATCCCACAGGTTATATTTTGAAACCTCAGACGAGAGAGTATCCTTGTCTGCCCGAAGCTGAGTATTTGGTAATGCAGATGGCAGAGAAGGCGAAAATCAGAACCGTTCCTCACGCGCTGATTCGTATCAAGGCGCAGGATAACGCGCTAGCATATATCACCAAGCGCATTGACCGCCTCGATGGAAAAATGCTTGCAATGGAGGATTTTTGTCAACTTGACGGACGATTGACCGAGGACAAATACAAGGGCTCTTATGAACGCTGCGCGAAGATTATTCGCAAATACTCTTCACGCGCAGGGCTGGATATTACAGAACTGTTTATTCGCGTTGTGTTCTCCTTTATCGTCGGCAATTCCGACATGCACCTAAAAAACTTTTCCTTGATTGAAACCGACGAGAACAGCGGAAGCTATATACTTTCCGATGCGTATGATATGCTGCCTGTCAATACCGTAAATCCGGCGGACACAGAGCAGACTGCTTTGACGCTGAATGGCAAAAAGCGTAATCTGCACCGCAATGATTTTCTGAAATTCGCCGACGCCTGCCAGATAGACAAAGCAGTCGCAGGCAAAATCATTGACAGACTAAAAGGATACGAAAGTGAATTTGTCCGTGAAACGGAGCAGGCGTATTTGAATGATGAATTGAAAGAAAGCTTGATAGCGCTGATGAAAGAGAGGATCAATTCAATCTGAGCATAGTCAGAGTTCAGCATTGGAACATGAAACAGAATAACTAAAGAACAAAACCGAGAGATTTAAGACCTCTCGGTTTTGCGTTTATTCCCTCATAAAATGTTCTGATCAGCGCGATTATTCGCTATGATTTTGTTGAGAAAACAATTTCTGATACAAAAAATACAACGAAAAACAGGCTCGGCGCAACAGAAAATGCACCGAGCCTATTTTATACCCTTCCCCAATACCCACAGTTTGTAAAAATTCCTCCGTCAATATGTACTAACCAAGCCCCTGCCTTTCAGCAAACCTGCCTAAATTTACGCAGAAATTCAGCCACGGTGTCAATGTTATCTGTGACGGGTCGCCCTCGCGGATACGCAGGGTTCTGCGGATCTCCTTGGGGATAACGACGCGTCCGAGGTCGTCGATCCTTCTAACGATTCCGGTAGCTTTCATATCCAAATCTCCCTTGAATTTCATGATTTAGCAAATGATTGCAAGGATATTGTGTGATTTGGCAAAGCGATTATTCAGGATAGCTGAAAGGTGATTTTTGGAAAGATGTTTTTTTAGAATCAAAATTTTCAATTGGTTTTGAAAGGTTTGCGAGAAGGAAAGCAAGTGTGATCTTTGTTATCTGAATCGCATTTTTCTTTACCTCCACCGATGCGGCAGCTCTTTCTTCTCCATATACGGGAAGTTCTTGTCGAATTCATCTGCTGCTTTCATATAATTCTCATCGTGTATATCACACTTTAATCCCGGTTTTGTGTTTCGTGCGGGTTTACATGATAAATGTTGAACATCGGATCGTCCGATTTATATCCGTTTGCGTTGAGACATACATTGTCATTATGGACAACATATCAGTTTTCTGTTATGATAATAGCAGATTGAAAACGCGGAGGGAACGCTGTGCATTATGTGAAAGCAAAGGGGATCTTGTCCTCTCAAAACGGAATGAATCTTTATCGGGGCTGCACGCACGGATGTATTTACTGCGATTCAAGAAGCAGTTGTTATCGGATGGATCACACTTTTGAGGATATCGAGGTCAAGGAAAACGCGCTCGAATTGCTGGAAGACGCGCTGCGCCGCAAGAGAAAACGCTGTATGATCGGCACAGGTTCCATGAGCGATCCCTACATTCCGGCGGAGCTTGAAACAGAATACACACGCAAAGCATTGTTGATCATCGAGAAGTACGGCTGCGGCGTCGCGCTGCAAACCAAGTCCGACCGTGTGCTCAGAGATCTGGATATCCTGAAACGGAT
>JBGUWM010000224.1:0-9701 GCA_045221175.1 Acutalibacteraceae bacterium | reverse complement strand
AAACACCAAGAATGATCTCATTCAGGGTGAAGCTAACAACAGAAGAAAAATCGTAGTAATAAAACAAAGGAACACGGGCAATACCATGATCCTCACGTAAAAGTATAAAGCAATGGTTTTGTACTCTTTGACGGTGATAACGGATATTATGGGTGTTCATTGGAAAATGTTTTAATCCCCGTAATTATTCTGCTGCTCTTAACAAAGATCAATGCAACTTCCTGAACTTTATGTTATGCTTTTATCAGGAGGTCGATACAAATGAAAGAAGCTTACGAAAGAAACGCAAAAACCGCACTTGCGATCACTACTGCTCTCACCTTGTTTGTTGCAGGTTATGAGGTATTAACAGCAATGATGCACTATCAGAACGGAATGAATTTCTTCGACATTGCAAGCTTTGCTACAGTCGATATGGATATCTATTGTCTGGTTCTCATCCTTGCAAACATTATCATGCTGCCATGGGCTGTCCTGCTGTTCAGACAAAGCGGCATCAGTATGAAAAAGGAAATTGCTGAACGAAAAACCCTTGGCAGGGATATTCTTTTGGGTCTGACTGCGATGTCAGCAACACTGATGCTTAGCCTTGGTTATGCATTTCTGTATTCCGCAGGCAAAACGGAACTGGGTAATTTTGATACAAATGCAATGCCGGGAACGACGATCATAAAAATCATCTCACTTGTGTTTATGAGCGGTATTATTAAAGAGATCTATTTTCGCAGCTTTGCAAAACATTTTGTCGGAAAGGTGCTGGGAGAAACACCTGCGCTCCTGCTCTTTAATCTGATGTTTGCTATGCTTGACTGGTATAATATCGGCTTTTCGTTTTTTGCCGGTCTTATCTGGATCTGGGCATATAAAAAAAGCGGTCATCTGATAAGCTCGATCATTGCTCATGGAGGCGCAAATCTGGCGGGTATCATTTTTCTCATCATTACAAACGGAGTGGTATAGTATGAACAAGGATCATATTATCGGACAATTAAAACGGCTCGCTGCAATTCATGATCTGTCAGTTGATGAGGATATACTGAGCAGGGCAGTAGAAATAGCTCATTTTAAGGTGTTTTCAAAGGGGACCCTGCTCAAGAGCATCGGAGATCGTGCAGATACAGTCGGGCTTGTACTCGACGGTCTCGTTCGATGCTACTATATCGACAGTGACGGCAGCGATATGACGCGAGGATTCGGAGCTGATGGCGGAATGATAATGGACGAGGGTGTCCTTGGTTACAGCGAATATATCTGTATGTGGGAAGCGCTTGAGGATTCCACGGTCATGCTTTTCGGAACAGAGGAGTTCGATCGTTTTATTATGAGCAGTGAAGCTCTGAAAACGCTTTGGATACAGGCACTCAAGGACGGTCTCAGGTATAAAATGTATCGGGAAAACGGGTTCCTCGTTGAGAGCGCGACCGAACGCTATCTGCATTTCAAAAAGCTCTTTCCAAAGCTTTGTGAGATTGTTCCGCAAAAGCACATTGCCACCTATCTTGGTATTGCTCCCGAATCACTGAGCAGGATCAGAAAGGCAATGAGGGAGGAATAGCATTGTGGCAGATGAGATGAGTCAGTGATTATTTAGTAATGGTGGATTTTATCGGAGGAGTAGCAAGTGTGCTTTGAAGGATATGTATTTGACAGAACTTAAGAATCAACGGAATGATACTCAGATGAAATAGATAAAAACTGTCATTAGTGTCATATGCGTCACGAGGCAGGTAAAAAAACATTTTATAAAAAAACTAAAAAGAAACTTATATCATATTATGAATACCAAATGATTTTTAAGGAACTGCTTGTAGGCAATCAGGAATGTAACATCACGCTTTTCTATTTTGAAAGAAAACATAAGATGATGAGGTGACTAACATGTCAAAAAAGGCTATTCTCTACATACACGGAAAAGGCGGCACAGCTTCAGAATGCGAGCATTATAAGCAGCTTTTTCCTGATTATGACATTATAGGTCTTGATTATCAGACCTTTACGCCATGGGAAACAGGGGAGGAGATACACTCCGCAGTCATGAATCTCAAAAAAGAATACGATCAAATCATCCTGATCGCAAACAGCATTGGAGCGTTTTTCTCGATGAATGCAGGGATTGACAGGATGATCGATAAGGCGTATTTTATCTCACCGATAGTGGATATGGAGCGGCTGATCTCTGATATGATGCTGTGGGCGAATGTTACAGAGGATGAACTGAAAAACAAAGGCGTTATTCCTACATCATTCGACGAAGACCTGTCATGGGATTATCTTTGCTATGTCAGAGAGCATCCGATAAAATGGACGGCGCCGACAGCTATCCTCTATGGAAGTAAAGACAACCTCACTTCACTTGATACGATAACGACATTCGCAAAAGATCATAATGCAAAGCTGACCGTCATGGAAAACGGCGAGCATTGGTTTCATACGGAAGAACAGATGCACTTTTTGGATAATTGGATAAGGTTTTGATCTTTTAGTTTTTATGTAGAATTATTGATGTTAATATCTGATTATGATATAGTATTGCTATCATCAAAATGAAAAATAACAAGGAAGTGTTTCTATGGCTTATCCTAAACCGTTGTCAAAGAAAAAACTGGATAGTTTATATTTACAATCGGGCTTGAAAGAGAAACAGATCGAATTTCTTCACCAATTCTTTCAGGCTTGTGTAAATCTTTACGGAGCTATAGAATTACAGAATGTCTGGACGGTCTATCAGCAGATCAGAGACACCTGCCCCAAAATAATGAAAAAGGATATTATTACGTTTTCTTCTGTTGTCAGAAGGGAAGAACAGCCGTATTATGTTTTTGAGATCGAGGAGCTTTATTCTGAGGAACAGCATAAGGATACGTTGCAGCACCTTGTTTCAAAGGAGCTTGTAGGCAGTGGGTACGGAAAGTTTATGCGGTTTTATGATCTGATGGAAAATCTGTCGCCGCATTCCTATTATATACCTGATGACTTTTTGTCCTATGCTTCTCCCGATACAGAACCGGCGCAAAAGGAGCTTCTTTCATTTCTTGAAAACCTGCGGTCAACAGAAAAACAATGTGTTCCGCCACACGGTGAGCCGTATCCAAACGAGAACAAAGGGAAAAGGCTGAAGGAATTCTCATTTCTTAGCAGTGATGAAAAATTTGATCTCAGCTATTATTCAAAAAAGCCTGCGATCATAAATGAAATAATGCAGAAGAATCAATGTTCTGCCGCAGAAAAGCTGTGCAGGATATTTTGCTTCAGAGAGAACGTCAACTGCCTTGAAACCACCAAGCTTATCGGTTTTATCTTTGAGGATCTTCGGGAGATGGGCGTTCTGCTTACCGAACAACAGTCCGAGAAGCTTTTGAAGCTATTGACGAATGTACATAATCATTGTCGCAAATGGTGTATGTGCGGCTGGTCTCCAAATGCTCTTGCTTCAAAAACTCGTCCGCAGATAAATACAATTTCCTTTGGTCCTGGACTTACAAAGGCTTTTGAAGATGGTTCCATTGATAAGAATGAACTGATAGATTCCTTGATAAAACAAGGCTTCAGGATCGATGAGTCAGGTGAATAACAATGTGATGTATTCTTTACTCCTTGAGACGGTTAGTTGACGTAGGAAAAGAAATCATCCTGATCAACATAAATTACACGACAGATACGGTCAGGCTAAATGACTATTCGGGATTAGTTTTTATTGCTTGTATTGTTTCTTTTCTCACGGGTCAATAGAGAAAATGAAAACAGCTTTTAATAATTGCCCCGAGATATCGGAATTATTAATATGATCCCGGCATAAAACAAATATTCAGAAAGGCGATGAAAAAATGAAAACGATCAATTTGGGAAAAACCGGTCTGAAAATACCATCTGTTGCTTTGGGGTGCATGAGAATAACAGAACTTGACAGATCAGAGGTACCGGGCTATCTTTATCATACATTGAAGCTTGGGATTGATTTTTTCGACCATGCCGATATTTACGGTGGAGGAGAGTGTGAAAAGATATTTGCCGAGGGGCTTTCCAAGCTCGACATACCAAGAGAAAGAATCATTCTTCAGTCAAAATGCGGTATCGTACCGGGAAGATGTATGATCTTTCCTATAAATATATCATAGATTCGGTCGACGGCATACTCAGACGGCTGAATACCGAATATCTTGATATCCTGCTGCTGCACCGCCCCGATGTGCTGGTCGAACCGGAAGAGGTTGCAAAAGCATTTGATGATCTGCATAAAAACGGAAAAGTCAGGTATTTCGGAGTTTCAAATCACCGGCCTTTGCAGATAGAGCTTCTTAAAAAATATGTCAGTCAGGAGATATGTATAGACCAGATGCAGCTGAGTCTCCCGTTTTCTTCAATGATATCCGAAGGACTTGAAGCAAATATGCAGACAGAAGGAGCAGTTGACCGCAGCGGTTCGATACTTGATTATTGCAGAGTGAACGATATGACAATGCAGGTATGGTCTCCGTTTCAAGGTAAAAACGGCACATTTATTGACGATAATGATACATATCCCGACCTGAACTGGAGACTTGGGGAGCTTGCTGCAAAATACGATACAAGCAAAACGGCTGTTGCAGCGGCATGGCTTCTCAGACAGCCTTCCGGTGTTCAGCTTATTGCAGGGACTATGAACAAGCAGAGATTGAGTGATATTGCATCTGCTGCCGACATCAGGCTTACCCGTGAGGAATGGTACAGCCTGTATCTTTCCGCAGATCATATTTTACCCTGAACTGGTTATCCGTGAAAGCAGTTTCAATTCTTTCCTTGCTTTCATGCGTGACCTGTGCATAATGATACAGCTATTACCTAAAACTGCTTTGACCTGACCATTTACAGATACAACAGAAGCATAACCGCAGCGTTCGGATTTCAATGCAAATACTGAATATACAGCGCTTGTAAGCTCGACAATCTGATATGGTTTACGGAACGAGAAAGCCTTGTGTGAAGTGTGGCGCTGTTTTGGAAAAGCTAATCATCGGCGGCAGATCAAGCGTGTTTTGCCCGAATTGTCAAAAATAAAATCGCTGACTTCACAAATCAGGAGTGTTATAATGTCGAGATTTATTGTATTTGATGTTGAAACGCCGAACCACCGCAATGACCGGATAAGCGCGATCGGGATAACTGTGGTTGAGAATGGCAGAATAACAGAGGAGTTCTATTCTCTTGTTGATCCCGAAACGTATTTTGATTATTTCAATGTGAAGCTGACTGGGATCAATGAGAAGATTGTGGCGAACGCACCGAATTTCCCGAAACTATGGGCGCAGATAGAAACGCTCATGTCAAGCGGACTTTTAGTGGCGCACAACGCCGTATTTGATATGAATGTCCTGAAAAGATGTCTGCGTGATTATGAGATCGAATGGAGACCCTATGCCCGCTATACTTGCACAGTACAGATGGGTAGACGTCTTCTGCCGGGGATGAGCCATAAGCTGAATGATTTATGTGACTATTACGGGATAGAACTCAATCATCATCATGCAGCAAGTGACAGCCATGCTTGTGCGGAGATATTACTCAGGTATCTTGAAAACGGAGCGGATATCAGACAGTTTATCCGAACGTGCTCCTTCAGGAAAAAATAGAATTTAGGTGTTATTTTTGCAAGACAGATTCGGCGATATTATTACTTTTTGGAGAGACAGACTATGACTTATGATTTTGAAACGATAATGGATCGCAGAGGGAAGGACGCACTTGCTGTTGACGCGATAGGCGCGTGTGTGGAATGGGCTGTTGTTCCCACTCAACCAAAAAACGGCTTTTCAGCGATACCTATGTGGGTAGCGGATATGAGCTTTGCGACAGTACCGACTATCCCTCAGGCGATCATCAAAAGAGCAGAGCATCCTGCTTTCGGTTACTATCTGCCGAAAGACGAATACTACGACTCGATAATCCGTTGGCACAGGGAGCGCAACGGAGTGACAGATTTAGCGAGAGAGAATATCGGTTACGAAAACGGTGTTATCGGCTGCGTCAGTACGGCGATACAGGCATTTACCGCGCCCGGCGAAAAGATACTTCTTCACAGCCCGACCTATATCGGTTTTACTCTCGTCCTGAAAAGCACCGGCAGAGTTGCCGAACTCAGTCCTCTTAAAAAGGACGAAACCGGCGTATGGCGGATGGATTACGAGGATATGGACAAGCGGATAAAGAAGAACAATATCCACATGGTTATCCTTTGCAGTCCCCACAATCCCTGCGGCAGAGTGTGGGAACGCGAAGAGCTTGAAAGGGCAATGGAGATATTCAGAGACAATCAATGTATCGTTATTTCTGATGAGATCTGGTCGGACATTCTGCTCAACGGCAACAAGCATATACCGACACAAAGCATTTCCGAGGACGCTAAAAAGAGAACGATTGCAGTTTACGCGCCGAGCAAGACCTTTAATCTTGCGGGACTTATCGGCAGCTATCATATCATCTATGACAAGTACCTGCGCGACAGAATGAACAGGCAGTCGGATATGACGCATTATAATTCAATGAATGTTATGTCTATGCACGCGCTTATCGGAGCGTATAAGGACGAAGGACACAGATGGGTAGACGAGCTTTGCGAGGTGCTGTCAAAGAATATCAATTACGCTTATGATTTTATTCGAAACGAATTTGACGGAATAGATGTAAGCAAGCCCGAAGGCACGTATATGCTGTTCCTGCATTGTGAGGAATACTGCAAAAAACAAGGTTTGACTATTGACGAACTGATCCAAAAGGGCTGGGATGTTGGCGTGGCGTGGCAGCAGGGCGCGCCTTTCCACGATGAATGGGGAATAAGAATGAACCTCGCATTGCCGTTTTCGCTTGTGGAAGAAGCGTTTGACAGATTGAAAAGATATGTTTTTGTATGAGAAACTATAGGAAACGATAAACCGCGATGTACATATCAGAATCATATCCGGACAGAAAAAACCGAGTCTGATCTGGAAACGAAACGGAAGGAACAGGTGAAGGATCATGATATTAATGCCGGCGCTGCCTGAAAGTATTTTTGATATTTGTTATCTGATTTTTGCTGTAATAAGCGGGATCTTGTTGCTGAAAAGATCAGAAGGCAGGAAGGAGATCCGGTTTTACGGATTGATGACGCTGCTGCTTGCCTGCGGCGATGCCTTCCATCTTGTGCCGAGAGTGCTGAATTATTGGTTTATCGGAGATTATACTGTACCGCTCGGTATCGGCAAGCTGATCACATCCGTAACAATGACGGTTTTCTATCTTATTATGGAGTATGCGCGGCGTGAGCGGTATCATATCGAAGGAGAAAAGCCCTTGTTGATAACCGTCTGGCTTTTGAGCATCTGCCGTATAGGGTTATGCGCTTTCCCACAGAACGGATGGATAAGCGAAGAGCCGTCCTTGCTTTGGGGAATTATCAGAAACGTTCCCTTTGCTGTGATCGGTATCATAACGGTTATCCTGTGGTTTCGGTCCGCAAAAAAAGACAAGATCTTCAAATGGATGTGGCTGGCGGTGACGCTGAGCTTTTTATGCTATCTTCCGGTCGTGCTTTTTGCTCAATCAGTGCCGATGATCGGAATGCTGATGCTGCCGAAAACCTGTATGTATATCTGGATGATCGTAACGTTTTTGAAAGCCGATAAAGATCAATTGCCGGCGGCCTCAATACATGGACGGCAGAGATAGTCAAATAAACGATAAGACGGTTATCGTATTATTTACAGTGTACGAGAAACTGTTTATATTTTATAATCAAATACATTAAAAAGAGGCACCAATCGACCTATTGAGTTGGTTGGTGCTTTGAATACAAGTGACAATGGTTGCTGTACCATAAGACGGACAGACTGAAAAATGGCGGTTGAACAAATTCCCCGGAAATAGTATAATATAGTTGAAAAAACTGATCACAGGTTCGCGGGGGTGGCTGCGGTGGATCCTCTGTTTATCAAATCAATAATGATCCATTGGGACAAGGTGCCGAAGGGCAGCTATGTCCGGAGGATACGTTCATTAAAGGGCTTGGAGTGTCTTTCTTTTCAAAGCCCTGTAACATTCTTTGTGGGAGAGAACGGCAGCGGAAAGTCTACCCTGCTCGAAGCCATGGCTGTTTCTTACGGGTTCAATCCTGAGGGCGGAACGATGAATTACGATTTCTCAACCTTTGATTCCCATTCGGAATTGCACGAAGCCGTTACGCTGGTAAAGGGCTACCTCAGGGCGAAATGGGGTTATTTTCTCAGGGCGGAAAGCTTCTATAACGTTGCGACAAAGGCGCTGGATTATTCGCCAATTGACGATCTTCATAAACAGTCTCACGGCGAAAGCTTTATGGAAATAATGGGCGGATTTGGTATGGATGGTTTATTCTTTCTTGATGAGCCGGAAGCTGCCTTGTCGCCTCAAAGACAGCTTGCGCTGCTGATAGAGCTTTACCGTTGCGCAAAAGAGGGCTCGCAGTTTTTTATTGTCACCCATTCGCCGATACTTCTCGGACTGCCGGGCGCTCAGATACTCACCTTTGACAAGGGGCAGATACGTCCGTGCGAATACGAGGAGACCGACAGCTATCGGATCACAAAGTCCTTTGTCAATAATCGTGAGGGTATGTTGAAGATAATGCTGGAGGATTAGGACGAAAGACGAACAGAAAGGTATTTATGAATGTGATCAAGCCGTACAAAGAAGAAGTCAACATAATAACGAAAGGAGAGTCTCGGCAGGCAATGCGTTTAGCTGCATTAATGCTGACAAAAAGATGATGAAAATATTTGCTATAACATTCAGGCTGCGCGCACCGTGGGTGAACAGTTTGAAGGATAAAAGAATGATCGTAAAAAGCCTTGTGGCAAAGCTGCAAAACAGGTTTCATGTTTCGGCGGCAGAGGTTGACGAGCAGGATACTCACCATATCATTGTGATAGGCGTTGCGGCTATTGTGCCTCATAACGCTTTGGCCTACAGCATGATGGACGAGATCGCCGCATTTGTTGAAAACAACACAGAAGCGGAAATACTTGATGAAATACGGGAGATAAGGTAGGGAAGATTGTACGATGTCTGAATATCGTTTTTATGGCGCCGGATCCGCGAATATACAAGACAGCAGCGGTTTAAGTCCTGAGGATTATTATGATATTTTATCAAAGATATGGTGCGCCGAAACCTGTGCGCCAAGGCTCAGGAATAAATGGTCACCCGATAATAAAACGATGGGGCAGTGTTCTGTAACTGCATTTCTGATGCAGGATATTTTCGGCGGAGAGGTCTACGGGATACTCCGTCCCGGCGGGAATTATCATTGCTTCAATGTGGTTGGAAATTGTGTTTTTGATCTGACAAGCGAGCAGTTCGGTGATGAGGTTCTGGACTACAGCGTATGTACAAAGCAGTCAAGAGATATTCATTTTGCCAATGAAGAAAAGAGAAAACGGTATGAATATTTGAAAGCAAAGGTTATGTAGGCAATGAAAGCAATAAAAAGGCGATTCTCTACATATACGGAAAAGGCGGCAGTGCATCCGACGAAGTGAACGGTCTTAATGATAATCTGGACCTGCTTGATAAGAAATCAGAATGAGAGGGTCAGCGTGATGAACAAGGAATTATGGGATCTTTATGATAAAGACGGAAACAGAACAGGAGAGACATGGGAACGCCGTCATGGAAATTGAATGGAGGAAATAATATGAATGCTTATATTGACA
>JBGUWM010000223.1:0-3912 GCA_045221175.1 Acutalibacteraceae bacterium | reverse complement strand
AAACTATTGAACCGCCGTGTACGGAACCGTACGCACGGTGGTGTGAGAGGTCGGCTGCTCAACTAATGGGCAGCCTCCTACTCGATTTTGTGGCGTTGTTTTCGTCGTCAATATCACAAATTAAGTCGCCAAGCACGCGGTAACCACCAAAGCGAAAATCTGTCAGTAAGTTATAATAATCTTCAAATTCAGGTAATAACTCACTTAGAAAATCAAGCCGTGAATCATTATCCATCAAATGCCACGACTGGTTTTTGAGTTCCTCTCGAATAGTAGAAATCCGTTCCGGCGATAGCCTCGAAAATGCTGCGTAGAGTGCGTCACTGTCAATCACATCTTCCTGTCCGCGTGAATACAAAATACGGTCAATATCGTTTTGACTTGCTTTATTCTTAATCGGCGCGCGGCAGGCACGGATTCTGGATAAAACCGCCTCATATTGCTGTATTAAGAATCCAACAGAGGATAGGATATTCGGGTCCAAGCTATTCTTCCAATCGGGCTTTGTCGCAAAGGTGAATAACTCGCTGTCCTTTGCCGGTTTCGGATTTAGACGTTTAGTGTTTTCCTTTAATTGCTTGGCTAAATACGGCAAACGCTCCACATTCGAGGTCACTTTATCCCAATCGGTAGATGAAAAGAATTGCTTGATTTTCCTCTGCGGCGAGTCCTCATACCAAGCGTGATTACGGTCAAGCTCCAACAAGGATTTGTATTTGAGAAACAGATTGTGCGCCCTGCGTTCCTTTACGAGATATTCAGACAAATCAGGCTTCACGCCGCTTTTGACGGAATCAATCTCCAAGCCTGTCAAGATAGATAACACTTCCGTCTGCTCACGGCAGCGCTGACGTTCCTCGGCGTTGGAGTTTTCATCATAAGCGATAATGCTCCTGTCAAACGCCGCGTTGCAAATTTGTCCGACACGCGAGGAAAAGGTATCTCGCACCGTCACAAAGCGGTCGTGCCAGTCATTGGCGTTTCGCGTGACAGGTTCTTCCGACGGAATATACAGCAGAGGAAGATTACTGCGGTCGTTCAAATCGTCATATTCGTAATTCCGCTTTACACATTCGTTAAGCAGATCATCCGCGATCGTTTTGATCATATCGCCGTCAAAATCTGCGCCGCCCAAACGCTGCGCCGCAAGGCTCTCGGGATCAACCATCACGACATCGGTCAGCTGAGAAAGGTAGTGTTTTCTCATATTACTTGACTTGCCATAAAGCCTGAGCTGAATCTCCTCGTTTCGCGCTATATGCGGGTTGCGCAAAAGCGTACAAACCGCGTCGGCATCATATGACGCACCGGGCGAGTAAAAGCTGTTTTTGTTGAACCTTTCTGTCATTGCCCTTGACCAAAACACGCTTTGCCGATGATTCCTTTTGACGCCGGAATCAATCATAAATATCAACAAATCCAGCAAATCATCAGAGAGAAAACGGTTGTCGCCCTTTACGAGCAGCCTTCCTAAACTATACTGCCGAATCAGCTTGTCGGCGTTGTCGTTGAGTTCTTTGACACACGCCTTTTCATTGACAAACAAAGGATTCTTTTTAATGCACTTACCAAGAGCATTGTTTTTATCAATAAAATACTGCCTGCGAAAATCTTCATTCAAACAGAAATCATAGTAGCGCTGCTCGGTTGCTTTTGTGATCCAGTTACGGTTGTCAGTAGAAGGACTCAGCTCCCAGCCGTCAAGCAAATCATGCGGACGAAATTCTTCCGCAGTCATAGATAAGGTATTGAGAAATTGATAGTTCAGCTCCGTGTGGTCGTCGGGCTTCACCTTGCTGACATTGGTGATATACAGCGCATGATTATACTTTTTGAAAATACTTAAATAGTCGTTCCAATCCATTCCATTTTCCGTTAGCCAGCCGTAACCCTTAAACATACTCTGCGTGAGTATCATTTCCACCTTATCAACAGGATGGCGAACGCCCCAAATGTCCGTTATATATTGACTGCCGGCGCTTTTCAGGAAATCCTTGAAATTTACCTCGTGAACCATACCCTTAACAAACGGCATACGGATTTGAAAGGAATGGTGAATGTGTTTGCCGCAATAAATATTGTCAACAGTTTTCGCAAGTTCCTTTGAAATCAATCCTTCACCGTCATGGCGAAGAACCGTAATATCCCGCAATTCCTCCTTGCGGTTATATTTTTTGACCGCTTCGCTGACAGCAGTTCCTTCAACAGAAACCACTTTTGTATGCGCGCGGTAGGTTTCATTTTTTACTACAATCACACTATGAGGATTGGTTAAGTCAATGCCGTCGATCCTGACACCGCCGGAGAGCATCAAACCGTTATAGGCATAGAACTTTGACAGCTGACAGTCACCGACAATCATATCCATCATGATTCGTCTGCGCACTTCATCGTGAACATCAGCGCGGATAAACGACAACTTTCCCTGACGGCTCATACTGCCCGAACGCTCAAAGGCAATGTAACGGTGAACGCTGTTTCCAAAGTCGAGAATCACTCCTTCAGGACGAAACATCGCTTCGGCTTTCTTCTGCCGTTCCATCATTTTTGTGGAGTTGCCCCGGTCAAAGATACCGTTGAAGTCAACATAGAAAATCACATCCTGCAAATCGTAAAGCGCAGTTTCACTTTGCGGAGGTTCAATATTGCTGCCGTGGAGAACACACATTGTCTGATAAAACAGTGCGTTGTCATCTTGTTCATCAGCCGCTTCACGCATGATGCACTTGCGTGTGTCCGGTTTGCTAAGATGAAATGTATATTGATTGTTTTCCTCTTTCGCGTAACTGATAAGTGAACGCGCAGAGAGCATGTGGATTTTATATCGTGTATTCAAATCGTATCACCTGCCATCAATTTTATCATAAATCCTTTAGAAAATCAACCTATTTGCAAATATGAACACTACTCCCACTTTTAACGAGGTGGGAGTTTTGTATTTGCAAAATTATTTGAGGAGAGTGATAAATATGTCAATCACAAAAAAGAAACTCACCGTCATCGACGGTGAAACATTAATGGATATGCGATTAGAACCTGTCCGCTATTGTATTGAGGGACTTCTGCCGCAGGGCGTTGCTATGATAAGCGGTGCTCCGAAAATCGGCAAGTCTTGGATGATGCTGGACTGGACGATCCGCATAGCCAAGGGAGAAGATGTCTGGAATTTCAAAACGACAAAGGGCACAACGCTCTATCTCTGCTTAGAGGATAACTGGAACCGCGTGCAGAGCAGGCTGTTCGATGTAACGGACGAAGCGCCCGGCAACGCTTACTTTGCCATCTCGTCCTGTTCATTGTCCGGCGGTCTTGAAAAACAGATCACCGATTTTGTAGCTGAACATCCGGACACGGTGCTTGTTACGATAGACACCTTCCAGATGATTCGTAACGCAGAAAAAGACACCAGTTACTCCAACGATTATCAGGAAATCGAAAAACTGAAGGCGTTAGCTGACAAGCTACACATCACCATTCTGCTTGTTCATCATCTGCGAAAGCAAGGCGACAGCGACCCGCTGAATAAAATCTCAGGCACGACAGGCATCAGCGGCGCGATTGATACCGCGCTGATTCTTGACAGGAGCAGCCGCAATCAGAAGAACGCAACGCTGACCTGCACTGGCAGAGATATAGAGAGCCGTGAGTTGGAGCTGACTTTCTCTGCCGAGACGCACACTTGGGAAATGCTGTCTGACAGCATTGAAAATCCCGAAATGCTGTTGCCGGATGAAATTAATCGGCTGATTGAGTTTATGAAACAGACGAGTATGTACGTTGGTTCGAACACCGACTTCGCAGAAGATTTTTCTTCTTTCTGCTGTAATACTAGTCTCAAATAAGAAGTAGACAAGAATAGAATTATCTGATATAATAAAACTGGTGATAAAAATGAAGTATCAGATAACAGCG
>JBGUWM010000222.1:0-1928 GCA_045221175.1 Acutalibacteraceae bacterium | reverse complement strand
AGGCTGTCGCCTTGCCGAGATTTTTTGGGCAAGCTGACGGAACAATATTCAAGCAAGCCGTGCGCCTTGAATTGTGCGGTGTTGCCTTAAAGTATTCGTCGTGGAATAAAAGGATATACTTTTCAAAATAAAATTTTCCGTCGCTGTGTTTTGAAAAAGTCGCGAGCTCCGGTTTGTTTTCAATGTAATACCAAAACTGAATGTGCTCCTCCGTTTTGCCGTTTGTGTTTTTGAAGCGGTAATGAACCGCGCCTGCAGCCGCGGTATGAAAATCCCATTCCATAAAATCGGAGAGAGGCAGATTCGGATAGCAAATACTCAGCTGAGTTTTGCCGATCGACCTTTCGGCTGACGGCGGCAAGCTTATGTTTCTGTTCCAAAAGCCGAGAAGCGTTCGCTGCTCTGTTTTTTTGTAAAACATCATTGAGTTGCTGCGGTTGCCGCAATAGCTCGCATCACCGTAAATATCAACGAAAAAGCTGCTGCGTATTTTACTGTAATAGTAGTCCTCTGGAAGCTTGCCGCCTTCGATTCTTTGGAAGTTCTGCCTCCATGACTGAGACGGAGCACTGTCAAGGTCGGTATTTATTACATCCTCGATCAGCTTTGCACGCTCGGCTTTTGCCGCTTCAAGTCTTTGGGGCAGGCTGACCGCCGCTGTGCCTGCACAAATTATCATCACGGCGGTATTTGCCGCCAAAAGCAGCGAAAAGGCTTTGCCCGATACTCGAAGGATTTTTGAGGCTGTCCGCGCGTTTTTCATCCGTTCCATGCGGTGCAGAATAATAAATTGGCTGATCGACCATATCATCAGCAGGGCAAATACTATTACCGCGAACAAACGATAATATTGACCGGATATTCCGCCTTGAACCGAGCTGTACGCAAAAATGCTGTCTAAGTAACCTTCAAATCCCGATGTAATGATTTTTGCGGCGGCATAGGCGGCAGGCTCAAACGCGTAAAGCGGCGAACTGTTGTATTCGTTAAGCCCGGTGAGGGAAAGGATAAGCGTTATTATCAGAACAGAGGCAACAATAAGCGAGAACCGCTTATTCTTTTTGCGGTACGATACGATCAGTACAGCGGCGGCTGTGCCGATAAACGCCATAGATAAAAAATCCATAACAATGCTGTGATACACCAAAATCTCATATTGCGTGCCGTAATCCAACCGTTCGTGATAAAAGTGCACTGCAATGCATAACAGAAACAAAACGACCGTCAGTATAACGCAGGAAAAGGTTTTTGTCTTATGCAGCGCAATCAGCGGAGCCGAGATCTCCTCCGGATCGCCCATGTCCTCAAGCGCCTTTTGCCTTGCGTCAGCCTCTTCGTAACCGAGCTCAAGATAATAATCGGTTTTGTCGGATATGTGAGCCTCCAGTTCGGCGCAAACCTGTTCGCGTTCGGCTTTGGCGGATATCTGACCGCAGGCTTTTTGTATATAAGTCTTTTTCATGTCTCCTCCCTATGCATAATATAACTATATATCGTAAATCTATGTATATAGAATATCATGGTATTTTTTGTATGTCAATAGCAAATTGAAAAATAGTGCGGCGAAAAGCAAAAACATCCGGCACGGGTCGCGTCGGATGTTTTTCGGATGATGGGTTTTATTAGTTTCCCCGGGCGCTTCGGGCAGCATCAAAAAAACTATATAATCGCCGACCGCTGTATCGTCTGAGATGTCGGAGATGACCGGATAGGTCTTGACGAACATTCCGACGATTTTTAGTTCGCGTACTTGACGCTGGGCGTATCGGTAACGTCGGTGTTTGCGCGAGAAAGATATAGAAATAACGGAAGCTGTGGTGGCAATGAAAACGACGTTTCCTATATATGTCATTTTGTTATCTTGATGACTGTTTTATTACAAAATCAGATTTACGTGTTATCGTACAAAAACATATTGCAAAATGCGT
>JBGUWM010000221.1:0-6225 GCA_045221175.1 Acutalibacteraceae bacterium | reverse complement strand
TCAGTATCAGTATCTGGGTGGCAGTCATGGCCTGAGCCGACGGGTCGGAAAGTGTTCCCCGGGCAAGACCGCACAGGTCCTCTATCCGGCACAGAGATATACCGCAGCCTTATGTGTGGGACTTGCAGGAAGAAAACAAGGAAGAGCTTATTCTCTCCCTTGCCGGTGACTTGTCTATTTCCATAGAAGAAGCCATTTCAGACTTTTGCGAAAACACAGTCGATAGTCTTATCGAAGAATATGATAATGATGTAGTTTTTTACGCAAAGAGAAGTGATATGCTTGCGAGAATGGATGATGCGGCGGTCAGAACGGAATTTCGCAAAGCAGTTTTGGAGAGCTTAAAATATATGGCACTCACCCGATGCGGTCTGCCGACCGATGAAGTTGACACTGATGTATTCAGAAACCTGTCAGCGTTTTCGGATGAACAGATAACCGATGTTCTCGGTACAGCCGTCAGCAGTATTTCCGAACAGGCTTTAAGAGAAATCGAAACGACCGTCAAGACGGTTGAAAGGAGAAATCAGAATGAGCGTAACAATCAAGAACAAAGTAATAGACGGGATACCGCACCTTTGGGACGAGGAGACGAGGACATATTATCCGACAGTGAAAGAGGACAAGGAGACAGGTTTGACATATACGCTCGATCCAGAAACATTCGTGTACCTGCCGAACCTGACGGTAACGCAGGACGAGAGAGAAATCGGAATCTGGGGAGAACGCAGACGGAGGTATCTGTACAAAGCGAAGCCGACACTGTATATGCAGATGCAGGACGATCACAGCCTGACAGATCACCTGATCTCGATCAACGAAGCAGCGGACTCTATGACGGAACAGTTAGTAGCAGAAATGATGGAGAAGGAAGGCGTGAACGAGAAGCTGAAAGCGGACGATTGGATGGAGTGGGTACGCAGAGCGAACTCGGTACAGAACAGAGCGGAGGAAATCGTGTACAACAGCCTGATCTACAAGTAAAAAGGAAAGACAAAGAAGAACAAAGCGAAAGACAGAGGAACGAACAGTTTCCCCTGTCTTTTCTTCTTCTGTTGGTGAACAGCTCACGATATTCCCGTCAGAGAGAACGGAACAGGACAGGGCTAACGAATACGCTATGTCACAGCTTATCCATCACGGTTCCGCTTTTGAGGACGGCAAATTCAGAATATACGAATACTTCTTTCAGGAGCATACCCGAAAGGAGAAGGCAAAATTCCTCAGTGATGAATTTGGATGGGGCGGCTATGTTGGCGGCGGTGAAAGTATTGACTATCGTCCGGGCAAGGGCATTACAATGACTCGCACCGACAGGAAACAGCCTGAAAACAATATTGGTATACATCTCACCTATCCGCAAGCTGCTGATATGATAGATCAACTGATTGCGGAAGGCAGATATATCACACCGAAAGATATTGAGGACAGACAAAACAGAGCAATTCATATTCTGAAAACCTATGACCCGAACAATCCTATTCAAGTTTCGGAAATTGAAAAAGCAAAAGCTAT
This sequence comes from Acutalibacteraceae bacterium, assembly GCA_045221175.1. Classification (GTDB taxonomy): domain Bacteria; phylum Bacillota; class Clostridia; order Oscillospirales; family Acutalibacteraceae; genus UBA1213. The sequence continues at coordinate 4,710 of JBGUWM010000221.1, read as the reverse complement.
TCTTGACAGCTATAACATTGATTACAGTCAGTTGCTTGCCAATCAGCCGATAGTTGAAACAGCTACTCCAGAAGAAGTTGAGCAAATGAACGCTGCTATTCCTGACGATGCGGAGCTGCCCGATATTAACACACCACCCGCTCCGGCTGAACCGGAGGAAACGGTTTATTCCGAAAGTGCTATTGTTGCTGAATTCAGGAATAAAACAATAGAGAGCTTTCATCTTATCAACGGCAAAAGCGAATATGACATTGAGCTTGAAGTTGAGCAGCTCTTGCGGCAGGAAATGCAGGAAAACAACATAGCCGGAGAAATCAAGGGTGTTGTTCTGTACGGCTCCCGTTCCCGTGGACTTGAGACGAGCGAAGATACCGATATTGACATACTCGTTGAAATAGACGGTGCAGAACTGAAAGAGGATGCACTCTACAACATTTTCAGCGATATGGATATTGAGATAGACGGCATTATCGTTGATGTCAATCCTATTCGTCCCGAAGAAACAGGCACACTTGAAGATTATCTGTCGAAAGCAGAAGCCTACCTTGAACAGAAACAAGCTGAAAAGGCTGCACAGCTTTCTTATTCTGTTGATGAACAAACAGAAATGGGGCTTGAAGCCCCAAAACCGGAAGATATACAAATCGGCGACAGGTTTGAATATCACGGTACTGAATATACTGTCAGAGCTTTGCAGGGCGATCAGCCTGATACCGTTAAGGTTTGGTACATAGCAAAAGATAGTCTTACTTATACAGAGGATGAAGTTATGCATTCTGGTAATCAAAATATTCAATGAATTGATGGCAAAGATTATTGCGGCAATCCACACATCAGGAATTCTGAGCATGACAAAAATTACGTTCAAGGCGGACAGGTCCGGAGTGTGGCTTGTGGGTGATATTATAGACTTCTTTAAGAATCTTTGTCCCTTCCTCCTGATTATGCTCCTGATCCTTATTGTCCTTGTCATATTTCTGATCGTTTATATCAAGCTTATTATCCGCACAATTGAAGTAGCCATGATGACAGTAGTCTCACCGGTGTTTTTTGCTTGTTCTGTTGGTGAAGCTACTATGCCATACTTCAAGAAATTTATCGCAGCATTCCTTTCAGTCGGTGCTGAGATTGTCTTTATGGGATTGGTATATCTTGCGTTCTTATGGTATTGTCAAGGAGTATCATTATCCGGCATAGCTGTATCGGATCTCTATAATTTCAGTTCTACGTCAGCAGGCACATTCTATACATATACGGCAGTTACAGTAGCCTGTGGAATCATGATGATAAAGCCGCCACAGGTTCTGAGAGATCTGGTACGAACATAAAATGGGGTTTGACGCCCCTCAAAAGGAGGTAAATACATGAAGAAAAAAGTTTATCTGTTGACTATGGCTGTACTATTATCAGTTACTTTATCAGCCTGTACACAATCAACAGATAATATTTCGGAAGAAGAAAGCAGCAGTCAATCTGTATCCCAGAACACGGATATTGTATCGCAGCAGGATAATCAACCTATGACAGATCTTCCGGAACAGTCCGAAGATTACGAATCAAGTCAACCGGAATTTATTCCACCGACAGAAACAAAAATATCTGATTATCAATCCATTGTTGTAAACGGCAAATGTCGATTGCTGATTTATACCGGACAGGAAAACAGAATCGTTGTACCCGGAAAAGTTACGATTAACGGCAAAGAATACGAAACCGAAGTTGGTGCAGGATGTTTCAAAGAGAAGGACATCATTTCCCTTACCTTGCCGGACAACATCACGGAGATACCCGAAAGTATGTGTGAGGGATGTAAGCATCTTGAGGAGGTAACATTCTTCAACGTGCAGTCCATAAGCAACAAAGCATTCTGGCAATGTGAAAACTTCAAGTTTCGCTTAGACGACCTGAACGGCGGCGATCAGACAAAGCTGAAAAAAGTTGACGAATGGGCTTTTGGTTTTTCCGGCTTATACGGAAAAGTGGTTATAACGCCTGATATGGAAGTGGATAACGGTTCTTTTCAGGCGTGTCTGAATGTTACGGAAGTAGAGATCAAATCAGGTGTAACAGAGATCCCCGAAAGATTATTTGCCGAAAACACGAGCTTAGAGAAAATCACGCTGCCTGATACGCTGGTAAAAATAGGAGAAGATGCTTTTTCGTATAACGTAACGGAAATGATTATTATTCCCAAAAGCGTAACAAAAATCGGTTATCATGCGGTAACAACCAACAAAGTGGCCGGCGGCAAATACACCGGTATCATACTCGGCTACAAAGGCTCTGCCGCAGAAACATACGCCAACGAAAACGGCATTATATTCTCTGCTGTGGATTGAGGTGACCAACTATGATTAAAAAGAAAATAACCAAAAACATCAATACAAAGGTCAGTCCGTTTCAGTTTGAAGTCAAACAAATAATTATAGGTGCTGTCGGATTTGTGATAGCACTAATAACATACTTTCTTTTCAGGGAGTATATGCCATTTGACGGACTGATCTGGATTATACTCTTGGAACTGATGTTGGTCGTCGGCTTCGGTGTAGTCAAGATCAATGATATGAGCTTGTTCAAATTCATTCTCAGCCTGATAAAAGCCAACGAACGCCGACCGTATTCCAACAGGAAAGGAGTGTTTGACGAGGATGACTTCAGTATTTTCTAAACTGTTTGGCAAGAAAAAAGCCCCGTTCCGGAAAGTGACCGAACTCCCGAAAACAGCACAGGACAGCATACCATTCATTGAAGCCTATGACAACGGTCTGCTTCTGGTAGACGAGGAAAAGTATACGCTGATCTTTGCCTTTGAAAACATCGACTATGCCCTTATCCGTGACAGCGAACAGGCTGATGTCTATGATAAATATGTCAAGCTTCTTAATAGCCTGCCGGCTGACGTGGAGTATCAGGAATTTATCATGAACACAGAAATAGATGTGTCAATGCTTGAAAAAGCACTGATTCCTCCCTCATATAACCCAAACATTGACAGGGTTTTATATCAGGATTACTGCAAGGTAATGAAATCATATATTGACGAAACAAATGACGGCTCTGCAAGAAAAATAATGATAGGTGCCATCAGCTACAGACCGGTAAACAAGATTGATAACTTTGAAAGAATCATTTTTGCGTATTACTATAGTCTGCGTGAATATTTCCTGAACTGCAAGTCCGATGCCAATCAGTTACAGCCTATGAAGGTCTTTGCCCTGCTTCACAAATTCTATCATCAATTTGATGAAGCTGAATTTCTGCTCCCCAAAACTTCCTTTCTCGTGGACACAGAATCAAGGACTATATTGCTCCGTCAATGTTCAACTTCAAGCCCCGTGAGATAGAGATCGGAATGGAATATACAAGAATCCTGTTCGTCAAAAGGTGTGTTCATCAAGTTCTCGATTTGCGATGTAGGCTTCGCCCCTATCGTGACGGAGGATGCTGCATATTCTATCTTTGAGAATGCACCGATCAAAATCCGTATATGCTCTTTCAACGAGTGGGATGTATCAATCCTTGCCGACTACCTGAACAGTCCCGTCCCGTACATCAAGGACATAAACTATATCTTCTTCCCTGTCAGTCAGGAAACCTTTTCAAAATTCAATCAGCAAATGACAAAAGGACACTGCAAGGCATTCCGGACCCGTAACAGCCCCAGCTACACTAAACCTTGTGAGCTGAATGTAGATACCTACAGCAAGATACTCAACAAGTATGTTGACATTCAAATCAGAAAAAAGACCAAAAGAACGCACGGGTTATTCTGACGGAGGGTATTGTATGATTTACTTGCTTCTGATATTTCTGATTATCATTATCATTCAGAACTTCTACATTCGCTATCTGAAAAAGGAGATTTGCCTGCGTGACGGCACTTATAAGCCCAAAAAACGGAAAAGGCTTTTCCGCAAAAGGAACGAGAATGAATGAACAGAGAACAACTAAAGCTGACGGCAATAGCAGCTATGACGATCAATCATACTGCTATTGCTTTCGTGCCGCAGCAAACTCTGATGTACACAATCATGACGGACATAGGCTAGCTTACGGCTGTCACGATGTGTTATCTGCTTGTAGAAGGATATTACCATACCCGTTCTAAAACGGCTTATATGCAACGTTTAGGCGTGTCTGCGGTGCTGTCTCAGGCTCCTTATATGCTTGCTCTCGGTTATCGTCAGCTCAATATGCTGTTTACCCTTTTCCTATGCTTCGTTGTTCTGTTGGTGATGGATAAGGTCAGATATAAGATATTAAAAATCCCTCTTGTAGTTATTCTGTTCTGCTGTTCCGGCTTTTGCGATTGGGCTTTCAAGGCGGTGCTGTTTACTGTGTTCTTCGATATGACCTATCGGGCAAAACAAAGTCTTGTCATACCGTTTTCGGCGGCTTTTATGGTTCAGCTATGTTTGTCGCTGTACGCTAATCAAGCAGCTTTTCCGGCAGGACAAGCACTTCTGCTTTCTCTTTTTTCTTCTGCCGGTATCATTATTTCCGGCTATTTGATTATCCGAAAATACAACGGTAAACGCTCTGAAAAACACAAGTCCTTCTGGAAATGGTTTTTCTATCTGTATTATCCTTTGCATTTACTGTTGCTATATCTGATAAAAACACTTATGGCAACACCGCATAATTGCGAAGTCATTGAAAATATGATATAATAAAAACATGAACAGACAGATGACACTGGCAGAAATGAAT
>JBGUWM010000220.1:0-1753 GCA_045221175.1 Acutalibacteraceae bacterium | reverse complement strand
GGCGGACAGTTCATCCGCAGTGGTCTGCGACCCAAGACACCGTTCACCGCTTCAGTAATGGATGATGGATTAGGCTTTGTCACGCTTGACGAAGAGACATTTAACGGATTAGGCGGATTTACCTTCTATCCAGCCAGACGGTTAACGGATGAAGAACTGCTGCAACTGTATGCACTGAGAAATAAAGAACCGGCAGCAGAACCGGATGAAATGGCCCGGTATGAAAACCAGATTCGTCAGGAATTACATGATCTGATGGGGATGCCTTTGTCTGCCAGCCGTTCGAATGAGGAATCCGTTCATCCGGCCAACGAGAGTAATGTCTATGGTGACGAAAGGATCGGCTATTATACCTCTTTCACGGAAGTTGGCGGAACAGGCCGCCGGTGGAGTGGCGGTATTGATATTTCAACCGGTAAGCTGATTGAAGCATCCGTAACACTGGATGATCGTTATTATACTGATCCGAAGATGATCTCAGATATTCTCATGGACCCCTGGGATACACGCTGGGCAGAAATTGCCAGAACGACGGTATCATCGCTTCGGGAAGATCAGGGAGCCGGAATCGTCAGCGTATATAACTGGTGTGAGACAACACTGAATGATCTGATTGCTTCTGAAGTGCGTGTCAGTACAGATGAAGGAAACGTATACCGTGTACGGATTGCCTATATTTTTGAACAGGCAATGAGTGTTGAATACAAAGATGCAACAGCCATCGCTTGTGAAGATAATTACTACCATTCCATGGAGAAAAAGGAGGGAACCGTAAATGAATAAAGCGGCAAATAAGTCTGCCTTCTTTCTTGCATTGATGCTTTTATCAATCCTCCTTGTCGGAATCGCATTTGCTGAAAGCAATGAGCGAATCGTTGTCTGGAAAGTTATTGATCCCGAAATTGATGTGGAAACATTGCTGGATGAAACATTCGATCGGCAAGCAAGCAATACAATACCGGAAATCAGTGAAGAACAGAGGGAATATAGCAGCCGCTTCTGGCAGCTGAAAGGTGTGAACGGAGTCCCCTTCTGCGGTATCAGCCATGGGAACAAAACAGTCGGGATTCAATCCTGGATTGATATTGATCGCCGCGCCGATCGTGGTGGAAAGTACGACTATCACTACAACCTGGATGTATGGAATTCGATTCCTGAAGAAAGTGGATTCAGTGCGGATAGGGCTACGGAAACCTGTGATCAAGCAGCAGATTTATTGAGACGGCTTGGACTGTATGGGGAACTCTATGAACCCAAACCAGTTTCGTTCACTACTCTCGGCAGTATGGAAGGCGCGACAAAATGCAGAAAGATTGTATTTGAAGAAATTCTGGATGGGCTGCCTGTTCGTTGGTCAGCAGAAGCTTTGTACGATATGGATAACGGTATGCTGGCTTACAGGAACTATGCTGAAGTGATCTACTCAGATGAAGAAGGGTTGCTGATGATGGAAGCATACTGGTGTGCTTTTGAGCCTGCCATCCGGACAGATACGATCCTTTCTCCGGAAGCAGCAGTAGAACGTTTTGCTTCTGTTGGGATAAAAGGCATCAGTCCGGAATCATGCTGGTTCCTCAGTTCTAATGGAAATGAAGCTACTGCGACGCTTGCGTACCGGGTTGGTAACTACTATTTGAATGCCATAGATGGATCATGGCTTCAGATTGAGAAATAAGCAAACATAGATCCGCCGGGCGTCAACTTGTGATGGCGTCCGGCTTTTTGATTCTTACAAAAAAGAATTGCCCGGCTT
>JBGUWM010000219.1:0-27262 GCA_045221175.1 Acutalibacteraceae bacterium | reverse complement strand
ATCTGTGCGTATGCACAGATGGGCGCAGCCTCGGGCGGCGCCTTTTCCGATTAAAAGTGTCAGCTTTTAATCGGAAAACAGTATCAGTCTATTTCCCGGCCGATCTTGACGATTGTTTCATCAGTCTGATTTCATGATGATCTCCATATTGCCGACGGGCGCTCCCATAATTCCTTCGATAACTGCTCTGCATTTCTCCGGTCCTATGGTATCGGTGTTGGACATGACAGCAAAGACCATATTGTTTCCCTTGAGCTTGAACGGAAGGTCGATAAGACCGCAGCGAAGATAGAATTCGTGCCTCTTGATCCTCTGTACCGAGTTTTCGGCCTCAGCTTCATAATCTTCAATTGAGAACAGGAGAGAGAGGTATCCTTGTACTTTTCCAGCATAGCCTTCATAGCCTTTGAGCCGTATCCCTTTCCTCTGCAGGTAGAATCGACCGCAAAGTAGAACAAGTAAGTAACATCTCCGACCGTCAGCAGATATGCAATTCCTACATTTCTGTCTTCCTCGCGGATCATCCAGAAATCTGCTGCTCCCTGCTCGTGTTTTTCCAGCAGTGCCTGAAACGGCGGTCTTTCATTGGGCGGAAAGGCCTCCACAAGTAAAGCCTCTACATACGCATAGTCTTTTTCTTCAATTTTGCACAGTTCCATTTTGTGTTCCTTCTTTCAAATAAATTTTTATCGTCTCTGCTCAATGCAGTATGACTTCTTTTTTTGCCGATATCCCCGTCATCAGACTGAAATGGGTATCGTTACCTTCACGCGTGTACCTCCGCCGTTGCGCTGTGAAATTTCAAGCTTGCCCTTGCACATCATCTCAAGTCTTTCACGGATATTGTTCAGTGCGATATGCGGCTCGTTGTCATCTGCCGGTTTGAAGCCCGGACCGTCGTCATCTACAATGATCTCGTTTGCAGTATCCGTCTTTCGGGTGATGACGGTTATGTGGATCGGATCATTGCTTGCGCTCAGGCAGTGCTTGACAGAGTTTTCAACGATAGGCTGGATCGTCAGCGGCGGCAGCCGGAAATGAGTGTGCGGTGTGTCAAAGCTGACAAAGAGACTGTCCTCAAACTGCGTCTGCTCAACGGCGATGTAGGCTCGTGTATGCTCCAGCTCGTCACGGAAAGCAACGGTGTCCTCACTTGCGATGGCGGAGAAGTTCTTGCGCAGATAGGTGGTGAAATCAAGAGTGACCTGCTTCGCCTTTTGCGAATCCTGGTCGCAAAGGTAGTAAATGACCATCATGGTGTTATAAATGAAGTGAGGCCGCATCTGAAGAACCATGACGCTGGCATGCTGATTGGCGATCTTGTGCTGCTGCTGCATATATTGCTTCATGTTGTCCGTCAGGATAAGACCGAACATTGTCATTGAGCAGATGAGCATCCAGAATGAGACCAGTGCATCGACAGAGGCGAACATATACAGGATAACGAGTATCGTTGTGGGCAGCATATAGACAAAAAGAGCAAAAAAGATCCTTCGTGAGAGCTTTTTCCGTTTGTCGATCAGGCTTCCTATGTTGAGAAGCATGTTTACTGCCAGCGGAAACATCATCAAAGGGAACAGCGGACCCCGGAAGTATTGATTATCCGATGTGACGTAGTAGAAAATATCCATGAACTGAGTAGAGATAAGCATTATGAAGAACACGCACCACAGTGCGATCACGGTTCGGAGCAGTACGCTGTTTTTCAGGCTTTCTCCACTGAAATGGATCATATAGATCATCGGGAAAAAAGTCAGCACAGAAAAAAACGTATATTCAAGAATAACGATCACTCTTTCCGCAGACGCCAGGGAGGGCATGTTGAAGATCACAAAATCAATAGAAATGGTAACGGCATACAATAGAAGAAGAGTGAAAAAAGTGATGAAAAAACGTCTGCTCCATCGGTCGAGAGCAGACATAAAGGCGGAAAATACTACACCGAGCAACATCATCGTTACCATTCCGCCGCTGACAAAAAAACCGATATCGATTTGCAAACTGTTCATGTGTCTTTGCCTCCCGTCCAGAACGGATATCTCAGCTTACTGAGCTGCTCCCTGACCCCATCGAGCGTGATAGGCTTGAGCATGAAGCCGCTCGCTCCCGTATTCCATGCGTCAAGGGCGTAATCGCTGTACGCCGTCAAATACACAACATTGGTTCGCGGATTGATCTTGAGAAGCTCCCGGCACAGCTCCAGTCCGGTTCCGTTTCTCAGCTCAATATCCAAAAAGGCGAGTGCCACACGGTTGGCCTTTGCGTATTCGATAGCTTCGGTTGAATTGGTAAATCCCGTGACGATCGCTTCGGGCAGGGCCTCCTCCAGTATCGGCAAGCCTCCGGTGAGTATCAGCTTTCTGTCGTCTACCATAATGACGTTGGGACAATCGTCGCTCTGCGAAGCCGCAGAGAGGAAAATATTTTTATCTATGTTCAGGGCCTCTGAAATACGGGATATCATTGAGGTGGTCGGCAGACGGCTGCCGTTTTCCCACTTGGCGATCGCGGATCGGGTAACATAGATCCGTTCTGCCAGATCCCGCTGTGACATTTCCTTTTCCATTCGCAGACTTTTCAGTGTCTCTGCAAAAAGCATACTCATAACAAATCGCTCCTCAAAATTATTTCTGAATAATAGTTTAATAGTTTATCTGATAAAAAAGAAAAAAACAAGAAGCCTGAGCCATTTTTCGCTGAATTGGGGGGTGACATTCTGGAACCCACTCTGAAAATCATGAAAACGCGATTCCGGTGCTGAGCTTTGTCATATATGATTGTACATTCTTTACAAAACAACAATAGTATATTTTATCTGACGAGGGGTGACATTCTGGAACCTCATATTGGAATATCATTCTATGTATAGTAAAATATATATGGTTTATGTATTATTGTTCAGATGATACAAAAACAGAACGAGCCATCCGATCCGGCAGGAGCTGAAAAGTATTTCTATCTGCAGCGGCATCAACCGCGCTATCTTCCGCAAGGGCGTTGCTCTGACCAGCGAAACGCTGATGCAGAAGAACTTAGGCAAGGATCCTATGATCAGATTCGCCCAGTTCGCTTATTATGATGTAGTAAAGTGCAGCCTTCAGGAAATAGGCGTCCACAAGAACGCACAGAACGTCGTATCAGACTATAAGAGCCGGGGCTGCGGCGATGCCGCCGATATCAACGCGGACGTTGGCATTCAGTGGCTTGCAATGTATATGAACCGCTCAAGCGCAAAGGGCGATCCCATCCTTGCGGATACTCTTATTATCCAGAAGGGCAGCGACAAATCGCCTTCAGACTGCAGCGGCTATCTGCACATGTTTACATACGAAAGTCCCGTGAAGATAGGCGGCACCGCCTATTGCTACGCAGAGAAGGAGCGCAAAAAGGTCCTTCTCTGCCGACAATGAATAATGACGGTGATGTATCAACAGAGGGTCCGATATAAAGGAGAGAAGATATGATTAAAAAACTAAAAGATATAAGAATATATGGGTTGATCTTTTCCATAGCGGCAACTTTTTTGTCATAGGGCTCAGCGCTCCATTTTTCATCGAAGAAAGGCTGCAGCTGTATCTGTATAATGCAGGTATAGATTCAATGGGTGCGCTGATCTGCGCGGCGCTGTTTTACGGATGTATGAGGCAGGACGGAAGCGGGATCAAGTTCTTCAGGACCCTGATCATTTTGGTATGTGCCAGCTTTGTCATCAACGAAATGGCCTGTTATTCATCGTCCGTGCCCGAGATGAGGACACTCTGCTTTATTTTCTGTATGCTGAGCAAACTGACAGACCTTGCAATGATCTACCTGTTTTATATGTATGTCAGTGAAACACTCGGCTTTAAGGGAAAGCTCGCAAAAATTTCGAAAATACTCATCCCTATTATTCTGATTGCTCAAGCTCTTGTTTTGCTTGCCAACTTTATCACACCTGTTACCTTTACGGTTGACGCTGCGGGTATATATAAGAGTACAGATTTCAGTTTGATCGAAGATATCGCCCTTGTTGTGGCATCCATTCTTACGACCGTAATGATATTTATGTCTCACAACCCTTTCAGCCAGAAAGTGGCTGCTTTGACATTTATCTTCTTACCGCTTATCGAATACGTCAATATCGAAGCAAGCTTCGGCGAAGCCGCCCAGTACGGCATTATTCTGATGTCGCTGATCATCATGTACTGCATCATATCCAATTACAAGAGCAGAAAGCTTGCGGCAACTGAGACCGAACTCAACATGGCGACCAGGATACAGACGAGTATGTTGCCTTCGGTCTTCCCGGCTTTTCCTGACCGTCCGGAGTTTGATATCTATGCTTCCATGGACCCGGCAAAGGAGGTCGGCGGAGATTTCTATGATTTCTTCTTGATCGACGACGATCATCTTGCGATCGTGATCGCGGATGTATCCGGAAAGGGTATTCCGGCGGCGCTGTTTATGATGTCCTCGAAGATCCTAATCAACGACCATGCCCTTATGGGCGGCACTCCTGCGGAGATACTCGGAAGAGTCAACAAGCAGGTCTACGCCAATAATAAGGCTCACATGTTCGTGACGGTTTGGCTGGGTATCCTCGAGATCAGCACCGGCAAGCTCACCACTGCGAGCGCCGGCCATGAGTATCCGATGATCAACATAAACGGCAAATACGAGCTGCTGAAGGACAAGCACGGCCTTGCGATCGGTGCGATGGATATATCCAAGTATAAAAATACCGAGATACTGCTCAAAAAAGGCGACAGCATATTTGTCTATACCGACGGCGTTGCCGAGGCGACTGATGCAAACAATAAGCTTTTCGGCACAGGCCGCACCGTTGAAGCGCTCAACGCTATTCCCGCAGGAGCTTCGCAGAAGGAAGTATTGTCGGGTGTCCGTGCTGCTGTTGACGCCTTTGTCAAAGAAGCGCCTCAGTTTGACGATCTGACGATGGTCGGATTGAAATACAACGGTCCCCGGGAGAATACCCAAACGGAGGAATGAACATGAAAGAACTAATCGTCTGAGTCAAAAGAGAAAAACTTCCGGAGATTCAGACGTTTGTTGATGAGCAGCCCGAAGAGGTATAATGTCCGATGGCGACCCAGATAGCGATCGAAGCTGCAGTTGAGCAGCTGTTCGTCAACATTGCCAGCTATGTCAGCGACCCGAAACCTGATACTGTTTTCCGATCAAAAGCTGACACTTTTAATCGGAAAAAGCGCCGCCCGAGGCTGCGCCCATCTGTGCATACGCACAGATGACGTCTCATGCAAACTCCGACGCGCTTACGCGCATTAAACGCAGACTGTGTCTGCTTTTAATGGGAGTTAAGGCAACACCGCACAAAGACCGCCGGCATGTTGCAGGTGCCCAATTTGCGTTCACCTTCTTTCGCATTGGAAACCCTTATGCCGCAGCGATAAAACATCCGATGTGAAAGGATCAGAGTGCGAACACGCATCCAGCGTCACGCTGGTGTCATCTTGCACCAAAACCTCTTGAAATACGTCAGTATTCCTGCAGTGTTTTGATACAATCTGACGAAAAAATCTACGGCGCTTCACGGGCACTATCTCTGTGCGGTATTGCCTTAAGTATAAATCGCTGTTGGTTCAGTTATCTTCAAAAAGAAAAGGCTCTCAGATAGCGCGTGTTGCGCTGTCCGGGAGTCTTTTCGTTGATTGCTGTTTTTTATGTACGTTCCTTATATTGTTCCGGTTCTTTACCTGATAGTCTTTTTTCAGCTCTACGGCTTTTGTGATAAGCAGTGAAGTCGTACCGCACAATACGCCGAGGGGGAGTCCACACAAGACATCCGTCGGATTATGCACATAGAGATAAAGACGTGAGAAAGCGATGAATAACGTCAGCACAAGTGTAATAATTCCGAGTATTCTTTTCTTTATCAAAAGAACGGTCGTTGCTGCCGCTGCTAAAACACTGTGGGTTGACAGAAAGCTTGCTCCCGACGGCGGACTAATAAGCAGAACAATATCAGTATCTATAGTAAACGGTCTGGGGCGGTTGACAATATGCTTGAGCAGTACATCGCCGGTCAAAAATCCGAGCGTCAGGGCTGTAAGCAGGATCATACCTGCCAAGCGTGTTTTCTTAAAAAAAACTACAGAATAATGCCGGCAGCAATCGGATGATACCGTGGGTCGTAATATAACTCAAAAACAAATTGAGAAATCCAAAAAACCGCACCGGAGCGTATTCTGAATGCCGTTCAGAACAGATTAGTCAAATGATCGTATTGCTTACATTCAGTGGTAATCACTTTTTACCCTGCTCAACCTCTGCGATCTCATCCTGGGAGGCTTTTTTAAGAGAATATGTATCAAATGCCGCTTCTCTTGGTAACTGTATTTCGATCCGGTCCATTTTTTGAAGCAGACATTCTCCTGAACTCAATGATACACTGAATACATGACCGCCGAGCATTCTGTCCTCCGAGATAAAATGCAGATGCCATCCCGCCGCATTAATGCCGTCCATATAATCGGGATAATACACGCATACCAGTGTTCCGTACAGCCGTTCAAAGCAAAAATCCTTCTGTGTTTTTGAAAGGATATTTTTTAATGTGACGTGCTGTGAGCGATAGGGAGCTCCTGCACGGGCGTGTACCGTATCAAAGAATCCGTCTATCCGTGCGATATGAATGCTGTTCAGACCGAAATCCTCCTCAATTTTCACGGTCAGCTCCCGCTTTATGGCGTCAATATCCGAAAACTCTCCCATACTGAATTTTCTTCCGTCCTTTATAAAGCCCGAAACAGCAAAGGGTACGCCTGCATCTCCGCTTGTGCGGACTATCCCACCGTCCTGCTTTGCCTGATAGCACACTCCGTCTACAACTATCATTTCACCGTCTACGTTTTCAAACGTGCCAAGTCCTGTGTCCCCATGCTCAAGCAATTCCTGTACAGTGATAACAGGCCTTGTATATCCAAGCGCTAAAGCCTGCAATGTGGATGCCTGATATATTTTATTTGATTTCATAAGCATTTCTCCTGACATAAATTTTCTTGCAGACGGCACAAGGCATAAGTACACAAAGCGTTTTTTGCCTTGACATCAGATATATCCTTTGTATAAACGGATATCCTTGTCAGCGTTTTTGTTATTCTTGCTGGCTTCAGCCTTCTGACCGCCCACTGAGCCGCAGCTTCTGCCTCTGCGGGTAGCGCATCTACATATGGGCAGTGGTTTTCCGGAGCTTGTGAAGTCCCGATTTTATGGCCGGATTTCTGATGTTTTAATTTCTCTGCATAATGCATTCTGAAGTTTATAGCTCTATAATAAACAAAAATATCACACAAATCAAGAGTTTTTGATAAAGTTGATGTTCCATTCTGGAACATATGATTGACGATTGCACAAAAATATTGTAAAATAAAATAAATATTATGGATCATGTAGATTTTTTTTTGCTGTATCAACCACTTATATTATTATGTTGAAAACAGTTTTTTAGCTGAAGCGGAATCCGCACTGCCGATAATTTCTTTGTAAAAGAAATGATCCGGTTTGAAATTCAACGATCCTTAAGAAGATATCAGAACAGGTGAAAGATATGAAAGAGCTTAGAATTGAAGCGGCAGTAAAGAATATTGAAGTGGTAACGGATTTTGTAAGTGCGGAGCTTGAGCGGCTGAACTGCTCTCCGAAAGCGCGCGTTCAGATTGCGATCGCTATCGATGAGCTGTTCGGAAATATTGCCAGATACGCGTACACCCCCGATGTCGGCAGTGCCGAGGTGCGATTTGAAGTGCAGGAAGACCCTTTGTCAGTTATAATTACTTTTATTGATAACGGAAAGCCCTTTAATCCGCTGGAACAGGCCCAGCCCGACATTACAGCTTCGGCAAAGGATCGTAAGATCGGCGGACTTGGCATTTTTATGGTAAAGAAAACTATGGATATGGTCGAGTATGAGTATAAAGACGGACAGAACATCTTAAAAATAAAAAAGAATCTTTCGAAATAATATGTAGATCCGGAGCCTGATCCGGCAAAAAAGTCAGTTATCTCAGCAAGTCTGAGCTGAAAAAATATAAAAGGAGAATAGCCATGAACATTAAAAAGAAAAACACGGAAGCACACTGACCGTTATTATCTCGGGAAGGATCGATACGAATACTGCTCCTGAGGTAGATTCAAGCATTAATGAAAGCCTTGACGGTGTACAAAGCCTTATCCTTGACTTTACGGGTGTTAATTATGTATCATCCGCAGGTCTGCGTGTGCTTCTTGCACTGCAGCAGAAGATGATGACAAGAGATGGGATGAAGCTTGTCGGGGTAAACGATGACGTCAGTGACGTGTTTGAAGTGACCGGCTTTGATGAGATTCTGACCTATGAAAAAGGGTGAGCATGATGACTATTTTACAAATGCTTGAAGAATACACAAAGGATAAGCCAAATGCTGCGATCCTTTTTGATGAGGCTCACTCAAAGGGTATTACCTATGCTCAGCTTGACGATCTGAGTGGAAGAGTTTACTCGTATCTTTCTGCCAAAGGTATCGGCAAGGAGGATTTTGTGCTTATCAATCTTCCCCGCGGAGTTATGCCGATCATCGCAATGGTCGGCGTCTGGAAGACTGGCGCGGCTTGGGCGCTTGTTGAGGATACCTACGCTCCCGAACGAATTGAATTTATCCGCAGTGACTGCGGATGCAAAGCCGAGCTTTCCGCCGAAAACTGGGAAAGTGTTATGTCGTCAGAACCGAAACAGGGCTTTGTTACGGCTGACGATCATGATGCTGCATACGCTATTTATACCTCGGGAACAACAGGCAATCCAAAGGGAGTGCTGCACGAATACGGCAACCTCAAAAGAGCCATTGATTCCATCAGCATAGACGGACAGACCCCATTCAACGGGAAAGACAGACTTGCTCTGCTTGCGCCGATGAATTTTGTCGCGTCGGTTATCGTAATTCTGAAGGCGCTGAGCATTTGCTCGGGCAAGATCTATGTCGTCAGCTATGCTACGATAAAGAATCCTATGGCGCTCAAATTCTTCTTTGTAGAAAAGCGCATTACGATCACGTTTTTAACTCCCTCTTACGTTCGTATGCTCGGCAATCAGACAGGACCTTTCCTTCGAATGCTGTTTGTCGGCAGTGAGCCTGCTAATAACGTGTACAACAAAAACCTTGATCTGATAAATATTTATGCGGCGAGTGAAAGCGGCTTTGCTGTAGGCGTATTCAAGATCGACAAGTCATACGAAACCTGTCCGATCGGCAAGCCGGAGATTCCCTGCGAGATCACGCTGATCACCGAAGACGGTGGTAAAGCTCCGGAGGGAGAAATCGGCGAGCTGTGCTTTGACAATCCCTTTGTGCGCGGCTACATAAATCTGCCTGAGGAGACTGAAAAGGCGTTCAAAAACGGCGTTTATCACACCGGCGACCTTGCTCGAGTCGATGAAAATGGTAACTATGTGCTGCTCGGACGTTCCGGCGATATGATCAAGATCAACGGCAACCGTATTGAGCCTGCCGAGATTGAAGCCTCTGTAAAGCAGGTCCTTGGTATTGGCTGGGCGGCGGCGCGCGGATTTGAGGAAAACGGCAAGAGTTATCTCTGCGCGTATTACACCGATGACATTGAGGTTGATCCTGACAAAATGCGTGATGAGCTTTCAAAGCGACTGCCATATTATATTATCCCGGCGTACTATATCAGAATTGACAAGGTGCCTCTCAAGGCCAACGGAAAAATGGACAGAAAGGCACTCCCCAAGCCCGATGCTTCCGACTTTAAGACTGACTATGTTGCGCCTGAAAATGAGACCCAGGAGAAGCTCTGCAAAGCTATGGCGACGGTTTTAGGACTCGAGCAGGTCGGAATCAACGATGATTTCTATGAGCTGGGCGGCGATTCACTCGGTTCTATCAAGGTGATCACCGAAAGCGATTTGCCCGGACTTAACGCAAGCGAGATCTTCCGCGGCAGAACACCTAAGAAAATCGCCGAGATGTATGAGGAAAACCGCAAAAACGATGACAGAGAGGATCCTGCAATCAAAAACGCGCGTGCTATGAAGGCAGATCATCCCCTCACAGCCGAACAGCTATATATGGTCGATTATCAGCTTTATACGCCGAAATCGACAATGTACAACCTGTTCACGATGATGAGGTTTGACAAGGAAACCTTTGATACCGGAAAGATGGCAGAAGCAATGCGCACCGCTATCCGCAATCATTCAGCATTGCTCACCACCTTCCATTTTAACAGTGACGGCGAGATCATCCAGCGTTACACGCCCGAGGTGCTGCGGGACATCAGAGTAGAAAAAATCAGCGAATTTGAGTTTAAGAATATAAAGGATAACTTAGTGCAGCCGTTTAAGATCATCGGCGGATGCCTGCATCGCTGCCGTGTGTTTGAGACCGAGAAGTACGGTTATATTTTCTTCGACGTTCATCACACGCTCTTTGACGGCACCTCTCTCAAGGTGTTTATGCAGAACGTCGGTAAGGCTTACATGGGTATGCAGCCTGACCCGGATCTGTACTATCTGATTCTGCAGAACCGCGAGGAGATGGCCAACACCGAGTTCTACGAGGAGAGCAAGCGCTACTTTGAGGAACGATTTGGAAATGTTGTGTGGTCAAGCTATCCCGCAACTGATCACGATTCCCGTGAGAATGAAATGGGCGAGTTGTGCGCTCCTATCGGCATTGAACAGCCGCAGATGAAGGCGGTAGAACGTCATTACCGGATCAGCCGGAACGAATTCTTTATCGCGGTTGCGGCGCTTTCCATTTCCATTTACAACAAGAAGAACGACATCAAGCTTTCGTGGATATATAACGGCCGTGAGGATATGCTGGCGATGAATTCCGTCGGCCTGCTTTTCCGTGATCTTCCTGTTGGCGTTCGTCTCAGAGACGATATGACTCTCCGTGATCTGTTCGCAGATGTTCACGATCAGGTACAAAAGGGCATCGAGCACAGCTGTTATCCATACGTTGATATACACAATCAGGCAGGCGGCAACGAAGCTGCATATTTGCTTTATCAGCAGGATATCCGTGACATGGGTGGCTTAGAGGGAATGAATATCGAAACCATTGACATCCGTCAGAATCAGGCGGCGTCACAGACCATGCTCGATATGGAGATACTTGATGGGTCCGACGGCCTGCAGTTGATGATCGACTATACCGCAAGCCTGTATGACGATGAGAGTATGGATAAATTCAAGGATATCTTTATCAAGGTGGCTCAGGGCCTGGTTACGCACAATTCTCAGACGGATGTTACCATTGGCGAGCTCAGAGAAAAATACAGCAGCAAAAAGACATTCTTTGAAACGATCATGGGCGTTTTCGGAAGAAAAAGATAATCGGTAAATATGGTATGGATCTGCAGCTTTGCTTAGAAAAAAACATCGCGGGGCACAAACCTGTGTCCCGCGTAATCTTTTACGATTATTCATTTGATTTGCGTCAGCGCGTCGGAGCTTGCTTGAGACGTCATCTGTGCGTATGCACAGATGGGCGCAGCCTTTGGCGGCGCCTTTTCCGATTATAAGTGTCAGCTTTTAATCTGAAAACAGTATGAGACGGTATCGTCACCCTGACCGACGTGCCTACACAGTCGCGTGGCGCGATCTCTAATGTGCCCCCGCACATCCTATCGGCATCGAACACAGTTGTTATCCATACGTTGATATCCATAATCAGGCAGGCGGCAACAAAGCTGCATATCTGCTTTATCAGCAGGATATCCGTGATATGGGCGGCTTAGAAGTAATGAATATAGAAACCATTGACATCCGTCAGAATCATGCGGCGTCACAGACCATGCTCGATATGGAGATACTTGATGGGTCCTACGGCCTGCAGTTGATGATCGGTTATACCGCAAGCCTGTATGACGATGAGATTATGGATAAATTCAAGGATATCCTTACCAAGGTGGCTCAGGGTCTTGTTACGCACAATTCTCAGACAGATGTTACCGTTGGCGAGCTCAGAGAAAAATTCAGCAGCAAAAAGACATTCTTTGAAACTATTCTGGGTATTTTCGGAAGGAAGAGATATGTATGACTGAAGAAGCAAAAAACAGGCTCCGTGACAGCTACGGCGTTAATATGAAGATTACGGGTGACTATGATCAAAGTCTTTCCGCAAGGTGCGAGAACGGCATTTTTGTAGGCAAAAAATTTGATAGCGTCTGCGAGTTTCGCGGCATTCCGTTTGCTGAGCCGCCGCTGGGAGAGTTGAGATGGAAAGCACCGAAATCGGTTAAAAGCAGCGATACGGTAATGCAGGCGTATTACAATGCAAAATCTCCGATCCAGACCGAATGGCCCTCGGAGCAGGCGTCGTATTATCAACAGGGCGAGGACTGTCTGTATCTCAATATTTGGAAAAACCTTGACGACAGTACCCAAGACAGACCGGTTATGGTGTTCTTTCACGGAGGTTCATACGGTTGGGGAGGTACAGCCGACCCGATGTATGACGGGAAAAACTTCGTCAGTGCGAATCCGGATATTATTCTTATTACCGTTGGCTACCGCGTCGGTCTTATGGGCTTTGTCGATCTTTCATATTTTGAGGGTGGCGAGGAGTATCCCGATGCGCCGAATCTTGGCATACTCGACCAGATAGAGGCGCTTCGCTGGATACAAAGAAATATCCGGGCGTTCGGCGGCGACCCGAAAAACGTCACCATATTCGGCGAATCCGCAGGAGGCGGAAGCGTATCGCTTTTGCCGATTATTCCTCGTGCAAAAGGTTTGTTTTGCCGTATGATTGCGGAAAGCGGTTCAGTGGCGCTGACATTTTCCAAGGAAGAGTGCTATGAGTTTTCAAGACGGCTAAAGCTCCTGAGCGGTGCAAACTCTGTTTCGGAGCTGCAAAGCCTCAGTGAGTCTGATTTGAAGCGGATCAACGAGAAACTAAACGAATACAATAATTTTCCTCAGCGTGACGGAAGACTGATTCCGATTGATCCTTATAAGCCTTACGAAAACGGCGAGACCGCTGACATTGATATGCTCATAGGCACAAACGCAGAGGAAATGAATTATTGGATAGGGGAGATCGGCGGGATCATTCCTTTTCGCTTCAGCGTCCCGATAAAATTTGAGAATGATCTTAAACGGCTGTCAAGATCCGAAAAGAAACGGGTCAATGCGTTTATTTCCTTGCAAAAGGGATACCGTCTTTGGCGTATGGTACGGTTTTATGATGAAATGATGTTCCGTCTTCCTGCTGTTGAGCAGGCTCATCTGCACAGCAAAAACGGCGGAAAGACATATATGTACTACTGGACAGTTCCGTCAGCTTTGCCGATGTTAAAGGCTTGTCATGCTGTGGAACTTGCGTATGTGTTCGGAAACGTGGAAGAAACAATATATACAGGCGAACCTGCGGACAGGATGCTTTCCGATACGGTAATGCGTATGTGGACAAACTTCGCGCGAACCGGCAATCCGTCAACCGGCTCTCTGAAGTGGGAAAGGTACAGTGAGCCTGAACGCGCGACGATGATCATAGATATTCGCCCGTATATGAAAAATGATATTTTACATATCAGACGGAAGCTGTTATCACCGTTGCTGCGGCATATGATTAGTCCCTCGTATGCAACACTTGACTATAACGTACCGTTTGTGAGAAAAGTAATAGCAGGCGGCCTGGCGCTTACCGTTGGATTAGCGGCGGCTGCTGTATTTGCTATTAAGAGGCTTGGCAAAACCTGATACTGATTTCTTATTTCCTGCGTTAACACGGCTTTCGTATACGGCGCTGCGTGAATACAGAAACCAAGACCGAAGGTCGAAAAAAGCTTGAACAGCTTCTCAATGTTATCATGACCGGGGACATCGTTGTCTTCGACGGCGTTTCCCGTATGAGCAGGAATGCTGACATAGGATTTCAGATCTATCAGGAATTGTATGACAATGGTGTTGAATTGGTTTTCCTAAAAGAGTCGCACATCAATACCGCTGCATATAAAAAACCTGTCAAACAACATACGACTGACAGGGACAAAACAGATATTATTCTGAAGGCAATCAATGAATATCTGATGGAGCTTGCAAAGAAACAGAACATCGTTGCTTTTGAGCAATCTGAAAAAGAAGTTTCCGTATAATAAAATTTTATCAAATAACGCCATATTATTCAATACAGCAATCTTGCTTTCTTGCAAAACGATTGTAAATGCCGTATGATTTGTTTTCGACACAGATCATACGGCTTTATATATTTCTTTGGTTGTGTGCGTCTCTTTGAAGCGGGTTCATAGCTCAAACACACGAAACATAATCTATTGTATTTATAGTAAAAACTGCTGAATGCTCAAAAGGCAAAGTGCTTCCGGGTAACTATCTTCGGTTTATATTCAATTTCATCGTGATCTGTAAATTATTATACATCTGACGGTTTATCTGTCTATTAGTAGACAGATCGGCAAGGTTTTGTATATATACAAGTATGGTTTTTCATGGTATAGTATAGACACAGTCAAGGGAACAACCCGAATCAAATCATAAAGGAGTAATTACCATGAAAAAGAAAATGACCTTCGCCTGCATGCTTCTATGTCTCTGTATGGCAGCATCGGTGGCTTTTACTGGATGCGGAAGCTCATCCGACAGCTCAACTGGGGCAAAAACATCGGCAGCAACATCGGATGCAGTTGATTCGGAAAAGACCGACAGCATAGACTACATGGCTCTTGTCAACAAGACACACAAGCTCCCCGATGATTGGGAAAAGAATCTCAAAACCGTTCACATGACTAATTCCGTTGGCGATGATGTTGAGGTCGAAGCAAAAGCCTATGACGCATATCTTAAACTCAAAGCTGAGCTTGAAAAAGAGGGCGTAACCGTGGACCTTGACTCAGCGCGCAGAAGCGTTGCCGAGCAGCAGCGTATCATGGACGATTTTACTAAGCAGTACGGCGCAGACTACGCGGCAAAGACCGTAGCAAAGCCCGGATTTTCCGAGCACCACACAGGTCTTGCCCTCGATCTGTATCTGATCATCGACGGCAAGGACGTTGTTGAGAATGAGGATATGATAAAGTATCCGGAGATATGGTCGAAAATTCACGCAAAGCTCGCTGACTACGGTTTTATTCTCCGTTATCTTGACGGCAGCGAGCACATCACAGGATACGGTTACGAGCCGTGGCACATCCGCTATCTTGACAACGCTGATGCTGCCAAGGAGATCACATCAAAGGGCATTACTTTTGAGGAATATCTCGGCACTTACGCTGGTGGTCCGGTCAGCATTGATTACGGAACATCCAAGCTCTATACCGAGGATGAGCTGAAGGACGCCGTTATCCAGATCAAGTGTCAATTCGCGTTCTGGGGTAATGTCGATCTCAAGAGCATCCGATACGCCGGCGACGAAAAAGCAACCGATGAAATGCTCTCAAAAATAAATGAGAAAAATCCCGACGGCAAATACACGCAGGTTGCCGAATTCCTGATGGATTTCCATACGCCGAAGGAAATCGGAGAGCTTACCCTTAATGCCGATTCCGATTATAACGACTATCAGTGGTGGCTTGCTCGTACAGCAGACAGCGGCTGGGAGATCGTTACCTTCGGATACGGATATTGAACAGAAAAGAGAAGACGAATAGCTTTATAAAACGATTTATACACGGCGTTCATTGTCTTTGTGACGGCGGTATGGTTTTCAGGTAAGGAATACATATACTCTTCCGGGACAGCCATGATGTCACTCCCGATATCTATGCACCCAGCAGAAAATTTTTTGCATGGCAAACTATACATAAAGAAAGACTTGTTCTCAGCTCCCACGGGATAGAAAAAAACCGGCGGGAGCTGTTTTCATTTTCCTTTTGTGCATTATCACGAATTTTTTGCTTTTGCCCTGTTTTTGTGGACACCGGTTGGACGGCGTATGATATAATAATCCCGGAGGCAGTTGTGCCTATCAGGATGATGTCAAAGTGATAGAAAATAGGGGAGGCGATCAAATAAAGACAGGGTATGCTATTCATTCCTCGGTTTCTTCAGGTCATTGGTCTGGTGCCGGCTTTGGTGATATTCCCATATATCAATAATCAAGAATGGGGTATCCTGCTGCTGATCATAGGTCTGGTATTCAGTTACATTGTTCATGCGGAACATCAGGGAAATGGTGAAAACTATGTGCGGCGGTACGCTGACACTGAAAAGTACGGATAAAGTCGGGACAAAGATCACGATACATATTCCGAACCAAAAAACAAAACAAAATTATAAGAAGGAGAAAAAATGATGAGAAATAACAGATCGGGAAAAGCATTAGTGCTTGCTCTTGCCCTTTGTATATCACTTTTGAGCGGCTGTTCACAGCCTCAGACGAAGGAAAGTTCCGAAAGCAGCACTTCCCAAGGTAGTGTCTCAGATAACAGCATCACAGAAAGCAGCAAGTTTGAGGTGAAGGAAAACGCTTCCGTCAGTTTCCTCGGACCGGAAGGTACATACACGGAAGAAGCTGCTAAGTTTTTCTTTCAGAACACGCAGAACTTCATCCCCAAAAAAACGGTGGATGAAGCTATCAGCGAGGTCATAAGCGGAAATGCGGATTATGCCGTCATCCCGCAGGAGAACACTCTCGGCGGTGCAGTGACCAACTATATTGACGCGCTGATAAGAGAGACTGAAGTTTATGTTGTAGGAGAAATCATCATTCCTATCAACCAGACCCTGATGGGTGTGGAAGGAGCTACGCTTGACGATATTAAAACCGTATGTTCCCATGCACAGGGTCTTACGCAGAGCAAGGCATGGAGATCGGAAAAACTTCCGGATGCTGCTGAAAAGGAAATGGACAGTACGGCTGCCGCGGCAAGCTTCGTCGCAGAAAGCAAGGACAAGTCTATCGCAGCAGTGGCAGCACCGGGAGCCGCGGAGCTTTATGGTCTGACCGTGCTTGCAGAAAATGTTCAGATCACCGATACCAACAGGACACGGTTCTATGTGCTTTCAAAAACAAATAACCCGTCATGCGGAAAACGCGCCGTATTCATCGCCAACTGCGAGGCAAACAGGCTTGATGACATCATTATTGACCTGTCCGGCGCCGGCTTTGAGCTTGTGACCCTTCACGACCGCCCCGACGGAACAAAGCTCGGTTCATACAACTATGTCATTGAGGCGGAAGCAAAAAGCATCAGCGATGATACGATCTCAGAAATAACAAAGCACGACGGCATAAGATTTGCCGGAAGCTTTGATTGCATAGAAAAACAATGAAGAATATGTACGCCTTGAAAATGAATATAGAATCAGCATTAAACAGATGAAGGGTGATCTGTAAGAATTTTCAGGACTTTGACATTCATTCCAGCTCGTCTGTAAAAAAACTTATGATCGTTAAGGCAACACCGCACAAAGACCGCCGGCATGTTGCCGGTGCCTACTTTGCGTTCACCTTCTTTCGCATTGGAAACCCTTATGCCGCAGCGATAAATCATCCGATGTGAAAGGATTAGAGTGCGAACACGCATCCAGCGTCACGCTGGCGTCATCTTGCACCAAAATCCCGCAGGAATACTGAAGTATTTCAAGGGATTTTGATACGATCTGACGAAAAAATCTACCGCGCTTCACCGGTACTATCTCTGTGCGGTATTGCCTTAGCATTCTTTTGACTTGTTGCCCCCTCATGTGGTTCGCGGGCTTAGCGAATAGAGAGAAAAGTATAGTGATGCTCAGGGTCGTTTTTGGATCATTTTCTTTTTTCTTTTCTCAAGAACAGCGTTGATCAAATAAATCGATAATTTATCCTGAACTCCGGCATCGTTTTCCTGTTATGTTCAATACTACAAAATGCAAGCTAAATTTTTGTTTATTGCTACAAAATTTAATAATACCCAATTTTTGATTGCTTTTGGTGGACATCAGTTGGACAGAGCGTGTTATAATATAAAATTAGATTTGTATGACCGTATGTTTTTTATGCCGTTCAGACATTCTGTTTTTTCGGATATTTGTGTAATTCCTGCGTTTTACGCAATAAGACAGACTGTTAATGGTATTGCTGACATCATGCTATCTTAAAAAACAACAAACTGTTGAGCCCGATAAACCCGGGCAGAAAGGAAGTTTACTATGACTATTGAAGAAAGAATCAAAAAAGACCCCACCGGATTTCAGTCACTGATGGAGACAAAAACGGCAGATATCAAAGCTGCACTTGATGAGCTTTCCGCAAGGCTTGATGTTATTATCGGCGGAGCCATAAAGGAATACTGCGAAAACGAACAGGTCGAAGCCGATATGGATCATGTTTCTGACTACAAAGCCATGAACAAGATTATTACCGGACAGCTTGATGTGATGATTGCCGATCATATCAAAGAAAAGAGAAAGGACATCTGATCTGCGAAGGAGTATTTCGGAAGCACTTTTATGACGCCATTACACAAGCGTCATAAAAATGTTTCGGAGGTGTAATAATGATTTCACTGTTTATTTCTTTTGCCGTACTGGTCGTAGGCTATCTGGTCTATGGCAAGGTCACGGAAAAAATATTCGCGCCCGATGACAGACAAACCCCTGCCATCGCCATCAATGACGGTGTTGACTGCGTACCTATGAAAACATGGAAGGCTTTCCTTGTACAGCTTCTTAATATCGCAGGAACAGGACCTATCTTCGGTGCGCTGATGGGAGCCGTGTTCGGTCCCGTTGTGTTTCTGTGGATAGTGTTCGGAGCTATACTCGGCGGTGCGGTGCATGATTATATGAGCGGTATGATAAGCTGCCGACACGGAGGCGCATCTATTGCCGAGCTGTCGGGAACCTATCTGGGCAAAGCCGTCAAGTGGATAATGCGTGTGTTTTCTGTGGTACTTTTAGTGCTGTGCGGGACCGTGTTTGTCACCAGCCCTGCCGGTCTGCTGGATAAGCTCACTCCCGACTGGATGAACGGCACCTTCTGGGCTATTGTTATACTTGCCTATTATCTGCTTGCAACACTGCTTCCCATAGACAAGCTGATCGGAAAGCTCTATCCGATATTCGGAGTGTTGCTTATCGTTATGGCCGCTGCCGTAATAGGAGGCATTATTTTCTCCGGCGGCAAATACACCATCCCAGAGATTTCCCTTGAAAACCTTCATCCGGGCGGTACTCCCGTCTGGCCATATATGTTCATTACGGTAGCCTGTGGTGCGATCTCCGGCTTTCACGCGACTCAGTCTCCTATGATCGCAAAGTGCATAAAGAGCGAAAAAGAGGGGAGAAGGATATTCTACGGAGCTATGATCTCCGAATCGGTCATCGCGCTTGTATGGGCCGCGGCGGGCGTAGCTTTTTACGGCACGACACAGCTTCTGAATGAAGCTCTGGCAAGCGGCGCTTCAAATGTTGTTTACGAGATATCTACCGGTGTACTCGGCGCATTTGGCGGCGTATTGGCAATTGCGGGCGTTGTGGTATGTCCTATCACATCCGGCGATACCGCATTCAGGAGCGCAAGACTGATACTTGCAGAGACCTTCAGGCTTGAACAGAAGAAGATCAGGAACCGCCTGATTATTACCATACCGCTTCTTGTTGCCGGAGGCTTGCTGACATGGTATGCCATCGTCAACGACAACGGTTTCCAGATCGTATGGCGCTACTTCTCATGGAGCAACCAGACCTTGGCAATGATCGCGCTGTGGGTCGCTACGGCTTATCTTCTGAAAAAGGGAAAATATCGTTTCGGCTCGCTGCTCACTGCGCTGCCCGCCGTCTTTATGACAGGAGTAAGCCTTACTTATATCCTGATCGCGCAGGAGGGCTTCCGGCTGGATCAGACCATATCCTATACCGCAGGAGCCGCAGCCGCATATGTCATGCTGGTTGTCTATCTTATTATTCTGCTTAAACATATAAGAAAAAAGTCTGACCTCCAGCAATCTGAAAGTGTGGAGTAAAATATATGGATCATAGACAATCAATAAAACTTAAAAGCGTCCGTAACGCCCGTGAGCTTGGCGGCTATCCTTCGTCTGACGGGAGAACCGTAAAAAGCGGCGTTTTGCTCAGGACTGCAAAGTTAGATGAGATGACCTCTGAGGATATTCAGATACTCAAGGAGCATTACCGCTTGGGAACTATTATTGACTTCCGTATGGCGTTGGAAATGGCCAGTGAGGATCCGGTCATCGGAGATGTCTATTATGCTCATCTTGACGTGATCGACACTGCCGCATTTTCCTCCCAAGGCACAGCAGATATTGATATAAAAAAGCTTACCGTTTGTCAGATGGTGAAGCTCGCCGAAATGACCGGTATGCTGGACGAGAAAATGTATATCCTCTTTCTGTCCTCCGATATGGGCAAAAAGGCTTACGAACACTTTTTCCGCATCCTGCTTGAAGCATCCCCGGACAGAGCAGTGCTGTGGCACTGCACAAGCGGAAAGGACAGAACCGGAATCGCTTCAATGCTGCTTCTCTCGGCTCTCGGCGTCGATGAAAAGTTCATTATGGAGGATTATCTGCTGACAAACGAGTATCATGCAGACAAGATCGAAAGCACAAAGCGTTTTATGTTGTCAAACGGACTTGACGACGCTTATGCGGAAAAGGTAGCTTTGGTATATGATAAGGTCGATGAGCGTTTCATGCAGACGGCAATAGAGTATTTAAAGCAGACATACGGTTCTGTTGGGGGATATATCCGTGACGGTCTGCATATCACTCAGGACGAGATCGATCAATTGAAGGAAAAATATCTCGTCTGAAATTTTTATCAAGAAAAGAGAAAAAAGGTGTAGTAATGGAAAAGGACAGTCTGTTTGAGACTATGAAGCCGGGCAGCGCACTTGCAAGAATGGCGCCCCGACAGTCGCAAGTCAGATCATAATTCTTCTTTATAATCTAGCCGACACATGGTTTATCGGCCGGACAAACAACCCCTACATGGTCGCCGATTCTTCGCTGGCACTAACGGTTTATCTTGCGGCTGCGGCTCTTGCCAATGTTTTCGGTGTTGGCGGCGGTACGCTGATGGTAAGGCTTATCGGACAGAAGAAAACAGACGATGCAAAAAAAGTCGCCGCCTATACGGTTATGGCGTCGGCCGTCGCATCGGTGATTTTTTCGGTGATAATAGCGCTTCTGATGGACCCGATACTTCGTCTTTTAGGCGCAGGAGAAAACACGATAGAGTATGGCAGGCAGTATCTTATCACCACATCGGTCATCGGCACGCTCCCGACGATATTATCCATGAGTATGCCTCAGCTTCTCAGAAACGCAGGCTATGCAAAGGAAGCCGGAATCGGCGTGGCGCTGGGCAGCATTCTCAACATCGCCCTTGATCCTCTGTTCATGTTCGTGATACTTCCCGATGGTTATGAGGTCCTCGGAGCAGGCATCGCAACGGCTTTGTCAAACTTCGGCTCACTGATCTTCTTCCTTGTCATGTTCAGAAGGGTCAGGGATAAGAGCGTTCTGCGTATCTCCTTCAAAAGACAGAAAATAGGCAAAGCAAACCTGCGCTCCTTCTATACGGTAGGAATACCTGCTGCGGTGGCTATTTTCATGTTTGATCTGGTTACCATCGTCATCAACCGTCTTGTAGTTGCCTACGGCGATATTCCCCTCGCATCAATGGGTATCGTCCTGAAGCTTGAGCGTCTGCCCATCAATATGGGACTGGGTATCTGTCTCGGTATGGTTCCGCTTGTCGCCTATAACTTCGGCTCAAAGAATTTCAAGCGGATGAGTCAGTTTGTTTCCCTTGCCCGCATGGTCATTCTTGTATTTTCGGCGATCTGTTCTGTTCTCTTTTTCTGTTTTGCCGATCAGATAGTCGGGGTGTTCATCAAGGACGAGGAAACTGTCCGTCTTGGTGCGGAATTTTTACGGGCAAGATGCTTTTCACTGCCATTTATGATGATTGGCTATCATGTGGTGAACTACATGAACGCCGTCAACAAAGGACCCGTCTCGTTTTTCCTTGCGATAATCCGTCATGCAGTTCTGATAATACCCATCATGCTGTTGATGAACGGTATCTGGGGACTTACAGGCCTGATCTGGTCACAGCTTGTTGCTGACGCGGTCAATGCAATTATTGCACTGCTCATCTATCTGAAGGTCAATAAACAAATAACTACAGTTCAGATGCCGGCTGAACAAAGTGCATCCTGAAAAAACACCGGCAATTAATAACGGATAGACCCTGAAGGCAGGAGAGATTTATCCTGACTCACAGAAAAGACGCTCCTGTTTCGGGTTCATTATAAAATTTTAAAAAGGATGGATAACGATGAAAATCAAACAGAAAAAAAGTACTGTCTGCCGGAAAACAGCCATTCTGTTAACAGCCGGAATGCTGCTGTCACTTTCTGCCTGTTCCGGACAGCCGGCTCAGCAGGCTGAAACAGTTACGCCCTCTCAGGACAGAGAAACTGTCTATCAGGTGGCGCTTCTGCAGTCGCTGACCCAGGGCTACTATGACGGGATTATTCCCGTCAGCGAGCTGAAGGAGCACGGCGATATAGGAATCGGCACCTTTGAAGGCGTAAACGGTGAGATGATCGTGCTTGACGGCACGGTATATCAGGCTCTGGGCGACGGTACCGTACAGGAGGCCGCAGATACCGAGACCGTTCCGTTTTCGAATGTTACGTTCTTTGATAGTGATGTTTCGGTTGACCTTGCCAATATCAGCGATATGAAGTCCTTAAAAACCGAGCTTGACAAGTCCGTCAATGACAACGGCAAGAATATGTTTTATGCAGTCAAGGTCAGCGGTACCTTTGATAAAATGCTGGTTCGCAGCGAGCTGAAGCAGGAAAAGCCGTACAAGGCTCTTGATAAGGCTCTTGAAACAGATCAGCGTGAATTCACCTATGAGAATATTGACGGCACTGTTGTAGGACTCTATTGTCCGGATTATATGAGCGGACTGAATGCAGCAGGCTGGCACTTCCATTTCATTTCAGACGACAGAACAAAGGGCGGTCATATGCTGGAGCTCTCCTTCAAAGAAGCAAAGGCAGAGCTGGATATTACCCCTGACTTCGATATGATACTCTCGGATAATAAAGACTTCCAGAGCATGGAGCTTGCAAAGAATGTGGATGACGCGATCAAGAAGGTCGAAACGGACACAAAAACCGACGCACTTTCCCTCTGGACAGACACCGCTCCCCTCAAATCCGAACTGACAGCTTACGTTAAGGCTGTCACCGATGAGAGCAGCGCGGATTTTATACCCGTTGAAAGACGTATCGCCGTATTCGATATGGACGGTACCCTCTGCTGTGAGACAGACCCCGGCTACTTTGACCACAAGCTGCTCTATCACCGTGTCATGGAGGATCCTGACTATAAGGACAAGGCAAGCGATGAGGAAAAGGCGACCGCAGCCATCATCAAGGAGTATTTCGACACAGGCACATATCCCAGCGGACTTGACGTAAAGCACGGCACGGCTGTCGCTACCGCCTTCAAGGGCATGACGCCTGCAGAATTTGACGCTTATGTCAAGGCATACAGAGATCAGCCTATGGAGGGCTACAACAACATGACAAACGGTCAGGCGTTCTATAAGCCCATGCTCCAGGTAGTGGACTACTTACAGGAAAACGGCTTCAAGGTATATATCGTAAGCGGTACTGACAGACTTATTACCCGCGGACTTGCCGAGGGTACGGTAAACATTCCTCTCTCACAGATGATCGGCTCCGATGAAAGTCTCGTGGCAAGCGGTCAGGGCGACAAGACCGGTCTGGAATACACCTTCACAAAGGACGACAAGCTGGTTACCGGCGGCGAGTTCCTCATCAAAAACCTCAAGACCAACAAGGTTACTGTGATCCAGCAGGAGATAGGCGTTCAGCCTGTTCTTGCCTTCGGCAACAGCAGCGGTGACTTCTCAATGGCAAACTTCACCATCAATAACAACCAATACAAGAGCGCTGCCTTCATGCTCTGCTGCGACGACACCGAGCGCGAAAACGGAAACATTGAAAAAGCCGACAAGATGCGCACGAACTGTCAGGAAAACGGATACACCGCCGTTTCTATGAAAAATGACTGGACGACCATTTACGGTGAGAACGTAAGCAGAAAATAAGCAGATTGAACGGAGGATAACATGACTTATCAGTTAAAAGGAAAAATAGATACAACAAACGCTCAGGAGTTTGAAAAAGAGCTCATGGCGGCACTTCCGGAGGAGATCGATGCTTCGGAATTAGAGTACATATCCAGCGCAGGACTGCGTGTCCTTTTGAAGCTGGCAAAGGCTGTGAGTGACGTTACAGTCAATAACGTCAGCAGCGAGGTCTATGAGATACTTAATGTTACAGGCTTTACCCAGATACTGAACGTCAGCCGCGCGCTTCGGGAGGTTTCTGTTGAAGGCTGCCAGATGATCGGCAAAGGAGGAAACGGTTCGGTCTATCGCATCAACGATGAAACGATCGTAAAGGTTTTCAACGAGGGAAAGACGCTTGAATATGTAAAGAAGAGCAGAGAAACTGCACAGACAGCATTTGTACACGGAATTCCCTGCGCTATCTCATACGATGCTGTAAAGGTTGGTAACTGCTATGGCGTTGTATACGAGCTTCTGAACGTCAGGACCCTCGGAAGGACGATCCATTCCGAGCCTGAAAAAGCGGAATATTGGGCTGAAAAGTCCGCAGCGCTTCTCAGAAAGCTCCACTCCACCGAATTTGACGATGGTGTTTTCGGTCAGGCAAGCGAATCTGTCAAGGGCTGGGTAAAAACCGTAGAGGATAAGATCGCGCCGGAGGATGCTGCAAGATTATATCGTGCGATCGACAATATAGCCGTAAAAAGGAATACCTTCGTACATGAGGATTTCCATTCCAACAACATCATGGTACAGGGTGACGAGCTTCTGCTGATCGACGTTGACGATGCCTGCGTCGGCGATCCTGCCGTTGATCTCGCGGGAATGTATACAGCGCACGAGCTAACATCCTCCTCGGACGAGGTCAGTATGTGGGTGCTGGGCATGAATGCGGCAGAATCGAAAAGATACTGGACAAGATTCAAAGAGGTCTATTTTGAGGGTATGGACGAAAAGGAGATAGCCGCTTTGGATTTCAGAATGAAGTTTTTTGGAAATATCAAATTCCTGTACGGTATAATGAAAACGGACAGGGAACTCAGTGTTGACAGGAATGTTCTTTCACAGCAGATCATGGGCGGTCTTAAACAGATGATGGAGGCTGTGGGAATGTAACAGATTTTTTGGAGATGGGAGATAATAAAAAGAGAACGATCAGACTTGCGGCTTTATTTGCGGCAATGGCTGTTTCGGTAAGTTTGCTTGCAGGCTGCGCAAAGAGCGATGCCAAGAAAGAGGACACCTCTACAGCTTCTGTCGCCTCTACAGCCACGGAAGCATCGAAAGATGAAATCAAAACCACGGAAGAAAGCAAAACAGACGCATCCGCAGATCAGTATGTTCTGAATATGGGCTACAACTCGGAGTGTGTTGAAGAAAAGGGCTTTGCATTTTTCTTCCACTGCTTCCGCATCAACCGCACCTATACGGGCGGCTGTGTTGGCCTGCCTGAAAACATTATGAAATTCATCATGCAGCACGTCAAGCCCGGATGCAAGATAACCATTGATTCTCTCAAAAACTTCGGCGGAGACCTTGACGCATAATCAATAAACTGCTAAGTTAAACGTAAAAAATGCCGCTGGCAAAACGGGTTTTATATCCTGCTTTACCGGCGGTGTCTTTTTTATTCTGATACTGTAGTAACTATACAATTCTACATAAGGTCAAAGCTTTGCCCGCTCTTTTGAAGACCGGACGGTACACTGTAGGTGACGGTGGACCCTCTAACTAAGGAAGAAGCGCTGACCGGGCCGACAGGCGGGACCCGCCGCTCACATCTGCTTCAAATATAATTATTTTGTATATCTTGCAAAAGAACAATTTCAGGTGAACTGTCTGATTGAAATGAAAGCTTCCTTTGTCTGATATTCATTATATCATATAATTGACAAACACGGGATATATGCTACAATAACAATAGAAATAATTCATGAAACACAAAAACCGGACAGATCTGTCGGGCTCTGGAGGAAAGGAAATGAGAATACTCGAAAAAATAAGTGAAGGCTTCGGAAAATACATGGCTTTTATTGTGCTGGCCGTGTCTGCTCTCGCTTTGTTTGTTCCCGCATCATGTCTTTGGATCGAAACCTCATGGGTCAATTATCTGCTGATGATCGTTATGTTCGGAATGGGACTTACCATGAAACCGGCGGATTTTGCCATGGTATTCAAGCGTCCTAAGGATATTCTTCTCGGTTGTGCTGCTCAGTTTATTATCATGCCGTTACTTGCCTTTGGTCTGAGCAGGCTTTTTCAACTTGATGCTGCACTGACGGCCGGCGTTGTGTTGGTAGGCACCTGCCCGGGTGGAACGTCAAGCAATGTCATTACCTATCTTTCAAAAGGTGACGTTCCGCTTTCCGTTGGCATGACCTCTGTCAATACTCTGCTTGCGCCGCTGCTGACTCCTGCTCTGACGTATCTGTTTTTGCAGACTACAGTCAATGTTGACGTCTGGGCTATGTTTTTAAGTATAATCCAGGTGATACTGCTCCCGATAGTCATCGGCTTCCTGATAAATCGTATTTTTGGAAAATATACGGAAAAAGCGGTCAAGGTGCTGCCGATGGTCTCAACAATAGCGATATGTATGATCGTTGCGGCGGTCGTTTCGCATAACGCAGAAAAAATATATACCTGCGGCGCGCTGATACTGGTCGTTGTTATCCTTCATAATCTGCTTGGATATGCCTGCGGCTTCGGTCTTGGCAAGCTTCTTCGCCTTACTCCTTCAAAGACCAAGGCTTTGTCCATTGAAATAGGTATGCAAAACTCCGGATTGGCAACAAGTCTTGCCGGAAGTAGCTTTTCACAGCTTGCTATGGCGACAGTTCCCGGCGCTGTGTTTTCTGTCTGGCATAATATTTCGGGCTCTGTCCTTGCCGGCATTTACAGAAGATGGGGTAAGTCAGAAAAAAAAACTGACAAAGAAAAATCAACACACAATGATGTTGCCTCCTCGTAACACAAAAGAACTCCATCGCGGTTTTGATCTGCGGTGGAGTTCTGTTTGTGCGCTTCAGCCTGATTGTCCCCGGGGCTGCCGGGGGAGATGCTTTTGCAAAAGTTTTTTATTGTAAATTAGATAAAAAATTCCTGTTTTTATGAATTATACTATACTCCCATTAAAAGCAGACATAGTCT
>JBGUWM010000218.1:0-13796 GCA_045221175.1 Acutalibacteraceae bacterium | reverse complement strand
TAGGCGGCGGGGGACATTCGGACTTTCAGTGGGGGTTATAATCCCCCACTGAAACCCCGAGGAGCTAAAGCTCCTGCGGTGAGGTTGGATCAAGGCAGCCGATGTTAAGCGAGCTTACATCGGGCTTTGCTCCGAGTTAAACACAAAAAACAACTGCCCGATCTTGCAACAAATCAGGCAGTTGTTAATGCTTGTCAGGATAATTCAATTGATTGCGCCTGTATCATGGATCCGGTACAGCGCTGTACTGAAAGGAAAATTATCCATTATCAGAAAAATAACGAAATTACAGTTTTCCTTTTTTCTCACGGATTATTTCAGAACAAAAACACTGTGAGAGGGCATTGTCAGCTTTTGTCCTTCCAATTTAACCGTAGCGTCATATTCGCTTTCTCTGAAAATCGGGTCGCTGCTGTCGTGTGCCAGAATGTAGCCTCTTACTTCGTTGACTTTGAAGTCGGATTCCGGAATATCAACAGTTTCGGTGGCATCACCAAGGTTATAAACAACCATGACGGAAGATCCTTCATAGGTTGATACAAAGCCTGCTGTGGAATCCTTGGCGAGCTTCACTGCTTTGATGTCACCACGGGCAATCTCAGGGTTCTGGTTGCGTAAAACGATCGCTCTTTTGTAATAACTCAGCAATGAGTTTTCGTCCTTCAGCGAAGACTCAACAGAGATTTCCGGCTCGTCTTCCATCTTGGTTCCGCCCGGAATACGCTTAACATACCCTTCCGCATCGGTCGTCGACCAGAGCATTCCTCTGCGGACGTCCTGATCCGGCGGATTCGCACCGTCCATCTCTATTTCTTCACCGTAATAGATAAAGGGCGTACCGGGTGCCAGCAAGTATAACGCAGCTGCAAGACGCTTTTTCGTATTGCCGACGATGAATTCGGCAGAGCGTACAGAGTCATGATTCGACAGGAATTTTGCATCAATGGCTGCGGGATTGTTAGCTTTAATGCTTTCCTCCCATTTTACCAGATAGTCAACATAAGACGCCGCATCGCCGCCGTTTGCCGCTGCATTGACATTGCCCTGCGCTCCCTGTGAACGGAAGTTGAAAAAGCTGTCTACACCGGATTTATAATACTCGGCAATGGTAGAAGCGCCGTCAGCCCAGCATTCGCCGACCATATAAACGTCTTCTTTGACTGTCTTGGCATAATCGTACAGCCATTTCAGATCTTCAATGGAGCCTTCATTATCATGGGCGCCATAAGTACCGTCAACACTCTCAAACCACAATACGGCATCCAGACGGAAACCGTCAACGCCCATATCCAGCCAGTATTTTACAATCTTTTCCAGCTCTGCTCTCAATTCAGGATTCTTCAGATTGAGATCGGGCATTTCACTGACAAAGTCGGATTCATAATACCAGTCGTCTACGCCGGCTTTTGTCCAGCCATTCACATTCTTGCCCTTTTCAAAATGATAGTACTGGGCATATCCGTCCGTCTTGCCCTGTTTCAATTCTTCCAGTGCTTTTTTGAACCACTCATTCTGACTGGAAGAATGGTTAATCACAAGGTCAATGATGACATTGATATTTCTTTTATGCGCCTGTTCTACCAATTCCTTGAAATCATCATTTGTACCAAAAGTTTCATCTACGGTGTAGTAGTCAATGACGTCATATTTGTGATAAGAGGGAGATTTCATAACAGGCGTCAGCCAGATACCGTCTATTCCTAAATCGTCTGTTGTTTTAGGATCACCGTCGTTCAGATAATCCAGTTTCTGAATAATGCCCTTCAGGTCGCCCTTTCCGTCTCCGTCAGAGTCGTTAAAGGAGTAGGGAAAGATTTCATAAAACGTTCTGTACTTATCCTTTGAAGACTCATACGCCACCGTTCTGAAACCGCCGTCTTCGGGAATATTGCTGCCGGCTGCCGGTGAAGCACCGCTGCTGTCGTTGCCTTCTATCACAGGTTCTTCCGGCATACATCCGCTGAGAGCCGCCGTACAAAGCAGGGCGCCTGTCAGCAAAAGCGCTGTGAGCTTGTGCTTAATCATATTTTTGCTGCAACTCCTTTATTGTAAGAATAAAGCAGGGAGCATTCGCACCCTGCTTTTTGCGCTTGTGTAAATTAACCCTTTACGGCACCGCCTGTTACGCCGGCTACATAGAAACGCTGCATGACTACGAAAAGGATCGTAATCGGAATAGCGATCAATACAGCACCTGCGCAGAAGGTTGTAAAGTAGTTGTTAATATGCTCGTTGTCGAGCAGGTTGTACAGACCAAGAGCAACCGTATAGCTCTGCTCATTATCCTTCATGAAGTAGCTGACGAAAATGTAGTCAGCCCACGGTCCAAGGAAGGTGGTCAGCGCCGTATAAACGATGATCGGCTTGGACAGCGGAAGGATAATCACCCAGAAAATTCTGTTAGTGGTTGCACCGTCAATCTTAGCTGCTTCGTCGAGAGATCGTGGAATCGTGTCGAAGAAGCCCTTCGCGACCTGATAGCCCAAACCGGCACCGGCGGAATATACAATTACCAGAGCAAAAAGCTGCTGATCAAGATGTACG
The DNA here is from genome assembly GCA_045221175.1 of Acutalibacteraceae bacterium. Classification (GTDB taxonomy): domain Bacteria; phylum Bacillota; class Clostridia; order Oscillospirales; family Acutalibacteraceae; genus UBA1213. Next base: position 11,252 of record JBGUWM010000218.1, on the reverse strand, counting down.
ATTTCCATGATGCTGTAGGTAGCTGCCATGGACATGAAGCCCGGGAACATACCAAGGATCAGACCGGCGTTCAGGAGTTTTTTACGGCTCTTGAAACGCAGACGGGACAGCGCATAAGATACCATCAGGATAAACAGTGTCGAAATGACGCAGGAGAGAACTGCTACGATGAATGTATTGGTGATCCATCTGCCATACGGTACTTTAGGATCGGTAAACAGGGTAGCATAGTGTTCAAACGAAAACTCTTTCGGGAACAGATCGGTTGAGATGAAGTTCTGCTTATTAAAGGACTGCAGAACCAGCCATGCGATCGGGAACAGCCAGATAAGAACCATAAGTCCCAAAATAATGTATACCACAGCGTTGGTGACTTTTCTTCTGGCAGCATAACCGGTGCGCATTTTTGTTTCTTTTGTATTTGTCATGAGAATTCCTCCTCATTTTTAGCTGCCTTGGACATATTGAAGGTGATAAGAGAACCTACCGCACAAACAATAAATACAAGAATACCGATTACCGCAGCCAGTTTAAAGTCGCTCTGGTTCAGAGTCAGTTTATACAGCCAGGTAACAAGCAAGTCGGTTTTACCTGCGCCGTTAGCATATTTTGTCGGATCTTCCGGTCCGCCGCCGGTTAGGAAGAAGATGACGTTAAAGTTGTTGATGTTGCCAACGAAAGTAGTAATCAGGTAAGGCGTGGTTACAAAGAAGATATAGGGGAATGTAATCTTTGTAAACTGCTGTACGGCATTTGCACCGTCGATACGAGCACTCTCATACAGATCCTCGGGAATGTTCATCAGCAAGCCGGAGGAGATCAGCATGGTGTACGGAATACCGATCCACATATTGACGATGATAACCGTTACGTTTGCCCAGTCTGTCAGGAACGGCAGATGCTGTCCCAATGCGTTGTTGATAGCGCCTTCCTTATCCAGAAGGAGTCTCATAATCAGCAAGGTTACGAACTGAGGAACCGCTGCTGTCAAAACGAACATGGTTCTCCAGAAGCCCTTGAACTTGATGCCCTTTTTGTTGATCATCAGCGCAAGGATAATACCTGCGATGTAGTTGGTAAAGGTTGCGAAGAATGCCCAGATCAGTGTCCAGATCAGGATAAGACCGAAGGTCTGTGATTTCTTTGCATCAGCATAGAATACGTCCGCAAAGTTTTTCAAGCCGACCCATTGATACAGCTTCATCGGAGCCAGATGTTCGTCATCGTAGTTCGTGAATGCCATACAAATGGTAAACAAAATCGGCAGAATGTTAAAGATGACCAGAAGAAGAATCGGCAGAGTAAGAAGCGTAATGTGGAATCTGTCATCCAAAAAGCTCTTCATTTCCTTACCAAAGGAATCAGGTTTTTTACCCTCTGCACGAAGCAACTGTGTATGATATGCCGACTTGGTGTTGACAATGTAGATAACCAGGAATGCAAGCGTAATAATCAGTGTCAGAATAAAGAACAGCAATACTTCGTTAGAGCTGTCTCTTGTTGTCGGGTTAGTAACATACTCAACGCCGGTGACAGGATCTTCGCCGATGAGGGCAACCCTGTTACCGATTGCTGCGGTACCTGTTTTATATAAGCCGCCAACAGGCTTGGAGTCCAGCAGTACCATTTTTGAGGTATAAATCTTTGATATGTATTTTGAACCAAAGGTGATCATAAAGACGATATATCCTACCTCTGTCAGCAGGAAAATAATACCCTTGATGATCTGTCCGTGAAGAATGTTGCCGGCTCCCATGATAACATACGACAGCTTTGTACCGATGTCACCTTTTGCAAATCTGGAACCGTAATTCTTGAAAAAGCGGCCGATGCCCAGAAAAAACTTCTTGATAAAGAATCCGATAGCCTTAAAAAATCTAAGAATTGCACCGGGAATCCCTGTAAAGAAAGATTTAATCTTGTAGACAAAGCGCTGTCCTTTGGTCATCTGGACATAGTCTAGATAATCCATTCATATACAACTCCTTTTTTTCTACTTATCTTTCGGGGACTTCAGCGACCGGAGCCAAACGGCCCCGATCGCCTGCCCATTGAACGGTTTTCAGCCAATCCGTTCATTTTTTAATTGATTGCACAAAGCTTAGTTAACCTTCATGTTATCTTCGATGCTCTTCAGCTTCAGCTTCAGTTCGTCATCTGTCAGCTTGCCTGCTGCGTTAACGATGTCGCCGCCGAGTGAGCCTACGCCTGAACTCCAGTATGCGCCGCCAACGGATGTGCCCTGCGGATGTGAGAAGGGTCTCTGGTCTTCAATAGCCTTGAAAGCAGGATCTGTCTTAACCTTTTCGTTTTCAGATGCGCCTTTGTTGGTGGGCAGCAGGCCTCTTGCCTCATATCTTGCAAGCTGAGAAGTCTCATTGCCAAGATAGTAAGCCAGTGTGTGTGCTGCGAAAGGCTGCTTGGAGTTAACGTTTACGCCGATGAGCTTGTAGCCGCAGAAGGACTCGAGCTGCTTCTCTGCGCCGTTGATCAAAACTGTCGGAAGCTTTGCAGCGCCGGTGTTGTCGCCCAGGATCTCTTTGATCTGCGGGCCTACCCATGTACCGATTACGGCTGCTGCCAGCTCACCCTTCTGGAAGCCCTGAGGAATGTAGCCGTTCTCACCGATGTTGCCTGCGTCGCCCTTGAAGCCCTTGTCCTTGTTCTCAGCAATATGGCACATTGCCTTTGCTGCTGCAAGACCTTCATCAGAGTTCAGAGTAGCTGTCTGAACCTTGTTTTCATATTTAATGGTACAGCCTGCTGTGAAGAAAAAGCCAGTTTCGTACCATGCGTTGCTCATGCTGAAGAATACGTTCTTACCCTTAGCGGCTGCCTTGGCGATCATGGTATCCATGCTCTTTACGTCGTCTTCGCTCAGAACGCTCTTATCATAATACAGGAAGTAGCCGTTATCCGAGGTCTTCGGATATGCATACAGGGTGCTGTCGATGGTGCTGACGCCGATCGAGTCATCGCTGTTTTCTGCCTTAACGGTAGCAAGATAATAGGAAGGAACCTTAGCGATAGCGCCTGCCTTGAGCAGCTCGGAAAGCTGGTCGTCTGCAAAGCTGAAGATATCGGCTGCCTTCTGGGGGCTCTCGATAACAGCGCCGCCGGCCTTATCCTCGCCCTTTGTACGAACCTTGATGTCGTATGTGATTCTGGGATCTGCAAAATCCTTCTTGAATTCCTCGATACGGCTCTTTTCAAAGTCCAGATCCTCGCCTGCTGCCCATACGGTAAGAGCTACCTTGCCGTTGTCTGCGCCGTCAGCGATGGTGTCAATGATAAACTTCTTGGTTTCGGGGTTGGTAATGTCAATTGCCTGTCCTTCGGATGCGGTAGAGGTAGTGGATTCAGTTGCAGGAGCAACAGGTTCGTCCCCATCTCCGCCGTTGTTACAGCCAACCATAGCTGTTGCAGCCATCATTGCTGTCAGAAGAAGAGCTGTAAGCTTTTTGATTTTACTTGCCATAATAATGACCCTCTTTCTTTTTTAATAATATGGTTTTTGCACACTTTCCCGTGCCGGGAGGCGTTTCATGCAGTAGTCGTCTGTTTTCCGGCATCACAAACAACCCGGCATACTTCGCCGCTGTTATTATAATAGCACACAAAACCATTGATTTCAACGGTGCATTGTCAATTTTATCATGATTCATAAATTGCGGCAATTATTTTTGTAATTATTGCCATTGTTATTTTTGATATTTGTGCAAAGCGCCTTTTTTTATTCTTTTTTTTGTTCGTTTTGTCAATTAATACTTTGTGCAGTTTAACGAAACAATTTTGAAGGTTTTTTGAATTTTATTTCGTAATTATGAATTTTTCCCCGATTTTTTTCGAATTTAGAATCAATTCGTTTCTTTTTATGATTTTTGCTGTCAAAATACACAAAGTATATTTCATTCGGTTTTTCATTTTATTGTACAGTATCTCACCGTTAATTTTGTGCAAAAGCCGTAAAAATTATTGAAGAAACCTTGAATGCTTCCTGTTTTTCTCTCTGTACGCTTTTGACCCGGCATATTCTACAAATAGTATAATTTTTACCCTGCAATACCCTTCCACAGTGCTGCTCCTGCCAGTAACAGCCCCGATACAACCGTAAACCATTCTCCCCTTACCGGACAGTGCTTCGTCAGCAGATGCGCCCCTGCTTCTCCGCACAGCATCAGGACCATCTGGAACACGCCGCACAACAGCGGAATCAGCGCAGCCATGCTTCCGGCGCCAACGCCTGTACCCAGCCCTGCAGCCGCCGAATCCCCCGACAGTGCCAGCCCGATTGCCAGCGCTTCACGGACTTCTATCCGTTTCGAACAGTCGGCGTCACAGTATTCCGAATCTCTCAGAATCCTCGCCGGATCCGGCAGTATTCCTGCGCCTTCGTCCTCTCCTTTGTCCGTCTTGTCCTGCCGCCTTTTTTGTACCAGCTTTTTGACAGCTCCCGCGGCGATATACACGCCCAATCCGAACAGCAAAGCCGCACTCAGCAGCTTTGCCGTCCACGAACCGATGCTTTCCTGCAAAATTCCTCCCAAGCCCACGGCTGCAGAGGTCAGAATAACGGTCATTCCCATGATGATAAGCCTTGCCAAAAAAGGAATTCTGACGCCTGCAAAACCGCACGCAGCTCCGATATTCAGGTTGTCTATACTCAAAACCGCCGATAACAGCAGCAATTCCCAAAGCTCCATGCTTTTCCCCTCCGTTTTGATGCTGTTCTATACTATGCACCTCCGCTTTTTGGGGAAACCCGTCGCCGGCTTTTTGACTTTCGAAACAAAAACACTCTTTTTGCTCATTTTGCTTATTTCGCTTATTTCACTCATCGCAGCATTTTCCATTACATCAGCCGCTGTTCTGCACTCCGGCAAAACATACTGATAGGAGGAAAGCATTCCATACCGTGCAGCTTTTACCTGAAAATCGGATTCCGTTTCTTCTTGCTGACGAAAAAGATATTGTCCTCCCCACAGACAATCGTCCCTCTTCTGCCGCCTGAACGAGCATACTTTAACACTGTGCAGGATATAAATATACAGAATCCAAAAGGGAGTGTGAAATAATGGAAAGGTATTGCATCACCGCCCGTCAATGTGCGGAATTACTGAAAACCGACGCCTCCAACGGTCTTTCTGCTAAAGAAGCCGCCCTGCGATTGTCTTCCTGCGGAAAAAATGCGCTGACACAGCAAAAGAAAAAAAGCATTGCCGCAAGATTCTTCTCTCAGTTTGCTGATTTTATGGTACTGATTCTGCTGATTGCCGCAGGAATCTCTTTTATTACCGCTGTTACCGGAGACGGAGATTATACGGAACCTGTAATGATCCTGCTGATCGTTATACTCAACGCCGTTGCAGGGACAGTGCAGGAATGCAGGGCAGAAAACGCTATTGAAGCTTTGAAAAAGCTTTCTTCCCCCCACGCAGCCGTTCTCCGGAACGGCAGATGGCAAACCATACCGTCTGAAGAACTGGTTCCCGGTGATATCATTCGTGTCAGTGCAGGCGATATGGTCGGTGCCGATGCAAGGCTCCTTGACAGCACGGCTCTCAGCGCCGAAGAAGCCTCGCTGACAGGTGAAGCCGTACCTGCCGAAAAGCGTCACGATATTCTCCTGCCCCCGGATACACCTTTGGCAGAACAATGCAATATGCTGTTTGCCTCCACCGTCATCACCTCCGGCCATGCAACAGCCATCATTACCGAAACCGGTATGCATACAAAAGTAGGCAGCATCGCCCGTCTTCTGGACAGCGAAAAAGCCCCTGACACGCCCCTTCAGAAAAGTCTGGCAAAAACCGGAAGATTACTCGGCATAGCCGCTCTGGTCATCTGCGCCTTTATCTTCTTTCTCGGTATGCTTCAGCATCTTCCTCCACTTGAAATGTTCATCATGTCTGTCAGTCTGGCGGTTGCCGCCATTCCGGAAGGTCTTCCGGCTGTGGTTACCGTTGTGCTGGCGCTCGGCGTCAGAAAAATGGCGCTGCACCGTGCCATCGTACGAAACCTTCCCGCTGTTGAAACCCTCGGCAGCACTACTGTCATCTGTTCTGACAAGACCGGTACCCTGACCCAGAACAAAATGACCGTCAAGGCACTGTCTTCCGCATCAGGTTCCCTCAGCGCTCACTCCCCCCACGGACGTGAACTGCTTTCCTTTGCCGCCCTGTGCAGCAACGGTACTTTGACGAAAACCACTTCCGGATTATCGGCAGAAGGAAGCCCTACCGAAAAAGCGATTCTCCTTGCCGCAGGCGCCTGCGGAGAGTTAAAAGACGAACTGGACCGGCGCTTTCCCCGTACCTCTGAAATACCGTTCAGTTCTGCCTGCAAACGCATGGTAACCGTCCACAGCCTGCCTTCCGGCGGCTTTCGTGTAATCGCCAAGGGCGCTCCGGACGTTCTTCTCGGTCTTTGTTCGTATATCAGAACAGACAGCGGACAATCCGCTGTTACTACCGCCAAAAAATCGGCTATTCTGTCAAAGAATAACGACCTTGCCCGAAACGCTATGCGGGTGATTGCCGTTGCTTACAAAGACTGTCCTGCAAGACCGGATCCGTCGGTGCTTGAGAAAGACCTGATCTTCTGCGGTCTGATCGGAATGACCGATCCTCCCAGACCGCAGGCAAAAACCGCCGTCGCACAATGTAAAAAAGCAGGTATCCGTCCTGTTATGATCACAGGGGACAGTCCCGTTACAGCAGCCGCCGTTGCCGCCGAAGTCGGCATTGACAACGGAAGCGCCGTCATCACCGGCACCGAACTGGACAAAATGAGCGAAGAAACACTGCTGAAACGCATAAAAGACTGCAGCGTCTTTGCAAGAGTATCTCCTGAACACAAAGTCCGCATTGTTAAAGCATTTCAGAAAAAAGGTCATGTTGCGGCAATGACAGGCGACGGCGTGAATGATGCGCCGGCACTGCGCTGTGCCGACATCGGCTGCGCCATGGGTATGGCAGGTACAGACGCTGCCAAAAGCGCTGCAGATCTGGTGCTGACCGATGATAACTTCTGCACTATTGTCGAGGCGGTGGAACAAGGCAGGGGTATTTTTGAAAACATCAGGCGAACCATTCATTTTTTGCTCTCCTGTAATATCGGAGAGATACTGACCGTTCTTTGCGCTTTTTTGCTGCGCTTGCCGGCTCCGCTGCTCGCCATGCAGCTTTTGTGGGTGAATCTTGTCACAGACTCTATGCCGGCGCTGGCGCTGGGCGTAGAACCTGCTGAAGAAGATGTCATGAATCGACCGCCGTCTGCTTCTCACAGCAGTATCTTTACCAAAAAAATGGTATGCCGCATTCTGTTCGAAGGCTTTTTTATCGGCGCTCTGGCATTTCTGGCATTTACCATCGGCAGAATCTTTTTTGATCACGGCAGCCCCGAACCGGTCATCGGAAGAACCATGACCTTCGCCGTTCTCAGTCTGAGTCAGCTTTTCCATGCCTTTAATCTGAAAAGCCGCTCATCACAACGCATCAGCCCCCAAATGCTTGCGGCCTTTATCATCGGCTGTATCATGCAGATTTCCGTGATTTCCCTGCCGTTTCTCAATTCCGTTTTCCGCACTGCCGCACTCGATCCTCTGCAGTGGCTGATCGTACTGCTTTTGTCCGCTTCTGCTCTCCTTCTGCGTACTCTGAATCGTTCCCGCTGATTCATCACGTTGATCCGTTCCTCATTAGCAAAAAACAATGCAGAAACAGCCATACAGTGAATGCAGTACTGATCGCTGATACAAAAGAAAAGAGATGGCGATTCAAAGAAAAACACAAAAATCCATGCAAAGAAAGCAATTCATTAATCAACACGGAAAATATCACACTGAATCATATTCCTTAAATCGCAGGGGTGAAGGATATCACGGTGTCACAGCACTGTTTCATCACACTAATTCATCACGGTGACTCATCACACTGACTCATCACGCTGATTCATCACACTGACTCATCACACTGACTCATCACACTGATTCATCACGCTGATTCATCACACTGACTTATCACGCTGACTCATCACGCTGATTCATCACGGTGACTCATCACGCTGATTCATCACGCTGATTCATTACACGGAATGATAGAACCGAAAAAAGCTGCCGTACCGGAAAATGGTACAGCAGCTTTTTCAGCGTAGAAGCCGTTATCAATATCCACTTAAACATTGTCGGCGCTTTGCAGCTCCTGCTCAGCGTCTTGTGTCAATGCTTCGTTCTTTTTCTCTTTCAGGTTCTTTTCAATCATATAGACTGCGGCTACAACAATCAGCATCACCACTGAAACGATCCTAAGAATCCAACCATACAGTCCGCCCATCAAATCAATGTCTATCAGCTCATTTGTCAGCCACCAGCCACCTGCAAAGATAAAATAGGCAGAAAGAATATAAATGACAATGCTTTCTTTGCGAAAGCGTACCAGCAGAATAAATGCTGTAACAAACCAAAGCGCAGAATAAATATAACCCATGAAGTATCTCCTTTATTGCTTATTCGCCCTTCTTTTTTGTTTTCAGTTTTTCCTTGATCTTATCGTTGGATTCAAACAGAATCCTGAGGATAAAATAGATTCCGAAAACTATCAGACCGATATAATGAACAATCATGGTAAAGGAGCTGTCAGGTGAAATCTGTCTGATAATATAGTCCAGCAGCAGCCAGACACCTTCAAACAAAAATACCAGTGCAACAGGTCTGTAAAACCGAAAGGCCCTCATTTTTGGTGTGTACATCAGTGTAGCCACCGCAAGACAAGCTGCGGCAGAGATGATTGCAAGCAACATGACAACGCACTCCTTCCACGAATTCGGAATTCTTATTTTATTATACTTTGCCTTCCGTCAAAATGCAAGGGAAAAGCCAAAGAATCTTTTTGCCTTTTATCGTGCGTCACGTTCTGCTCAACATAAGAATAACGGACACCATGAGATGTCCGTTATCTGTCAGCGGTGATCCTGCCGATCGCCGCATTTTTCTTTTCTCAGCCGTTAATTACCATGCTGTAGCAATATCAAGCTGTGTGGGGTTACTGTAGATGAATCCGCCTGTATCGCAGACAATGCCTGCGCCCAGAGAGGTGGGAACGATAGAACCTCTGGGTCTAAGGTCAAGGTCAGCCGCTACCATAACGTAGCTGCCCAGCATCTTGCAGCCGTCATCTCTTACCCAATAAGGATAGTTGCTCTCGTCAAATCCCATGTTTCTCATGGTGTATACAACACCGTCCATGGGCAGGTTGTAGTATGTTTCAAGTCCGGAAGGACCATAGTAAATACCGCTTGTGCTGGTCAGGTGACCTGAACCCGGATAAGTATAGTCGTAGCTGATAACCTCTTTTTCCTTTGTACCGTTCAGTACCACTTTGTCAACAGCCTTTTTGGTCACTTCATCGCTGATTTTCTCGCTGGAATCCAGCTTGCCGTTAACATACTTCTCTTTGGTAACGATGGTGCGCTCACCTTCGGAGCCTTCCTTTTCAACCTCTGTTTCACCGACATACAGGTCGTCGGTATCTTTATAAGTGGTCTTGTAGTCAATTGTCTTGACTTCTTTCTTTGTCTTATACTCAACGTTCTTGATCTCGATTTTCATACCTTCCTGAACAGGCTGGTTAACGTCGACATCAATCAGATCGTTCTTGCCCAGCTTCACTTCCAGATAATCCAGAGCATTCTTAACGCTGCCGGCAGGAACATACTTGGTTACCTTTTTGCCTCTTACGTCAACCGTAATCTCATAGCGTGCAAGCTTGATCTCTGTTTCGGCACCGGAAGATTCCAGCGCAGCCGCAAGAGAGATGGATTCGTTGCTGCTCAGCGTCATACCTGCAGAAAGCAGGGAATCTGCTACGGAGCTTTCATTAAAAGCTGTGTTTGCAGCATTGTTGGCAGTGTCTACGTCAAAGGCTCTGATGATGGAGATGTTGACGCCGTTTTTGCCGTCCTCAGTACGAACGAGCTTATCATTTGCACCCAACTCGATGCCTGTCTTGGACAGGACTGATTCTGTGTCGGGAGTAATCGTATCTATTGTAACTGTATCGTTGCCGTCTGTAACGGTAACCTTCTTGGATAATGAACCGACTGAAACGGCTGCTGTCAGACATACTGTACCCATCAACACAATTGATAAAGCCTTTTTGAAGCCTGTGCCAAAGTTTTTCTTCTGACTTTCCATAATAATAATCTCCTTAGACTGACCCGTGTTAAAAGGTTGTAACCTTTCGTTCAGACGGGCGGTTTTTAGTTGATGATGTTATTATAGATGATTTCTTCGTGATTGTCAAAAAAAACAGCTTCGTTTTTTTATACACAATGCACAAACAGCTCCGATTTCAAAACAAAATAAGCGCAATTTAATTGCACTTTTCAAGTTCTTCCTCAGCGAAAAGGTATTTTTTGCCATTTTTTTATGTGCAATTCGTAAAAAGATAATTACAAATTTGTTACAAACCTATTACTTTTATTTTTAGCACAAGATATTATTCACTTTTATAGAAGTTAAATGCTATATAATCCGCTGTTTATCAGTGCTTTCAGGTTTTTTTAATTTTGTCAACTGCTGATTCATAAAAAACGCTTTTCGGTCCGAAAATCATGATAATTTATCACAATTTTCCCACACATATAGCTGACAACCGCACTATTACCGCATTTTTGCAGATCATGTCGAAATATTAGCATTTTGCTCACAATTCGTCATAGGCAGAAGACAACCTTTTCATTTTTATTACAAATTTGAAACCATTTTATCTATTGTCGTTATTCTTTTGCACACGAACACCGCTGCTATCGTCATCACGCACAATAGATTGCTGCGTCAAAAAAAACGCAGGGACTCTTTACTGCAGATCAGCAAGAGCCTTGCGGTCATTTAATTTATCTTCAGAATCTGGCGGCTGCACACCTGAGAACAAACACAGAATCACTCGATCAGGCAGGCACGGTAAAGCGGCGTACTCGTCCTGTGCGGTCACGCACCGACGGCGGAATGCGAAAAAGGCAGCGACTGATCGTCGCTGCCCGTGCCGGATGCCTGCGGAACTATATGAACGAATTACCATTGAGTGAGTGAGCGTCAGCGAACGTCAGCGGAATAGTCCTGTGCGGTCACGCACCCCGAAAACGTTGTTTGAAGAATCTTTGTAACATTATACACAGCAGGCTTGTGACGGCGGAATGTCTTACTGGCAGCGGAATTGAAGTGACAAATCTGCATTTTGTAACAGCGGAATAGT
>JBGUWM010000217.1:0-17288 GCA_045221175.1 Acutalibacteraceae bacterium | reverse complement strand
CTGTCGTTAGAGTGTTTCGCTGCCTGCGGGCAGCGAGTCAGTGGGGCTTTTGCGTAAAAGCCCCCCCGACACCCCCGAAAACGTTGTTTGAAGAATCTTTGTAACATTATAAAGTGAGTACGTGAAATGAATATGCGATTTCAGATGTCAACTCTTTATTCATTTCGTCATGTTTGTAAAGTACAGTATAAGTTCAGGTCCCAAGCGGGTATGTGCGGGTGCTGACGAATGTAAAAGCTGTAGTCCGGCACTAAGGAGTGCAGCAGCAGAGGAATGCTGAATATATCTTCGCTGCGGTGATACAACGCAACGTTCATTTTTGGCTTATCACGCACGATGACAGACTTTCCGCCTATGATTGCTTTCTCTTCAGCTCCTTCAACATCCATCTTGATGTAACTCACTTTTCGTTTGCGATACAGCGTGTCAATCGTTGTAACAGGCAAAACTTCACTGCCGTTTGTCGCAATAGATGAGCCTCTTCCCTGCGATGCGTTGAATTTCAGGTCGGTATCCTGATCCCAGATTCCCATATTAAAAAGCTGCCGTTCAGTAAGCCATGCCGTATGCTCCTTCAGTTTCAGAAACGTTTTCCTGTCCGGCTCCAGAGCGGTTATGTGCTGATAATGACCGTCTGTGTAATGCAGCAGTTCGTCAATCGTGTCTCCACGATATGCGCCAAGGTCAAGATAACTTTCGTGGTCGTTCAACTTCATCAGATTGATAAAAGCCTCATCTTTTGCGCTGAAACTCTCTGTCAGATAATGCAGCTCGCCTGTCATCTTAAATCGAATGACGTTACAATAGGTCTGCCGTGACAGCTCATCGCTGAGCAAACTATATGCCTGCTTGATCTCTGATAAATGATCGTGATAAAAACGGCTGTTGAAGATATGATCTCCGTACACCGGCACGTCAGCACACAAAACGGTGTGTTTCTCCGCTATGGACAGAATCTGCGACATAACTTCCCTGCGCTGTGTGCCAAAAGCTATGAGAATGATCGGATTGGGATACTGCTGCCCAACTTCCGACAGCTTTTGAACGGTATATCCACGAAAACGCTGCCCTCTGACAAAATCATCACTTGCCATAATACCATGAACCGTAGTGTTCAACCGATTCAGCTCATTCAGAACTTTGTCCGCACCGTTTCCTGTTCCATATACAATAACTGCACGCTGCGTTTTTTGCAGGCGCTGCCAGATATCTTCTGTACTGAGCATAGAGTCAAAAAAATCGTTTTCCTGCAAGTTTTCCACTCCTTAAAAAATGCGGATACTGAAACAGTATCCGCATTACCTGATGATCGTTACGCTTTATTCCTCATCACTATTCTTTTTCTTTTTGCCTAACACAACCAGCAGTACAACCGCTACCAGTGATACGCCAACTACAACACCGATGACGATATATTTACCGATGCTGTCACCGGTTACCGTTCCTTCACTGGGCTGACTGGGGATTTCCGGCTCGCTGGACTCCGGCGGCGGTGGCGGAACAGATTCCTCAACAGGCTTGTTCTCAAAGTTCAGAACAACAACCTCGCCTTCATCTGCCACATAAACACCGTTTTCCTGCTTCAGCGTACCTGCTGTCTTAATCTCAAACTCCAGCGGGGTAGAATCCAATACATAACCCGCCGGCGCCTTTGTTTCGATGAAGCGATAGGTGCCAAGGGGCAGATTATCAACGGCAATCTGACCGTTTTTGTCGGTCGTCAGATTGCTGACAGTCAACCAATCATAATCAGCAACATTACCTGAAGGCTCCGGTATTGATACGTCAAGCTGAATCTTCTCCTCAAGACGGAACTCTGCACCGGCAAGCTTGTTCTTCTTCAGGTCTGTTTTATTCAGGATCACAGCGCCCTTTTCGGGAATGATTCTGACATCTTCATATTTTGCGTTAAGTCTGACGTCTGTCAGCGCTTCGCCCTCCAAGTTAACATAGGGCATCGTCACCAGCATAGGGCTGACTTTCACAACCTCGGTGTTGTCAATCTGATAGATCACATAGAGGGTATTTTCCACTTTCAGATCAGAGAACTTCACCTTGCCGTCGGCATCTGTTTTAGAAACAACAGCAACCTGTTTTTCGGCAGCCGCTGCAGCCAGCTTATTGGCAGCCTCCTGTGCCTGAGACGCCTCTGTCAGACCGGTGATTACAACGCCAGTATCAGCAAACGCTTCGTTCACTTCATAACGACCGTTATTCAGTCCGCCAACCTCGGCAATCGCCATGGCTGTGTTCTCAGCAAACGGAGCAATCGTGATCTCCACGGAACCCTTTACCTCAGTTTCACCCTCCGCCTGCACGACCACGGCATTTGCCATAATCAGCGTACACAGCATTACAAGCAGGGACAGAATCTTAAAACCTGTTTTCTTCTTCATAATTGCTCATTCCTCCTGATCGTTTGTAACTGAACGATTATCGTGTTGGTTTTCTATATGATCACCGCTCTGCGGTGCAGAGGCGGTATCTTTCTTCTTCTTTTTCTTCTTCCTGCCTAAGCCCGGAAATACCAAAATAACCACTATACCCACTATGACGAACAGCACCAGTCCTGCTGCCGCATACCATAGGATCGTTCTCGCCGGAACCTTGGGCGGTTCACGGTGATACAGCGTCAGCGGCTGTTCTGATTGACTGCCGGAAGAATCCATATTCACGCCGGAGCGATGACTGTCTGAACCATTGCTGTCATCAGTCTGTCCGTCGGCATGATCGCCAAAGGATACACGGCTGCCTCTCACCAACAGACGGTGATCATTGATTCCATAGGGCGTGCAGGTCACCAGCGTCACATAGTCCTTACCCTTTTCGATCCGGACAAAGTCCGACTCAGCAGGCAGCACGACCCTGATCTGATCCACACGGTAGCAAAGCACCTGATCCAGCACATGAATATAAAACTCGTCGCCGACCTGCATGGTATCCAGATCGGTAAACAGCTTGGTACTGGGCAGACCGGTATGTCCTGCCAAAACACTGTGCGTACTTTCGCCGCCAATCGGCAGACTGGTTCCCTCCATGTGTCCGATGCCCTTTTGCAGCACCTCGTCAGACAATCCGTGATAGATAGGATAATACACTCCTAAAACCGGGATGTCAATATAGCCGATAGAATCGGTGACAGCAAGAATGCTGTCGTAATTCAGCAAAGAAGCCTTTTCCCTTTCATTATTGGCAAGGGCTTCATTATACTCTCTCGCTTTTTCGGCATATTGCTTCAGCGCGTCATTACCCATTTTCTGTACCGCTTCATCATACGCCTTGATCGTCGCCTGAGCGGAATATTCCATATACCAGTTGCCGATGATGGGGTACATAAAAAAGCAAAGACCGGTTATCAGCAGAATAAAAATAGCCACTAAAGGCAAGCGCCTTCTGAGCTTACTCTTCTGTTTTTTCATGAGCTTCCTCCGAAGGCTTTTTTCGGGCATATTTTGCCCTGTGCTTCAGGATCCGTCCGAGCCAGATGCAAGCTGCCGCAAAAACCACGACGGCGATTGCCACAATGATAAGAATTACCCGCATATCATGATCTATGACCTTTTGCAGTCTGTCGTCCACACGCATGGCAGCCTGAGCGGTTGTTTCAGCGCCGTCGACGTCTGCCGAAGACAAGGACGACTGACTCTGTCCTGACGGCTCCTCTTCCGGAAAAATCCGTTTGCCACGCACCAGCAGGCGTTTATCGTTAATGCCGTAGGGGGTGCAGGTGACCAGCGTCACATAATCCTCGTCCGGTTCCACCAGCAGATGCTTGGTATCATTCGGCGACACCGTATTGATGTTATCCACCTGATAAACGAGCAGTCTGTCAAGAACGTGGATATAAAAAACGTCACCAAGCTTTGCCTGATCGAGTTTTGTAAACATCTCGGCATTCGGCAGACCTGTATGACCGGAAATCGAAGCGTGGGTACTTTTGCCGCCGACGGGAAGAGAGGTTTTTTCAATCCAGCCGCAGCCCTTTTCCAACACCTCGTCCGAGGTTCCGTAATACACCGGCAGATAAATGTCCTGTGCCGGAATATCCACATAGCAGATCAGACCGTCCGCATTGTTCAAAGCCGTATCGTCGCCTTCCAGATAAGTTCCCTTCGCCACATTCTCATTGTATTTCTGCGCTTCGGTAAGCTTCTTCTCTATTTCATCATCAGACATATTCTCTACCGTCTTGACATAATTCTGTATGGTTGTCTTAGAAGAATTTGTCATATAGGCGTCGCCGATAATGGGGTAGATGATAGCGGCAACACCGACAAAATAGATAACGCCGATGAGCAGCAGAATCAGAACGTGTTTTTTTCGGGATATCTTCAAAATAACAATCCTTTCAACGGCTTTCCGAAGGGCTTGAGGGGGTTGACGCCTGATCAAGCCCTTTGGAAAACCTGCTCCCGGTTTATCGGGAGCAGATAATAATTTTTTCAGAACGGATCAGAGAATTATTCCTCTGTCTTTCTCTTCTTCATGTAGATAACGAACATAACACCAGCCATCAGAACAACAGCAGCGCCGCCGATGGTGAAGAGGTATGTGCCGATGCCGCCTGTTGCAGGAAGTGTATCAGCCGGAGGATCGGTTACAGTGATCTGAGCCTTGCCGTTATTGCCTGTCAGAGTCATTTCAACCTCAGAGGACTGGGTTGCTTCTTCTACTTCAAAAGTAGTGAACTCGGTTGAACCGGTAGCCTTGTTGGTTACGGTGAACTGGTAAGTAGAGCCGATTGTCTGATAGCCTGTAGGAGCGGCTGTTTCAGTCAGTGTATAAGTACCGGCAGGCAGATAACCAAAGTCAATCTTACCGTTAGCGTTTGTGGTCAGACCGGTCTTGGTTGCGTAGTTAGTACCTTCAAGAGTAAATACAGCGCCCTGGAGGTTTTCAACTGTACCTGTCTTATTGCCCTGCTTGAGCAGTGTAACAGCGCCGACATAAGTTGTTACGGTGCTCTTCTTCTCTACAGGGGGCTCTTCGGGCTCGTCGGGATTATCGGGATCGTCAGGATCAGCATAGCCGCCGGTTGCGAAGTTATTACCCCATGTCAGCTTAGCGGTGTTGGGGTTACCTGTCTTGCCCTGATGAGCTGTCTGATAGTCGGAAACAGTGCCTGCGCCTGTAACGGCAGCTTCTGTGATAGTAGCCTTGAAGGTAATGGTAACGTCAGCGCCCATGTTAGCCTTTACGAGATCGCCGCCGACAGTAACCTTGAAGCCGTCGCCTTCCTTAGCGATGGTAACAGCGTCTGTCTTGTCCTGTGTGCCGATCATAACAACTACGTTAGAGCCGTTAGCGCCAAACTCGTCGTTGTTGATCTTGATGCCTGCGGAAGGATCATCCGTGATGACGTAGGGCTTGATCTTGTTGGCAGCTACGTTGGAAGCATATTCCGGAAGCTGAGAGGTGATCTTGTATTCTACTGTAGAACCTACGATACCAACGCTGGTGTCGCTGTCGCCGGACTGAGATTTTTCACCTGCATTGGTAGCGGTGATCTTCTTGACCAGGGGCAGAGGATTAGCCTTGGGCTTAACATTGGTGAAAGCCTCGCCTGTTGAGTCGATGGGCATCAGAGTAGGCTGAACAACGGTTTCGTTGTCACTTACGGTAGGAACGATCAGATAATAGCCCTGACCGGTTACGTCTGCGCCGCCTGTTACGGAAGCGAGTGTTACCTGATAGCCTTCTGCCGTATCGGTAGCGGAGCCGCTGACAACTGTCTTAGCAAGAGCCTCAGCCTTGGTGCTGTCGTTGGTAACAGCCTTCAGGGACTTAGCCAGAGCGTTGAGCTGGGTAGCGTCCATGGTGTTGAGAGAAGCAAAGGTTGTGCTGTTGGTGAAGGGAGCGTTCCATGCCCACTTACCGATAGTGTTGTTGAACTTGGCAACCTGATAAAC
Source organism: Acutalibacteraceae bacterium (assembly GCA_045221175.1). GTDB lineage: Bacteria > Bacillota > Clostridia > Oscillospirales > Acutalibacteraceae > UBA1213. Next base: position 11,379 of record JBGUWM010000217.1, on the reverse strand, counting down.
GGTTACGCCGGTGACAGCAACCTTCGTTGTGCCGCAGTTAACGTCGCTGACCTTAACGGTGAGGGCGTCGCCTGCTGTAGCGTTAACAGGCAGAGCCATAGCGCCCATGGATACGAGCAGTGCCATTGTCAGAACGGCAGCTCCTGTTTTTTTGATCATTTTCTTGCTCATTTGAATACCTCCAGTTTTAATTTGTTGCCGTGCAGATCTGCTGTAATATGGCAGGCGCTCCGCACGACTGTCGTACTGCCATATTGAATACTATTTACTCGCCTTTATACCTCCCTTTTTCTTCGGTATAAAGTGTTTCGGACTGCAGTTTTCTTTTATAGATGACCAGTGCGGCAGCTGCAAGTCCGAGTGCAAGCACACCGATCACTGAAAAGTCAATCAGGAAAGGCGTTCCGCCTGTTTCCGGCATGACTATTTCAATCTGAGTATTCTCCGCTCTGACGGTCTTGGTAGAACCTCTGGCGCCTGTTGTTACCTCCAGCGGAGCTGAAATTCCGATATGGCCGTCCGGCACAACGGTTTCTGCGATATAGTAGGTGGTATTCGGGGTCAGTTTTTCGAAGGTAAATACCGTACCTTCCGCATTTTTGCTGTAAACGGCACCCGGTACCGTGTTATTGTTCTTCGCTACAGCGTCTGCTCTTGAAGCGTAGATTTTGAATTCTGCGCCTGCCAGCGGACTGTTGTAATTGTTGAACTTCTGAATGACAATTGTCGCAATCTCCGGCGCATTCTTGGTGTTGGTGATAGCAGCGGTATCACTTGCGCCGTTTTTGTCAATGATCTTGTTATTGTCGCCCCATGAAACGCTCATGGTATAATCGCCGCTCTCTTCGGAAACGTTATAGGTTGTTCCGTAGGGGATATTGGTGACGGTAACAGAAGAATTATTGGTAACGGTAAAGCTGATCACTGCACGGCGGTCGCTCGGGAACGAAAGTGAAAGACCTGTCGTATTGTTTGACATGGTGATATAGTCTTCCGTGATATAATCAGCCAACGTTACGCCTTCAGAAGCATTCAGCTCAATGCTGGCGGCAAAGGTGTCTGACGTATCGGCACCCGTACCGGTAATGGTTTTGCTTACGGTAAGAGAACCGGTTTTTCTTACGTTCAGCGCATTGGCACGATTGACGGACGTTGCCGTGTTGCCGATGATGGTGCCGGTAATATCGCCGGTAGGATTATAAGTATAGGTACCTTCCGTAATTCTGCCGTTGTATCCGCTTAAGTAGGACAAAAAATAGTTGTCATCGTTCCGCTCTGATACGGTATACATGGTATCAACTGGAATTTGCTTGATAACGGCAATTTCGCCGCCTTTGATTTTGATGCCGGAAGCCACTCTGCCCGAACGGTAAGGAGTGCCGTAGTAGTTGGTAGTCCCTTTTGGGAAAACCTCATACTCCAGCGTACTGATATCAACTGTCATACCGCTGGTGTCGCCGTAAAGAGCGCTGAGGGCAACGTCAAAAGTAAAGAGCTGATCCGTTTCGCCATTCACTGCCAGTTCCTTACCGATGACAAGATCGCCGACCTTGACCACATTGACAAATGTCTGCTTGATGTGAATAGACTTATTAGAACTTGTATCGTTGTTATTGAACCGGTAATTGATTCCGGCAGGCTGATTGTTGCGGTATTCCTCGATTCTTTTATTGCTGTCGTTGACATCAACGGCATAAACAAAGGTATCGTAGTATTTGGAAACGGTTCTGCTGGATGCCACGATGTCCAGGTGATGATACTTGTCCGGATTGTTAACCGAGGTGGTATCCATGGGAGCGCCGCTGTTCTTTTTCAGACCGCTCGCCTGTACTACGCTCATGGTACTGTCCTTGGAGAACTGAGACTTAAAGTTGGCATACTCGCCGTAGAAAAGGTTAAACTGTCCACTTGTGTTCGTAATACCTGTCACTTTCGTCGATGCAAACGGATCTGTCAGGTTATAAGCGATTCTTGAAAGCGGGGTCATGGACGTTCCGCCTGTAAACAGGTCTCCGAAGGTAACCGGAACATTCTCTGTCGTTGTAGTGGTAACGGTATATTGGTAAGTACTGTTGCTTCCGAAGTTTGCTGTGCCGACCTTCTGATCGCTGTCGCCCCAGCCTGTGGGAACGCAGTAGTAGTTATTGGCGGTGATGGTCAGGTTCGGCGTCTGGTTCCAGCAGTTATCAAAATTATTCGTTGTTGTTGAGCCGTTCATTCTGCAGAAGATCACGTTCGGATATCCGCCCGGATCCTCGCAGCGGTAGATATTGTTGCCGATATGTTCGAGATTGACCCATTTGGTACCACCTTTGGAATTATAGAAATAGGCGGCAAAACGGGCTCCTCCTGTTGTCCAGTCGATACTTCCCTTCGGCTGGAGGTAAAGATAATTAGTTGAAGTAACAGTTTGCTTCTGAACTGTTTTCTGATTGCTGACAGCAAGAGTTGTAGAAGGATTGCCGTATGCGTCCGTATTGACTCTGTTTACATTTGCATAGGTCGGGAAGGTAATGCCGCTGTTGGCTACGTCAAGCGGATCGGTATTCTGATTCTTGATGGTATAATTGAACACGTCTTTATCCGCTACCGTTCTGGTCTGCCTGAGGAGTGCCGGGTTGACACGGTTGAAGAGGGTTTGCTCTCCCACCGTAAGCTGATGTCTGTTGACGGGCGCAAAGTTAAAGGAAATGCTCAGGTTCGACTCAAACATACCTCTTTCCATATAGAAGACTGTGAGAGTATGTTCGGTTGCGGGGTTATAGAATTCGCTTTCGTTAAAGGTTACGCCGGCAGCCTGATACATCTGCGGTATAGACTTGTAGCTCCTGCCGGTGCCGCTCGCACGGTTTTGTCTGTTGAGTCCTGAATTGAAGGTGTAAGCGTCGCTGACTTCAATCGTTCTGCCGGTGCTCTGCTTGCTTCTGTTAAAGTTGATGTCGCCGCTGACCTTGGCGTGGTCGCCGCCGAGGTCAAGTACCAGAACGTCATCAACGAATACCCATACGTCGTCGTCGCCGGAGAAGTTGAACACGGTATCAATTTTTGTCGTACCGTCCGTACCGGTCAGCATACCATCTTCGCTGAGGTTAAAGGGAATGCTTACCTTCATACCGAAGCCGTAGTTAACGTTTGTTCTGCCGACAACCATTGCCGTGATGTTGGACTCATTAAAGGGGAAGAATCCGTAGTCACCGCCTGTAACGGTTTTCTGGTCGCTTCGCCAGTTAACCGTGCCGAGGGGGTGGTTTGTTTCGGTACCTACAAGAATCTGTCCGTTCTTGTAGTAGCGCTTGTGATCCACTGAAGAATCGAAGCTGTAGGTTTTAATGCCGTGGGAATCGGTAGAGATATTGAACGGAAAACCGTTGCCGGTAGAATACTTATGCATCAGAGCGCTGCTGTTGATAAAAGAATCAGAGAACTGCGGCAGCTCGAATGCGCCGTTCTGCTGAGTAATAGTACCGTTCTTCAGCTTTTTGTCGACAAGGTCCTGAACCGCCACATTACCTGAGTTGGTTTTGGGGGAGTTGTTGGCGCTCTGCCAGTAGTTATTATAGGCTTCGCTGTAATCGAAGTCACCGGCAAGACCGGGCTTATAGGTTTTCTGATAAGGCGTCTGACCTTCTCCGTTGCCTCTGGGGTCGGTGATGTCGTTAGCAGTACCGTAGAAGTTACCGAAATACAGCGCCGGAGCGGATTTGCCGCTGTAAAAGGCGGAAATCTGACGGTTCAGTGTTTCATAAGGCACCTGAAGACCTGTCATCCAACGGTCGCCGTTGCGAAGGTCATGGCACTGCTGCCAGTTGTAGTAAACAGGTACGCTGGGATTGTTAAAGGCGTTCTGGTGATCGTTATTATACACGAATGCAGACGAGTCGTAATCATAGTCATAGAGATAAGTTTCGGCATAATAATAACCGTCGCTGCTTTCTCCGTATGCCTCAACCTTCGGAGTCGTCACCGAGCCGCCGGGCATGGCGCTCAGCATCAGCATCAGGGTCACAGTCAGCGCAAGCCCCGCTTTCAGTCCCCGTTTTTTTGTCAGGATCATATCTATCGCCCTCCGTTTTTTAATAACATATTACATATCTCCGGTCAGTCCGGCGGCCGCAGCAAAAGCATTCTCCGGTAGTGGCTGTTTACAAACAAATATGTATGAACATTTTCACTCTTTTTTTATTCATACAAACACTGTATGTACTATACCATATTTTCTACTGCGTGTCAACCTTTTTATGTGTATTTTCAATAATTCCAAGTGGCTATTCTAATGCAAATTCTACAAGCAGGTGCAAAGCAGGTGCAAAAAGTGACTTCCAGATATAGAATAATGTGAGACAATTCTATACCATGCTGTCAGATAACAGCTTTTCCTGCCGATCAAACCGATCAGAACAGACGCTTAGAATTGATTGAGCATTGTGGGTAACAATCGACCGTTTCGCCGGTCTGTGATAAGACTGTTTTCGTTCTGTTGATGGCGGCAACGCACAGATGATCGCCCTTCGTCTGTCGCTTTGGCTGTCGCTTCGTTCGCTGTTTCGGCTGTCGCTTCGTTCGTTGCTTCGTTCGATGCTTCGGCTGTCGCTTCGTTCGCTGCTTTTGCTGTCGCTTCGTTCGCTGCTTCGGCTGTCGCTTCATTCGCTGCTTCGGCTGTCGCTTCGTTCGTTGCTTTTGCTGTCGCTTCGTCCACAGCAGCATGGCGCCTGCCGTTTCACGGTTTTACGGTTTTACGGTTTTACAGCTTCGCTGTCGGTCATATTCAGACGTTCATGGTAATCCGTCAGAACAGCCCATCACACAGTTGGTTATTTTCACTATTTTTATAAGCATTTTTTACACTTGTTTCTAAAATTTTTCAAAGACTTGTTTCAAAAGCATATATCATAGACTTGAAATTGCTTCGGTCAGTTATGTCTGATGCTGTTTTTCAAGTAATAGTTGTAAATCAGTTGTCGGATTGGATTCATCATTTGTTCTGTTAATAAGCTTTGACAATTTACTCCGCTAAAGAAATCTGTCCAAAAAAATCTGGCAGTTCTCTTTGATAAAAAAGCTCTGACAGTTGGCTGTGTGAAGAACCGTTCCGGAAGAATAATCTGCCTGCCGGACTGTTCCTGATGAGAGAAACCTCCGCTGTAAAAGATCATGAAAAGTTCTGACTGATAACGAATATTGCTGAAGCTCTGTATTGTGTATCAATTGATGGTTGAACTTTTCTCCGTTAAAAACTGTTCTTATCTTATCATATTATTTTTCAGGTGTCAAGGCTTTTTGTTAACTTTTTATAATAAATTCATTCACAATCTTGAGAAACTATGTAAAAAAGGCCATTTTCAACAACTATACACAGCCATACTCAGCCGCATTTTATCTGTTGGCGGTATGCTTATGCTGATACAAGCCCTTTGAGAACTGCCCTTTGAAAGATGACTGATGTAAAATCGTCCCCCCAAAGCAGGTGTTTTCCGAGAAGAAGCAATAGAAAGGCTTATGTATCTTGCCTCCCCCCAAAACATAGGTTTCCCGTTTCATATATCTGTCCAAAAAGTATGTGTCTCCAAAACGCCCCCTCTGTGTCCGAATTTAGTATATCACTTCATCATGTTCCGGACTGCTGCTTCAAAAAAGCGCTGCACATCATCTCAGCAATTTCAGGAAAGGGGAGCGTCCGCCGGACAAGGGTTTGACCCATGCGCCTCTCTGCCAAAAGTGATTTCCGGGTTTTTGTCGAAAAGCTCTTTACATTATTTGCGTAAAATAGTAAAATAAAAACAGATATCAAGAACAGGAAGTGATTGCCTTGTCTAAGAAGCTCCGCCTTTTCTGCGTGATGATGATCGCTGCGTTTTCGCTGCTGCTGTTGCCGGCCTGCCGTCAGGCTGCTCCGGAAAAGGCTGATATACAAACCACCCTCACCGTTGACAACTCCTTTTCCGGAAAACGCATTATCGTCCTGACCTTCCCACAAAGCCTCATTCAGACAGGCTCCGAAACCGAAACCAATCTTGAAAAAATCGTGCAGAAATACTGCCCCAATACCATGACGCCCTCCAAGGGCTACGTTGACGGCAAGGTACAGTACAGCTTTGAGCTGGATTTTCAGTCTGCACATGAATACACCGCCATCACAAGCGACATCGTCGGCAAGACGACGACGCTCAGCTTTTCCAACCCCGACAACGTGATGACTTCCGGCTGGAAGCTGGAAGAAAATTTCAGCAGCGACGAGCTGCTGCTGGGCTGGATTAGAAAAGGCGCCGCCGAGGAAGGCTGCAGCGGACTCGACTTTGAAACGGAAGAATCCTCCACCACCGTTTCGCTCAACGACGACCTGCAAAGCTCCGAGCCCGTCATCTCTGTCAACTGTCTGGACGGTCACCCGATCCAGCGGATCCATCTTGACACCGTCAAGCAAAAGGGCGTTTATGACAGAACCCTGATCTTCACCATCGCACAGTCCACCTTTGACGAAGTGCCGACAGACATCAAGAACTATTTCAGCTCCGTCACCGACAAGGCAGCCGCCTCTGCCGAATGGCTTCTGAACAGCAATAATTCCTATGACTATACGGTAAAATTCAACGACGTGACGCTGCAGGAGCTGGAAGGCTATACCAACAAGCTGCTCAACACCGTTTACGGCAGCATTGACTATCTGGACAAAACCGGCGGCAGCACTGTTTTAGCCGAACAGAATTCCTTCAGCGAAACCCTTGATTTTTCCGGTTATATCGGCAACAACGGCACCAACGTGCCTGTGGAATACACTTACTCTGTTTCCGGTACTACCGAGCTGAGCGAATGCCAGCTTTACGAAAACGGCGAATGGCATATCGCCACCGATCATCTCGACAACAATCAGTACGGCAGGCTTGCCGCTGTTCGCTATAACGGCTCTCTGATGAAGCTCCGGATCAACGACGGCAAGCAATATACCGCCTCTTCCATCGTCATTGATTCCATTCCCCTGGAAGACGACAAGCTCCAGAAAACCATCACCTTCCATTTTGACCGCAGCGCCGGCGGCGACGAAGCCTCCGATTACGCACAGTCCTATATCGACAGTCTGGGATTCGGCGCCACACAGTCCGTCATTGACAATGACTGCACCTGTACCTACACTACCAGCGGAACGCCGGACTCACTGAACGAAATTTTTACACAGATTCTCTCCGGCAAGAATACCGCCAGATGCACCAGCGAAGGTCAGTTGATGACACTGCGTACCATGAAGCACTATCATGACAAGCTGGATCTGTCGGCGATCATCATCGGCAAAAACGCCAAAACCCCTGTCTATTACCGCATCCGCACACAAAACGGCGACCTGCTGAAAAGCTTTGGCTACAGCGCTCTTGAATCCTTCGAAAAATCCGACTTATCTCCCTCCGAGGACGGTTACGTTGCCATGCCCCTCACAGGAACGGATATTGAAGTCAGCTTTGACGTCACTTCTCCGAATATTCCGGATATCATTTTCTGCACCGTCATTTCCGTCATTCTCGTGCTGGGTGCTGTGACCGGTATCTTTATTCTCCGTTCCCGAAAGCCCTCCTCCCCCGGTCTCGGCAGCGGCAGCACGCATTCCGGACTGCCCGGCAGCAAAAACAACAATCTCACTGTCAAAAGGAACCGGGGCGTCAATCTGAAGAAATAACGAAAGGAATCTCTATGACTAAGCTTTGTATTTTTGATCTGGACGGCACACTCATCAACTCCCTGCAGGATCTTGCCGAAGCGATGAACTTTGCCCTGCAGAACAGCGGTTTTCCGACACACCCCACCGAAGACTACCGTCAGCTTGTCGGCAGCGGCGTATCTGTTCTGGCAGACAGAGCTGTCGGTGAGTGTCAACCCTATACCGCCGCCGTCAAGGACCGCATCCTGTCTGATTTCAGCGACTACTACACGGTTCACTGTCTTGACCATACCCGTCCCTATCCGGGAATTGACCGTCTTTTGCAGCAGCTCCGTCAAAACGGCATTCTGTGCGCCGTCAATTCCAACAAACCGGACGCTTTTACCAAAGCCATCGTTGACCGGCTGTTCCCGTCAAAGCCCTTTGCGGCGATACGGGGAAAGGTCGACGGCTGTGAACGAAAGCCTTCTCCGGAAGGCGCATTGGCGATCATGAAGCTGGCAGACTGCACGCCGGAGAACACCGTCTATATCGGCGACAGCAACGTAGACGGTCAGACCGCCGCCAATGCGGGTGTGCGCTTTTACGGCGTAAGCTGGGGGTTCCGCTCTGTGCAGGAACTTCTGCAAAGCGGTGCTGCCGCTGTGGCAGAATCTCCGGAAGAGCTGCTGAGGTGCGTGATCTCATGATACAGCAAACGCCAAAAATCAATTATCAGCTCATGCTGGACAAAACGCTGCAGGAGCTGAGTGACCGTCACATTCGTCCGAAGCTGTTGCTGCACGCCTGCTGTGCGCCCTGCAGCAGCTATGTACTGGAATATCTGACGCAGTATTTTGACATAACCGTCTTTTACTATAATCCCAACATTTCCCCCGAAGCGGAATATCGGCGCCGTGTTGATGAGATTCAGCGCCTGATCCGTGAATTTTGTCCTTCTGTTTCGTTCATGGAAGGACCATACGAACCGGAAAAATTCCGTGAGATGGCGCGCGGGCTGGAAAACGAACCGGAGCGTGGCATTCGCTGTCACAAATGCTATCGGCTGCGGCTTTGTGCAAGCGCCGCCGCTGCCGTACAGGGCGGCTTTGACTATTTCACCACCACCCTTTCCATCAGTCCGCAGAAGGACAGCGCCGTTCTGAATGCTATCGGCAGAGAAGTCAGTGAAGCATACGACGTTCCCTACCTATATTCCGACTTCAAAAAAAGAGGCGGCTACAAGCGTTCCGTTGAGCTTTCCGCACAGTTTTCCCTATACCGTCAGAATTTCTGCGGCTGTGTCTATTCCAGACGGGACTCACGACAGAACACTCCCGACGATTAAAAAAACATTCCGCCCTTATCCAAACCCTTTTTGCTTTCACCCAACACAAAGAATTCAATCAGGAATAAGGAATGATTGCTCCGGAGCCTTCCTTCTCCGACAGGAGCATAATCATCAGGAGTGAGGAATGATTGCTCCGGAGTCTTCCTTCTCTGACAGGAGCATAATCATCAGGAGTGAGGAATGATTGTTCCGGAGCCTTCCTTCTCCGACAGAAGAATAATAATGAGGAATTAAGAATTAGAGCTCCTTCTTTCGCTAATGGAAAAATATGAATCAAAAATCAGAGTCCCTTCTTACACTGATGGAGAAGGGACTTTTTGTCACGCAAAAGCAAGTGCGAGAATCCTTTTTGATTGATCAGGCGCCGCTGAGCATGACAATCGGGTCAATCAGCTTATCGCCGGACAGAAGCTCCAGATGCAGGTGCGGTTCGTCCGACTGCTCACACGGAACAACACCCACATAACCGATCGGACTGCCTGCGCTGACAGCATCTCCCTGTCTGACCAGAGAGCGGTCTGTCAATCCGCAGTAACGGGCTGTATAACCGTCATGCTCAATGACAATGGTTTCACCGTAAAGTGCGTCACGATACAGTCCCGTCACCCTTCCGTCCGCAATTGCCAGCACTGCGCTGCCCTGATTTGTAACAAAGTCCGCACCCCTATGGGTACGCCAGTCGTTCGTTGTTTTAGAGAACACCAGCTTTGTCATACTGAAAGCTTTGCCCGGCTGAGCGTTTTTCAGCGGATAGCATATCACAGACTTTTCAGGCGCCTTTTCCTTCTGTTGGGCTGCTTCTGACGACGAATCCTTCTCTTCCCTGCCGCTCTGCTCCTGACCGGCTTTCTGAGCAGTGCCTTCGTTTACGTTACTGTCTTTACTGTCGCTGCCGACTTTACTGTCTTTACTGTTTTCGCTGTCGTTACTGTCTTTATTATTTTTGCTTTCGCTGTTCATCATGTTGCCGGCGCCGCTTTCCCTGCCGTCTGTTCCGTCCGACTGCGTCGACGCATCATGCGCTGCCGACAGCTCATAGGGTTCTCCGCTGACCTCATGATCCACTCCCATATCAGGCGATTCTCCCTTTTCCGTCACCCTGCCGTAAGTAGTCCATGCAGCAGCCGCAACCGTTGCGATACAAACCCCCAGAGCAATATAAAATCCGATGTTCTTTTTGGCACTCTTTACATTTTTACTTTGAAACATCTCCAACACCTCCGTGATTAGTATGAGCACAAACCTGTTTTGTTATGCAGGAAAAAGCGGCGCATTTTCTGCTTTTACCGAAAAATGCACCGTGCAGTCTTGCCGGAAGGCTGAAGGGCGATGAAAGAAATTTATTTTTTTGTTGAGATTATGATAAAAATATGATATACTTTATACTAATATTTGATAAGAAGCTTTCAACAGATTTGAGTACAAAATCCCGCAGAGCAAGGCGAAAGCCGCAGGAAGCCCCTATATATTTCGAGGACTGCGTGCAAAGTTATGCGGAATTTCACGAAATAACAGAAGATTTTATTAATGATTTGTATCATGCAATGAATTTTTTCAGAAACGGAGGAGATGTCATGCCGGATGCATCGGTTACCAAAAAGGTTATAGCAGAGGGATTCAAAGCCGTAATGAAAAAAAAGAGCTTTGACAAGGTGACAATTTCTGACATTACGGATCAATGCGGTCTGAACCGACAGACCTTTTACTATCATTTTCAGGACAAGTATGAGCTTTTGAACTGGATTTTATATACCGAGGTCATCAATCCGTTTACCGAAGATATCACCATTGAAAACTGGAGTGAGAAGCTGCTGCAGATTCTCAGAGTGGTACAAAAGGACTCTCGGTTTTATTCCAACGCATTCAACACGGCACACGGCAACGAATTTCGCCAATATCTGTTTGAAGTGATCACGCAGGTTTTATTAAGTGTCATCGACCAGATCGCCGAGGGGCAGGAAGTCAGTCCGGACGACAAGCTGTTCATAGCTGAGTTTTTATCCTACGGTGTATCCGGATCTGTTACAAAATGGGTCAGAACCGGCATGAAAACCACTCCGGAAGCGACCGTCAAATATATTCAGGAAATTATCAGCGGCTTCAAGCAGTTTGCCGAAAACCGCTATTTCAAATAGTGCGTGACCGCACTGGACTATTCCGCTGCCGGTGCGTGACCGCACTGGACTATTCCGCTGACGTTCGCTGTCGCTCACTCACTTATTGGTAATTTGTTTCTTCTATTCCGCAGCCAGTAAGACATTCCGCCGTCACAAGCCTGCTGTGTATAAATGTTACAAAGATTCTTCAATCAACGTTTTCGGGGGTGTCGGGGGGGCTTTTACGCAAAAGCCCCACTGACTCGCTGCCCGCAGGCAGCGAAACACTCTAACGACAGGCGCACGGC